>JAFSPR010000080.1 GCA_017451395.1 Bacteroidales bacterium
AAAAAAGCTCATGGACCCGGTGTCCGGGCAGCCCATAACGGCTTCACAGATATCCCTGGTGGTGAATCTGGACCAGATCGGGGGCACCAGCGCGCCTCTTACGGACGGCAATCCCCGCTTCCTTATGATGCTCTCTGATGACGCATCCTCCCAGAGATCTGCCCTTGAATCGGCCAATAAAGGAAAGGGCTTCGGGCTGGAACTTGGCTATGATTATTACGGCAGCAAGGACTTCACGCGTCTTTTCTACCGCCGCATCAGTGACCAGCGCATCTTCCTGGAGCACGGCATCCCCGCGGTAATGTTCACTTCCGGCATTACGCTCAACAACACCAAACCCTCGGACAACGCCTCTTCCCTTGACTACGATGTCCTCAAGGACCGCATCCGCCTCATCTTCTACTGGCTGGACAAGGTGCTGTAAGGTTTTTTTGCTATCTTTGTAACCTATGAAGGAATTCCTCAAAATGATGAGGCAGTACGCCTCTCCGTACAAAGGATATCTGGCCGGGGCAGTTCTGCTGAACATATTATCGGCCATATTCAATATCTTTTCTTTTGCCATACTGGTTCCGCTCCTGAACATCCTGTTCAAGGTGGACAGTACCGTGTACCAGTTCATCCCGTGGGATACTGAGATGAACTTCAAGGACAAACTGGTGAACAATTTCTACTTCTATGTAACGGACTTTTCCACCGCTCACGGCCTTATGAACACGCTCCTGCTCCTTGGCGGGGCAATGATACTGTTCACTCTCCTCAAAACATCCTGCTACTTTGGCTCAAATGCCGTTATGGTGCCAATTTCCACCGGCATAGTGAGGGATATCAGGAGCCGCGTGTATCACAAGATTCTCGCTCTTCCCATCGGCTTTTTCACAGAGGAGAGAAAGGGAGACATCATAGCCCGCATCACCGGAGACGTGGCCGAGGTCGAGAACTCCATCACGGCTTCCATTGCAATCCTTATCAAGGACCCTATCCTTATACTGCTGTACTTTGGGTTCCTCACTTTCATGAGCCCGGACATGATGCTTATCACAGTGGTCTTTGCGCCGGTTTTCGTGTGGATAATGGGAGTGATCGGAAAGCAGCTCAAGAGGGGGTCCATAGAGGCTCAGAGTCTTTGGAGCGACACTATGTCACAGGTGGACGAAACCCTTGGAGGCCTTCGCGTCATCAAGGCTTTCAACGCAGAGAAGAAGATGGCCGCCCGCTTCAAGGACACTACGGACCGAATGCGTAACAAATATACCCGCGTTGGTGTGCGGCAGGCAAGTGCCCATCCCGTGAGCGAATTCCTGGGCACAACCCTCCTGATGGCTGTCCTGTGCATAGGCGGTGCAATGATCATCCGAGGGACTGGACTCTTTGGCGGCAGTTTTATGGATGCCCCGCAGTTCATCCTCTTCCTGGTGATACTCTATTCTGTGATTGAACCCATAAAGGAACTTTCCACCGCCACCTACCGCATCCCCAAGGGCCTTGCTTCAATGGAGAGGATAAACAAGATCCTGGAGCACGAAAACCCAATAAAGGATCCGCAGAACCCGCTTCCTATGGAGTCCTTCCAGGATGCCATCCGCTTTGAGGGCGTACGCTTCAGTTATGACTCTTCCCGTGAGATACTCCGCGGAATAGACCTTGAGATTCCGCGCGGCAAGATGATAGCAATAGTTGGAGAATCCGGCGCCGGAAAATCCACGCTGGTAGACCTTATCCCACGTTTCTGGGATGTTACGGGTGGCCGTATCACCATTGACGGCAAGGACATAAAGGACGTCGCCGTGAAGGATCTCCGCGCACTTATGGGTAACGTGAACCAGGAAGCCATCCTCTTCAATGACACCATTTTCAACAACATAGCGTTTGGCGTTGAAGGTGCCACAATGGAGCAGGTGGTGGCGGCGGCAAAGATTGCCAATGCCCACGACTTCATTATGGAAAAGCCGGAGGGTTATGAAACCAACATCGGAGACCGTGGCTCAAAACTTTCCGGCGGCCAGCGCCAGAGGCTTTCCATTGCCCGCGCCATCCTCAAGAACCCTCCCATCCTCATCCTGGATGAGGCCACGGCGTCCCTTGACACTGAGTCAGAGCGCCTTGTGCAGGACGCCCTGGACCGCCTTATGAGTACCCGCACCACCATTGCAATCGCCCACAGGCTTTCCACCATCAAGAATGCCGATGAAATTGTAGTGATGCAGGACGGAAAGATTGTGGAACGCGGCCGTCACGACGAACTGATTGCCCTCAACGGATATTACAGGAAACTTAACGATATGCAAGCCCTATGAAAACCATTAAAGTACCCCTTGTAAACTTTGACACCCTTGACCTTGACTCCGTAATGGAGCTTGAGGCCGCACGCTTTGACGTAGATACCGTCAACTGGCCGGAAGTATGTTCCTACGCTCCGCTTTGTTCTGGCCGAATTGCCCGCACAGAGGGCTCCCTGGTTGTGGATTTCCGCGTAAGCGGGCTGGATCTCAGGGCAGAGAATAAGGAGGACAACGGTTCCCAGTGGGAAGACAGCTGCGTAGAGTTCTTTGTTCAGGATCCGGACGGCTCCGTATATTACAACTTTGAGATCAATGCCCTTGGGAAGGTACTGGCTTGCTCCGGCCCTGACCGTCATAACCGTACCCGCCGTCCTGCGGAAGAAATGGAAGCCATCGCACGCTTTGCATCTGTTTCAAAGGTAGACACCCCTAAGGAAGGCCTCCAGAACTGGCGCGTATGCATCATCATACCGTTCGAGTTAATCGGCATTGACCCTGAGAATCTTCCTAAAAAGATCCGCGCCAACTTCTA
>JAFSPR010000081.1 GCA_017451395.1 Bacteroidales bacterium
ATACTGAAGCGCGTCATCACTGCACCTCAGGTCCTCACTCCCTGACGGCCGTAAACTGCGGCTTAAGTTCATGGGCGGCGCGTTTGGGACCATCTCCCCAAGCGGCAGCGTGGAAACCCGCCGCGGGCTTTTTGCCGCCCGCCTCCGTCTTGGCGCTGACCGCGCTCACGGGCAGTACCCCTTCCACACGCTGGACCTTGGGAAAGACACCCTCCTCACCCGCCAGAACTGCGACATAAAGGCCTTCCGGGCCGCCGGTCACCTGTGGTTCCTGCCACGTGGAGGCCGGTACGAAGCCTCCGTTAACTGGTACGATGCAGGCCGCGGAATCCCCGGGCCAGTGTTCAAGCAGAGCGGAAAGTATCCTATGTCTGAGGACCGGCAGTATGACCGTAACCTTACCGCCCAGATTTCCGGAGAACAGTCCCTGGGGCACGGCCTCAGCCTTCTTGTGAAGGGCCGATACTCCCTTGACATCCTGGATTATGTTGATGTCTCCGAACTTGACCCTTCCATAAGCGCCACGTGGAATTACAACCTCCAGAGCGCGTATGCGGCAGCATCGCTTGGCTATCAGGCGCTTCCCTGGCTGCACCTCAACGCCGCCGTGGATGCCCAGGCCGACTGGCTTACGGCTAATGTGAAAGCGCAGAGGCAGCAGGTCCTGGGGGCGTTTTCATCGGCCTTCCTGCTGGACCCGTGGAGGATACAGGTGAGCGCGCAGTATCAGGGCACCAGCGACGGATACCGCTTCCTCTCCCCCGCCCTTCTTGTGGACTGGCATCCCCGCTTTGACTGGGAATTCGGGTTCCTCACGAAGCGCTCCTGCCGGCTGCCTTCATTCAACGACCTTTATTACACAAACGTGGGGGCCCGGGACCTTCGGCCGGAAAAGGTGTGGCAGGTCAGCGCCTGGTGGCTCTGGGACAGGTCTTTCGGTCCGTGGAGTTTCCGAATCCGGGAAGAACTTTATTTCAACCACGTCACGGATAAACTCATAGCCGTCCCCAACGGAAGCCTCTTCCGCTGGAGTATGTTCAATATAGGTACCGTGCACGTGTTCGGGGACGAATGGAGCGCGTCATCGGCCTATACAGCCGCCGCCTGGCAGGCCGGAATCACCGCCCGGTACAGTTTCAACCGGGCTTTTGACCCGTCAAATCCCTGGCAGATATCGTATATTCCGCTCCACAGCGGCTCCTTCAACATCTTCGGCGCGTGGAAGTCCTTCAGGGCCGATATCCGCGGGCAGGTCACCGGCGTCCGTTACACTGCCGCCTCCTCCCGCCCGGAGGCATTCCTCCCCGCTTTCACCACCTGGGATATGACCCTTTCCTGGAAAGGTCCCTGGGGCCTGAGGCTTGCCGTGGAACTGCGAAACTTTACCGGCACCCGCTATGAAATAGTAAAACAATACCCTATGCCGGGTTTCCACGTCATAGGGTGTGTGAGTGTTGAGATTTAACTTACTGAAGAAGCAGATGGGCGGCGCCCAATCCTGATTCAAGTTCCCACTTGAAGGTAAGATCCTTATCTACGCATATCAGGCGGCTGTTTCCAGTATAGGAAGCTACTGATAGATAGATATCTCCGTTTGAAGGATTAACGCAGGCGTAACTTACATACAGTCCCTCAAGACTTACAGAAATCTCCTCAAACAATTCTTCTTCATCATCGGACTCTTTCTTAACCTTGATGACCTGGTCTTTGAATATAAGGGTTTCAACCGTTCCGTCGGCCGATACTTTATACATGCTTCCGAATCCGAAAGCATATAGGGTATCACCTGCAAGTGTGGCGAAACTGGGAGATACTCCCTCTATCACCTTATGGTTATGACCGTCCTTGTCCATCCTGTACAGGCTTGCGGCCGATACAAATGCGTAATCCGGAGCCGGACCATATGTGTCATAGCTGGTTCCCCAGAGATAGTTTCCGGAAGCCCACAGCAACTTAAGGTTGGATACCGGAGCGGAGAAGGTTGCCTCCTGCTGGAAGGAGGCGGCATCAATCCTCATAACCGTATTACTTTTGAGGGCATTATAGCCGCCGCTGTTTGCCACATATATCTTTCCATCCTTTACGGCCACGCCTTCTGGCTGCGGGCCAACCTCCAGGCTGGTAATATCATAGGTGTCAAGTTTCACCCTGTACAGCAGGCCATTCTGGGACAAGGCGCTTCCCCAAACGGCGGCGCCATATGAAGTTATGTAGGCATAGGCACCGTCAGAGGCTATAAAACGAGGACTCTGGATATCCAGGATCTTAAGCACCTTAAGACTGCTTTTATCCATAACCACAACCTGATTGGATGCGTTCATAAGGGCCCAGATACGGTCCCCCGCCACGGCAAGTTCGTTGCCTGTGCTGCCAATTCCCTGAGTTACGTCAGGGTTGGCCTGGCCAAATACATTGGCCGAATATGTCTTTGATCTGAAGTCAAGAAGGTCCAGGGTAGAGGGGCCAGGAAAGTTGCCCTCATTAAGGACTAGGAGCCTGTTTGCTCCTGCATTTTCACCTACTTCCACTTCGGTGCCCGAGAACTCCTGGTACTTTACCGAGTCCGAGGCGTTTTCCTTGCTACAACTCACGGCTATCGCCGCAAGGAGCACGCTGAAAACCAGCAGTGATCTGTATTTCATAGAACTATTTTGGGTTTGATGTGCAAAGATAGTAAAAAATCCACGCACTACCAGGTTTTGTACGGATGCAGTGACAGGTAGGAGTTGTAATAATGCCGGTCTCCGGTCACCTCCAGCCCCAGCCAGGATGGCTTCTCAAACGAGTCATCGGCATTCTGGAGTTCAATCTCCGCCATTACAAGCCCCTCATTGTCCCCATAGAACTCATCCACTTCAAATACCCTTCCGGAGGCCTCCGGAATTATGTATCTGGTTTTGTCAATGATTCCGCCGTGGCAGAGGCCAAGAAGGGCCTCGGCATCGGCAAGGGGAATCTCTGTCTCCCATTCGGTGCGGGAGATATCATCGGCCGATGGGCCCTTGATTGTAAGGATGCCGGTACTATCCTTTATGCGTACGCGGACGGAGTTGCCGCTGTCACGGGCAATGTAGCCCTGCCTTATGTGGTGGGACGCAATAGCCTCTGCCTTGAAAGCGTCACTGAGTACCAGAAATTTACGCTCTGTTTCCGTATGGATACCTACATCAGCCATTTGGACATGTCTTTGCCTTCCTGAAGGCCGTTACGTATTTCGGTTGAGGAGATGGTTACAAGCGGAGCTTTCAGGAGAATGATCCTGTACAGAGGATTCTCCTTCATTAGGCGGGCCTTGGCGTGGCCCCTGTGGTAGCCCTTGCGGGGGAAGACCACTACGCCGTATTCCAGGAGGATTCTCTCGTGGAAGCGCCAGCCGCTGAAGCAGGCAAGGTTATCGGCCCCAATCACAAGGGTGAAACTGTTCTGGGGCTCTTCCGCCTTGAGGGCGTCAAGCGTGCGGATTGTGTACTGGGGAGGCGTCATATGGAGTTCCGTGTCCTTAACAACCACCTTCAGTTCCGGGTGGCGGGCGACGGCTTCCACAGCTGCGTCAAACCTGGTTTTGCCAAGCGGAAGACTGTGGGCGTCCTTGAAGGGGTTCTGCGGGGTTACCACAAGGTACACAAGGTCAAATCCGGCCTTTTCCGTGAGGAAACGGATTATGGCCTGATGGCCGATGTGAAGGGGGTTGAAGGACCCGCTGTAAACGGCTATCCGCATAGGAAGTTGTCTACCATTTCCTCGGCCTCCTTATAGGCGGTCTCAAGGTCATCGTTTATGAGGATGCGGTCGAACCTGGGGGCGTAGGTCATTTCCTCCGCGGCCTTTGCAACGCGCTGCTCAATGGCGTCCATAGGGTCCGTTGCGCGGGCTATGAGGCGCTTACGGAGTTCCTCCACGGACGGGGCCTGGATGAATACGGAGAGGGCGCTGTCCCCGAAGTATTTCTTGAGGGAGACTCCTCCCTTCACGTCCACGTCAAAGATGATGACATGGCCCTTTGCCCAGATACGGTTTACCTCGCTCTTGAGGGTGCCGTAGAAGCGGTCAGGGTACACTTCCTCGTGCTCCACGAACTTTCCGTCCCGGACCATAAGGCGGAAAACATCGGCACTGTAGAAAAGGTACTCTACGCCGTCCTGCTCCGTTCCCCTTGGCGGGCGTGATGTGGCCGATACAGAGAACTCTATCTCAGGATGCAGCCCCAGGATGTGGTTTACGATGGTGCTCTTGCCGCTGCCGGACGGGGCCGAAAAAATAAGTACTTTACCGCTCATATCGCTTTTACTTTTCCGCAAAAATAGTTAAATTTGTGGGCTAAAAGAAATTTATTATTCTAATTCATAGCAATTATGGTATCTTATAAAGAATTAGGCCTTGTTAACACCCGCGAGATGTTCAAGAAGGCCGTCGCCGGCGGTTACGCCATCCCCGCTTTCAATTTCAACAACATGGAGCAGCTCCAGGCCATCATCCAGGCCGCAGCAGAGACCAAGAGCCCCGTTATCCTCCAGGTTTCAAAGGGTGCACGTAACTACGCCAACCAGACCCTTCTCCGCTACATGGCAGAAGGCGCTGTAGAGTATGCCAAGGAACTCGGTTGGGAGAAGCCCCAGATCTGCCTCCACCTGGACCACGGTGACAGCTTCGAGACTTGCAAGAGCTGCGTAGACCTCGGCTTCAGTTCAGTTATGATCGACGCCTCCTCACTTCCCTATGAGGAAAACATCGCCCTCACCAAGAAGGTTGTGGACTACGCCCATCAGTACGACGTAACCGTAGAGGCAGAACTCGGTGTCCTCGCAGGCGTTGAGGATGAGGTTTCCGCCGCAGAGTCCCACTACACCAAGCCCGAGGAAGTGATTGACTTCGCTACCCGCACAGGCTGC
>JAFSPR010000082.1 GCA_017451395.1 Bacteroidales bacterium
AATTGACATTCCTGAAGAGTTCTGCAGGCCAGGCCGCACATGGACGAACCGGTTTGTACTGTGGCTGAAAGGGTTAGAGTTGGAGACTGAGTATGGGAAAAAGACATTGGACCTGCTCATAGCGCAATACGAAGACCTCCGATTTATCAGAACAAACATACTCATTTTATGACACATTATCAAACCAGGAGCAGTTTATGTATTCAAAAAATCTTAGAGACCCGCTTCCGGACACTATTCTATATCTGCCTGAATACCAAACAGATACACGGCCCTAAAGTCCTCAAAATTGGTTCGATAATTGTCCCGTTGCCCGCACGCGAATACAGCCGGCCTCCTCTGCGAGGGCCGGCTTTTTGCCCCTTTAGCCACCATTGCCGCCAATCCACACAGAAGGCTTGTGGGGCCCTTTTTGGGGATTCGCGGCAAAATGCAAAAAAATATCTACCTTTGCTTATAAATGCAAAAAAAAATCCAAAACATGAAACGATTTTGTCATTTTATAGCAGCCATCATCGGCCTAGTTTCTTTGGGTTCATGTGACTATTTTTACTCTCTTGACATTGAGAATCAATGGAGCGGTGGTATTTACATTTGGTCGCAAAAGACGGGACTACCAACAGGTGATGATCCTCAAAGCATTGAGGAAGTGAACAGCAAATGGTATTTGACACACATCGATCCAGGAGATATGGGGTCATTCGCTAATGTAATGACGGGTAGACCGGTAGACGCAGAATGGGTAGTGGAGGATGTGTTCTGGCAAACAGATGTTTTATTGGTAGTGGTACTGGATGGGGATCGTATGGACAGACATTGGGGCGAAGGGAAAATGTCTGATTATGTCATTCAGAAATACTGGTTCAGAAAAGATGATGTGGTGGAGAAAGATGGGAAAACATATAAACGAATCTCCTTCCCGCCTAATGAGGGAATGAAGGATGTTGAGATGGATCCGCCCTATGGGACATACCCTTCTGTAAAATCCTCCAAAACGGGCCGATAATTGAACTCAATGAGGCGCTCGAAATCCTCAACAAGAGTTCGATAATCCGCAATGATACCGCACTTTTGAGCGACATTTTAAGCGACATGGCTTGGAAGTGTCGCTCAAAGTTTGTAGTTTTGCAGGGAATAAGATAGTATTATGGACAATCACCAGTATCTCAACCAGCAGGAACCGGAGAAAAGCAGGAGATACGTCAACTGGCAGGCGGCAAAGGGGCTGCAGGACGTAGATGGGCTTAAGACTTCTGAGTATCTGGACAAGGTTGCGGCAGACAACATTGAGGGCAAGATATCGGCCTATGAGGCCAAAGACCTTATTGACACCTACTACGATGTCAAGGAGGACAGGGAGACGGATTCTCTTTATGAGGAGGCCGATAAGGTGGCGGCCAGGATAAACATCCTTATCGGCGAAATAGGCTTTTCGCTATCATCGGAAGAACTGAAATCCATCCACAAACGCCTGTTTGAAGGGGTATTTGAGCATGCCGGGACATACAGAAAAAACAACATCCTCAAGCACGAATGGGTTCTTGACGGTGATACTGTTACATATGGCAACGCGTACAATCTGGAAGACAGAGTTGAGAACTTGCTCCGCGGAGAAAGACTCACGCCGTTCAGAAGTCTTCACGAGAATGAGACCGTCTGGCATATATCAAAGTTTATTTCTGAGCTTTGGAGAATCCATCCGTTTGCCGAGGGCAATACCAGAACCATGGCTGTATTTGCAATACAGTACTTACGGATGTTGGGCTTCGACGTGGACAATTCCATTTTTGAAGCACATTCTCGCTTTTTTAGAGATGCCCTCGTCAGAGCCAATTACGCCAATATAAGAAAGGGCATATACGAAGACAGGGATCCGCTTGATGACTTCTTTTCAGACCTTATGATTGGAACGAAGCATGAGTTCCATAGCCGATATCTGCACATATATACCGATAAAGCCAAACTGGTGACCAAAGATATTGACACCAGCATAATGGAAATGGTCAAAATGGATCGGCATGTAACCCGACAGAAGATAGCCGATACCCTTGGCGTCAGCGTCAAAACCGTTGAACGTCACATCAAGAACCTACCGATTCACTTCTCCGGCCCGGCAAAGACCGGAGAGTGGGTGGTGGAACAGTAGCCTGCAGCCCTGATGAAAAAAGCCTTCATACTGTGCATTTTTGCCGCGCTTGCATTCGGATGCAGGCCGATGGATGCTCCTACCCCGCCGCAGAAGCAGTCCCAGGATAAAACCGAAGAACCCGACAAGCCGGACACCCCGGACGCCACGGACCCTTTTGAAAGCGCCGCGGAAGCAGTCCTCAACATGGGAGCGGGCTGGAACCTTGGCAACACCCTGGATTCCAACAGCGGAGACATTAACAATATGTGGATAGAGGCCTGGACCTCCCGCACACCAAAGGATTACGAAACCGCCTGGGGCCAGCCGGAGACCACCCGTGAACTCATCCATATGTTCAAGGAAGCCGGTTTTGGGGTAATCCGCGTGCCCGTAACCTGGTACCCCCATATGGGCACAATCACGCTCCACGACCAGAACAAATGGAATCCCGCCACGTGGACGGGTACAACTGTGGACCCTCAGTGGATGGCCCGCGTGAAGGAAGTTGTGGACTACGTGATTGATGAAGGGATGTACTGCATCCTCAACGTCCACCACGACACAGGAGACGCCTCCACCGCCTGGATCAGGGCATCAGAGGCCGGTTTCAATGCCGCAAAGGACCGTTACCAGGTCCTCTGGCAGCAGATTGCCCTTACCTTCAAGGACTACGATGAAAAACTCCTCTTCGAGTCCTACAACGAGATGGTGGACCAGTACGGCTCCTGGTGTTTTGCCTCATTTGCCGCACCCGGAAACTATGACGCAAACGTTGCCAAGGGTGCCTACAACGCCATTTTCAATTATGCCAGAGTGTTCGCGGAAACCGTCCGTGCCACAGGTGGGAACAACCTCTACAGGAACCTTGTAGTGAACACCTACGCCGCCTGCAGCGGGGACGGTACCTGGAGTTCCCATCTCAAGGATCCCATAGCCAGTTTCCAGATTCCCGAAGAACCCGGCCACATTGCCGTAGAGGTTCACAGTTACTGGGAAGCCCCCAAATTTGCAGAGCAGAAGGCCGATATAGACCGCCTCTTCACAAACCTTGACACCTATATTGTAAAACGCCTTGGGGTACCCGTAATCATAGGCGAATGGGGTGGCGGGACCAATGACGACAATGACGCCAACGTCACTTTTGCCTCATATTTCTCTGGAAAAGCCAGGGAGGAGGGAATTGCCGCCTGCTGGTGGATGGGCCTTTCCGACGGCAGTGACCGCAGCATCCCCGCCTGGACTATGCCAAGGACCAAGGACGCCATCCTTCAACATTAAGGTTATATAAATAGTCTCCCCACCAGCACCGCTAAAGATTATTACAGCCCGGCTGTCCAGGCAACCTTACCCTTGCCGCTGTGGGAAACCTTTATGCTGCCGTGAGGCGGCAGGGAGAAGAAGTTGTCGGACCAGAAGGCCTCCGGAACAAGGTCACCCTTGGCGTCAAGGAGTTTGAGGACAATCTGGAAGGCCACGGTGTCTGAATTATTCTCAACAGTCACATTGTGCGCGCCATCTTCCTTGACGCTGAGGTCCGGCGCCGGAAGAGCAGTTACGTATGAGAGGCCTGCATAGGTGCTGATGGGAGTCTGGAACCAACTGGAATGCGCCCAGTCGTGGACATTGCCCTGGGCGGGAACGGCGTAGAAATTATTTGCGCCGCCTTCCACAAACACAAAGAGATCCTCTCCTTCCGGAAGGTCCAGCACAGGGACGGACTTGCCTTCAGGGACGTTTACGCTCACCGGGACTGTCTGAATCTCACGGGAAGCGGCGTCGAAGATGCGGACGGTGCAGTCCAGTTTTGCCGATCCCTTTCCCGAAGCCAGGCCGTTTACGGCATAGAGTTTACGCTCTTCCCACTGCAGAAGCAGTTGTACGGGCTCCAGGGCCTTCTTTGTGCCGTAATAACCGGCCGTGGGGATTCCGTACCAGTCGTACAACTGCCAGTAGAGCATAGGGACGGCGGAATTGAGCATCCACTGCACAACGCCAGTGGCCTTACCTATATTTATACGGAAGGCCTCGTACATACCGCGCGTGCCGGTATAATCTGCTGCCTGGGCGCGGGCTACGAATTCCTCCACGGAAGAAGGCTCACCGTACTGGCCGGAAACCACCTCACGGATGATTCCGGTGTTGTGCATACCCTCCCCCGCTACGGTGCAGAGGCTGTCCCAGGCCTTCCCGACGGGCCATAGATCCTCCGGGGCTATCATCTTCTTCACGGATTCAATCTGAGGCATATTGAGGCCGATACCAGTTTCCGTGTTGAATCCAAGCGCTCCGCCATCGGCCCGGGGATCCACCCAGTATTCAGGGCCGCAGTACTCATAGGGACCCGTCATCTTGTTGCCGGAAGGCCCGGCCATGGAAACTTTCTCCGCTGCGCTGCAGATATAGGAGAACTCCAGCCCAAGGGCCTTGAACTCCTTTAGGTAGAGAGGTTCCAACTGAGGATTTGCAATTCGGTCGCTGCCGGTAAGGAAGGCGGCCACGCAGGGGTGATTGCGTATCCAGCGCATCTGGTCACGGAAATAACGGTATGCCAGGGCATTGCGCTCAGGGTCATTTATGCAGCCGTAGAGATTGCTGTGGGGGATGCCGCAGTAGCCTTCCCATTCCCACTGGCAACTCCAGCCCACGATAGCAAGGATGCCTTGCTCATCGCAGAGATCATAGATGTATGAGTCCTTGCCCCAGATATTTTCAAAGCGGATGCAGTTGAGGCCCATATCCTTCACCAGTTTCACCTGGTGCTCAATGCTCTTATGGGTGTCACGGAGATACCGGTCATCGGCCCAGCCGGCGCCTGCAACAAGGATGTCACGGCCGTTGAGGGTGTACTGGCGGTTGCCGTCTGCGTTAAGGCGGGAAGTGAACTTACGTATGCCAAAGGTACGGGATGCTTTGTCCGATACCGCCTTTCCGGTAAGGGCCACGAGCCTCAGGTTGTAAAGTTCCGGCTTTCCAAGATCGTGGGTCCACCACAGGCGCGGATTCTCTATCTCCAGGGCCTCGAACACCGCCTCACGGGTTTCCCCGGCCTTCAGGGTAAGGGAATGGGAGAACTCACGGCCCTCCAGAACGCCCTTCAGTACCACTTTACGTGATTCTTCACTGTGGTTGCAAAGGAGGGCGCGAACTTCAATATCGGCCTCATCCAAATCATCATCCAGGATGGGATGGACGTAGAGGTCCTTTATGGAAACGTCTCCGTGCGAGCGGAGGGAAACGCCCCTCACAAGTCCCATACTCTCATCTTCCGGAGCGGGGCTCCAGTCCACCCAGCCAAGGTTGAGGTCCCCGGCCTTTGCCCTTTCAAGCCTCACCTCAAGGAGATTCCTCTTTCCCATAAGGCGGGTTACGTCAAACTCCCGGACGGCAAAGATGCCGAAGGTGGTGTCCTTCGAGGCTATCTTCTCCCCGTTGAAGAAGATATCGGCATAATAGCCCAGGCCGTCAAAACGGAGGGTGTAATGAAGTGAAGGGTCATATGCCTTGAAGACGGTTGAATAAGTAAAACTGCCGTCAAGGGCCTCCGGAGTGAGTTCCACGCCGTTTTCAAGAAGCACCGCCGCCACCGTTGAAGGCACGGTTGCGGGATAGGTTTTTCCGGTGCTGTCCTGTGTTAATGTCCAATCTGGGCTGCCGGCGCAGGAAGCCAGCAAAAATATAAAAGCCGATACAATTACGTTTCTCATAGCGTAAAGGTACGGCTTTTATTTGTGAAAGTCAAGGGCTTACCACGCAACTATGGTCCTGTCCTTAGTGAAAACGTGACCTGAAGGCGTTGAGTAAAGTTCCGTCCCTGCAGGAATCTCATACACCAGGACCGCTTTCTTTGCCGGAATCACAACTGAGCAGTTGCCGGAAGCATTCTTTGCGGCATAGTCGCGGGCAACCGAGTCAAACAGGTCATACGGCGCGCTGCCGCAGGCCTTGTAGGTGACGGTCCTGTCATCGGCATAAGGATTATACAGAAGATGGCACGGGAAGGGGCGGTCGGCATAAAAGTCGGTCACGTTGCAGTCCAGCGAAAGGATTCCCTCAACGTCCGTGGTGGAGATTATGGACCCGAAAATGCCTATTGGCGAAGTGCTGTAAAGGCTGAACATAGTGCAGTCAGGCATACCGGAGAGCCAACTGGGGCCGTCTCCTTCAGCCACCGGCTGGGCCGATATCTTCCCGTAACGGTCCCTCTTGCGGAGGCCTTCATAGCCGATTATATTATTGGTTATGTTCTTGAGGTCCGGACAGGCCTGGTATTCATCGGCAATCTCCATGGGGAAGAAAAGTCGGGAGGCCGATGCATTGTTGAGCATCCATTTGCCGATTGTGGTTGCAAACTTGGGCTCATACTTCACCATAGGAACCAGCGGCCAGGCCATCTCATAGCAGTTCATCTGGAAGGCGTAACCGCCGCCGTCCGTGATGCTTCCCTGAAGGCCGGAGATGTCGTAGGGACCCCACTGTCCCACCGTCACGGCCCAGCCCGCGCGGCCGTTGCTCTTGTTTCCCTCGAAGGTCCAGCGGAGCACCCTTCCAACCTCGAAGGAGGTTCCGTACATAGCGTTCATCACGGCGCCCACATATGCTCCGAACGGCAGCACAATCTCATAGAAACGGCTTTCCGGGAGGTTGTTTATGACGGTCATGGCGCTCACGGCCCTGCGGAGGTGGTTCATATCCCCAAATTTGCGGTAGGCGTTAAGAAGCACCCAGGCGTGGCCTGCGGCGGCATCCTGCTGACGGGGGATGTTGTTCACCTTACCCTCCATAGTGCTGTACTTGAACCAACTGTAGTTGTAGTCCCCGTTCATCGCTTCATCGGCCTTTGCAAACTGGTCGGCTATCGAGCGGAGGATGGGATCTGCGCCCTCCACGCCTGGGAAAACGTCGCAGACACCCCAGTACAGGAGGTTGGGCAGGATGTTGTACCACCAGTCCTGGGCGAATCCGGAGGTGCCGTTCACCATAATGTTCCACTCATTGCGGCCGGCGAAATAGTTCTGGAGCATCTGGGGGTAGTTGTAGCCGTCCTGGGAGGTTTTGTCTATACCCACAAGGCCGGCGCCCAAAACGGCCGCCATAGTGTTGATTGCCTCGTGGCCGCCCGGGCTCTGGGGCCCCTGGCGGATGTCCCCAAGGGTGGTGTAAAGGCCGAATCCGTCATACGGGGAGTTTTTTCCGGTCTGGTCCAGCCAGATGAGGGGACGGTATTCTCCGGTTGCGTTCCAATCAAAGACATATGCGTCATAATCCAGCGCTTTCTGCCTCCAGTCCAGCATCTTGTAGGTGGCAGGCATATCCGGCATAAGGTCTACGCGGGAGATGCTCACCTGCTCACGGGGACCGGGAGACACAAACGGCGACAGTGTCTCCTCCCCGGGGATTTCCCAGGGTTTGTCGGGGTCATCTTCTCCTGGTTTCTGGTCAGGGTTGTCTTCCCCCGTAGGATCGTCTTCTCCGGTGTTCTCCGTAGGATCATCTTCCTGTTCCTGCTCCTGGACAGGCGCCGGAGTGCAGGCCAGAAGCGTTCCCACAGCAGCAAACAGACTGAGTATGAGGGTAATGTTCTTTTTCATAACAGGAACAAATATAATGAAAATAATTTGAAACCGGCGGAAGGGTCAGCCTCCGCCGGCTTGTAACGGAAGTGTTTACTTCTGGTCGTTGAACAGTTTCGCTACCTGGCCGCCGTCAAGGGCAACGGTGTAGAAAGCGAGGTCGTCAAGTTTGCCGGTGTAGTAGCCGGTCTCGGAGTCGGGCTCCTGGAGGCCAAGGAGGAGTTTGGTTCCTTCGGGTGCGGGGACGAAGGTCTTGTTGGTGATGTCAAGTTTGCCTTCGTTCTCCTTGTCCCACCTCATGGTGAGTTCGCCGTCAAGATAGAAGACCATAGCGCCGTTGGTGAGGTCGCAGGTGGCCACTACGTGATGCCACTCGTTCTCAGGGATCTCGGTGTTGCCGTCGTGATCGATGTAGGTGTCTCCGAAGTGAACGGTGAGGAATGCCTTGTTGGTGCTCTGTGTCTGGAATTTCCAGGTGTCCCACTTGTTCCAGGAGAGGATGTAGTTGTTCTCGTAGATAGCGGTGTTCACCCAGCAGGCAATGGAGAATGTAGGAGTCTCAAGGACTGATGCAACAGCATCCTGGAACTCGCCGTAAGCGCCGTAACCGAACTGGAGGCCCTTGCTGCCGGCCTTGTGACCGTCCACGAACTTGGGAGCGCCTTCCTCACCGGGGAGGAGTTTCACAGTCCACTCATACTTGCCGGTGGTCTTGAGTTCAGTGCCGCTGCCTTCCTCGAAAGAGAGGGCCCAGGCAAGGGCGTCTGCGGGAATGGCGCCGATCTCTGCTGCAAGGAATGCTTCCTTTGCGGTCTTGAGCTGTGCAAGGAGGTTGTCAACTGCAGCCTGGGTGGTAGCGGCGGGGATAGCCTTCTCAACGGTAGCGATGACGGCCTTGAAGTCGTCGATGGCCTTCTGGGCCCAACTGTCGGTGGTAGCGGCATCGGCCAGGGTCTTGCACTCGGAAAGGAGGGCGTTGAGGGCGGTAAGGTCTACCTTGACCTCTTCCTGCTGCTTGCCATTGTCATTGCCATTTGCGGCGGGCTTGGTGCAACTCACGGCCACCAGGCTGATGGCGATAGCGACAAATGCGAAAATCTTTTTCATTTTGTTGTGTTTTGGTTAATGGATTAATATTTATGGTTTGATTTTAGTTCTTCAAAGCGGAATTGGCATCGGTCTCCCCCTGGGGGATGGGGAAATAGTAGCGGTCCTGCGGCCAGGCGGCTGCGCCAAGGGCGGCCACGGCGTACTCCTTTCCGTAACGCATCACGTCAAAGAAGCGGTGGAACTCGAAGCCAAGTTCGCGGCGGCGCTCCTTGCGGATTGCATCCCTGAGGGCGGCCTGGGTGGTGGCGGTGGTGGGAGCGAGACCCGCGCGGCCACGCACCTTGTCAAGCACTGCGGCTGCTCCGGCGGTGCCGCTCTCGTTCATAGCCTCGGCCTTCAGGAGAAGGACCTCGGCGTAGCGGATACGCTGCTGGGGAACGGTGCTCTGGGCCTTTGCCTGGTCCTCTACATCGTCCTGGTCGTATTTCTTCACCAGGTAGCCGGTGGCTCCGCCCCATTCCTTCTTGAAGGTGGTGCCGTTGAACCAGGGCTTTCCGTCACGGCCGATGGATGCGTCAAGGCGGGGATCCGTGTCTCCGCCCACGGTCAGTTCGTCGAATACGCCCACATAGGACTCAGTGGGGGCGTTGAAATTGTAACCTCCTTCCTCGAAGGGGGCGAACCACACGCAGAGGTTGTTGCCAAGGGATGCGGTCTTGTTGTTGCCATAACGGATTGCGAAAATGCTCTCCACGCTGTCTTCTCCGCCAGGAGCGAAGAGGTTGGCGTAATCGGGATCCAGGTCATAACCTGCCCCGATGCCTTCAAGGGCCGTTATCGCGGCAAGGGCATCGGCCCATTTGCCCTGGAAAACCTTGCTCTTTGCAAGGAGGGCATAGGCGGCGGTGCGGTTCACGTG
>JAFSPR010000083.1 GCA_017451395.1 Bacteroidales bacterium
ATGAGTCCCGCGTGAGGATGTTCGTGACCCAGAAGGTGAAGGACGAGGTTGAGTACGGCCTTCAGCAGTTAAGGGAAATCTATGCCGTCGCATCCAAGGATGTGAGGGAGGATGTTCCAGTGAGCGAGCTTCGCGTTGGGCTCAAGTGCGGCGGCTCTGACGGCCTTTCCGGCATCACGGCAAATCCGCTTCTTGGTGTATTCAGCGACTGGATTGTGGAGCAGGGCGGAACAACCGTCCTCACGGAGGTTCCGGAGATGTTCGGAGCAGAGACCATCCTTATGAACCGCTGCCAGGATGAGGCTACGTTTGAAAAGACCGTCCACCTTATCAATGACTTCAAGGAGTACTTCATGAAGCAGGGTATGCCGGTTTATGAGAATCCTTCTCCCGGCAACAAGGCCGGCGGCATCTCAACTCTTGAGGAGAAGTCCCTTGGCTGCACCCAGAAGTGCGGAAAGAGTCTTGTACGCGGCGTCCTGAAGTACGGTGAGCGCCTTCAGGTGAAGGGCCTCAACCTTCTATCGGCCCCCGGCAATGACCTTGTGGCTTCAACGGCCCTTGCATCGGCCGGCTGCCAGATAGTGCTCTTCACAACGGGCCGCGGCACTCCTTTCGGAAGTTACGTGCCCACCATGAAGATTTCCACCAACACCCCGCTGTTTGAAGGAAAACCTAACTGGATTGACTTCAACGCCGGCGTCCTTGCCCAGGATGAAAAGATGGAGAGCGTTGCCGCCCGTTTCCGTGACTACGTCCTTGCTGTTGCCAGCGGCGAGCCCGTGAACAACGAGAAGAACGGCTACCGTGAACTTGCCATCTTCAAGCAGGGCGTAACGCTGTAATCCCTCTTTGTCATTTCGAGCGGAACCCGCAGGGCGAAGTTCGCTCAGTCGAAATGACAGATAAAGGTATTTTTAACCAACAATATGAAGATCAAACACATCATCCCCATACTCCTCACTGCGGCGGTGGCGCTGCTGTCCTGCACCCAGGAGTATGACGACAGCATCCTGAAGGCCAAGGTGGATGCGCTGTCCAGCCAGGTTGCAAAACTGGCCGAACAGGTCAATGAACTGAACACCCAGGTCCAGGGCTTCAAGGAAGTCATAGACCAGTGGAAAGCCGGCGGCTTTGTGGAGAGCATCCAGGACGTGACCGGCGGCAAAACCATTACCTTCGTGGGCGGAAAGACCGTGACCATCTACGACGGCACCAACGGTAAGGACGGCAAAGACGGCGTCGACGGCACCTCGCCCGTCATCGGCATAAAGGCCGATACCGACGGCACCCAGTACTGGACCGTTGACGGCGAATTCCTCCTTGTCGGCGGAAACAAAGTCCCCGTGGCCGTGATCCCCGTCTTCTCCACCAACGAAAGCGGAGAACTCATAGTGACCGTTAACGGCGCGCAGACAAACCTGGGCAAAGTATCGGCCGCAGGAGACGCAATCTTTCAGAGCGTAGTGGCCGATGCCGACAAAGTGACCTTCACCCTTGTTGGCGGCCAGAGTTTCGAGATCCCCTTCGTGAAAGCCTTCAAACTGGTCATCGAAAAGATAGCCTACACAGAAGTCAAGGCAGGGGAGACCATAGACGTCCCTTACACCGTCACAGGCTCCGACAACGCCACCGTAATGGCATTCGCCGGCGGTGCATACAAGGCGTCCGTGAATTCGGCCGAAAACAAGGTGAACATTACCGTCCCCACCCCCGCATCAGACGGCCAGGTGATGGTATGGGCTCAGACAGAGACCGTTGTAAGTCCGGCGGTCATCCTTACCTTTACTCCTGACGCTGAGGCTCCCACCCCCGGCGAAGAGCCTACCCCCGGAGAATCGGCCGACCTAAACTGCCCCACGCCTCCTACGGTTGGGACAGTTGATCCCACCGCCCTTGTGGGGTACGGTAGCGGCGTAACCGGCGGCGAAGGCGGCACAGTGCTGCACTTCAACAGCGGCAAGGCCCTCCAGACCTGGCTCCTGCAGCGCACTAAGGACGAGAAAAAGGGCACCCATACCCCCACCGTCATCTGGCTCAGCGGCACTTTCAAGAGCGACGAAGGCCGAGACTTTTCATCGGCCCATCCCTGGTTTGATGTCAAGGACGTCTCCAACCTGAGTTTTATCGGCACGGATGACTTTGTGATGGACCAGATTGGAATCTTCTGCGTGCGCGCCAGCAACATCATCATCCGCAACATCAATTTCCAGCAGCCCAAAGCCAATAACGGGGCCGATGCAGTGTCCATGCAGGAATGCGACGGCGTGTGGGTAGACCACTGCACCTTCACATCCCTCAACCAGACAAAGGATTACGAGGACGGCTCCACCGACGTTACCCACGGCTCAAAGAACGTCACCGTTTCCTGGTGCCGCTACATAAAGACCCAGAAGAGTTGCCTGGTGGGCCATTCCAACAGCCAGAGTTCCGACACCCAGATCTCCGTCACATTCCACCACAACTGGTTTGAACAGTCCTCCTCACGCCATCCGCGCGTCCGTTTTGGAAAGGCCCACGTGTACAATAACCTCTACGACGGCTGCACCACCTACGGCGCAGGCAGCGCTTACGGCGCAATGGTCCTTGTGGAATACAACTACTTTGACGGCGTGCAGCTCCCTACGGACATCTGCACCTATCCAGCCAAGGAAAGCAACGAATCCAACCTTCAGGGCTCCGTGGCAGGTTACCTCTATCCCACCCAGAACGTTTACGTGAACCGCCCTGCAAAGGCAAAGGACCCGTATCCGCTTTCAAACGTGCAGTATACAAAGTACAACGGCAGCACCATCACTCCTCTTACCTATGCCGATTTCCAGCCGTCCTACGACTATACGGTAACGGCAGCTGAGGACGTTCCCGCCCTTGTGAAGGCCAACGCCGGATACGGCAAGATGACAGGCTTTGCGGAGGCTCCCGTTCCGGTGGATAACGCCGGCATCAACGACTTCAACGGCACTGACGACGATCCCGTCGATCCCGACCAGGGAGATGAGGACGATCCCGTGACTCCCTCGGAGCCTGAAACCGGCAATCACGTTCACGTGGTATACTACAACACAAGTTCGGAAAAGACCATCCTTACGGACGGAGCCCCAAGCAACTATTTTGATGCTACGGCTAAGACCGACCTTTCAAGTTATGCCGTAAAGAGCTGGGAACTTGAAGGTTACAGTTCCAACAGGGGCATTAAGATGAATTCCTCCGGCTATGTGAAATTCACTACATCGGCAACGCTGAACTCTACCGTCAGGTTCTACGCCATCCAGAAGACGGCGGGATCGGCCAAACTCCAGCTTGTCCCTACCGGCGGCGAGGCCCAGGAGTTTGCCTCCGGCTATGACACCATAGGAGACAGCGGAGTCATTGCCCTGGAGAAAGGAACCGAATATACCATCAAACAGGTGTCCAGCGAGCAGGCGCTCCTGCTGGTAGTTGTAAGAGAAACCGAATAATTCTAATAACATAATACTACAATGGAAAGACTAAACCGCAAATCTGCGCCTCAGGCAAAGCAGTACACAGAAAAAGTGATCCAGTTTGGCGAGGGTAACTTCCTCCGCGCATTCATCGAGTGGATTATCTGGAAGACCAATCAGAAGACGGACTTCAATGGCTCCGTGGTGGTTGTCCAGCCCATCGAGAAAGGTATGGTTGGCTGGCTCAACGAGCAGGACGGCCTCTATCACCTCAACCTCCAGGGCCTTCAGAACGGTGAGCCCGTCAACAGCCTGGACCTTATTGACGTAATTTCCCGCGGCCTCAACCCCTATGAGGACTTTGAGGCATACCTCAAACTTGCCGAACAGCCGGAAATCCGCTTCGTGATCTCCAACACCACAGAGGCAGGTATCGCCTTCGATCCCGCCTGCAAACTGGATGACAAGCCCGCAAGTTCCTATCCCGGCAAACTCACGCAGCTCCTGTATCACCGCTTCCAGTATTTCAAGGGCGCCGCGGACAAGGGCCTTATCATCTTTCCCTGCGAACTTATCTTTGAAAACGGCAAGCACCTCAAGGAATGCATCCGTGAGTACATCAAGTTGTGGAACCTTGGTGAGGCATTCAGCGCCTGGTTCGAGAACTCCTGCGGTGTGTACTCCACCCTTGTAGACCGCATTGTTCCCGGTTATCCCCGTGACACCGCCGCAGAACTCTGCGAGCGCGCCGGTTACGACGACCACCTCCTTGACAAGGCGGAAATCTTCCACCTCTGGGTAATCGAGGCACCTAAGGAAGTAGCAGAGGAATTCCCGGCCGACAAGGCGGGCCTCCACGTTCTCTTCGTTCCTTCAGAGGCTCCTTACCATGAGAGAAAGGTTACCCTCCTGAACGGTCCCCACACCGTGCTTTCCCCCGTCGGCTACCTTTCCGGCCTCAACACCGTGAAGGAGTGCTGCGAGGATCCTGAGATCGGCCAGTTTGTACACAAGGTGATGTACGAGGAACTTCTTCCCACCCTCAACCTCCCGGAGAGCGAACTCCTCCAGTTTGCAGGTGACGTTGTGGAGCGCTTCCGTAACCCGTTCGTGAAGCACTTCGTGACTTCCATCATGCTCAACTCCTTCCCCAAGTTCAAGACCCGCGACCTCCCCGGCCTCAAGACCTATCTTGAGCGTAAGGGCGAACTCCCGAAGGGCCTGGTGCTTGGCCTCGCCGGCATCTGCACCTACTACAAGGGCGGAAAGAGAGGAGAAGACGAGATTGTTCCCCAGGACGACGAAAAGATTGTGGGCCTCCTCAAAGACCTCTGGGCAACAGGCGATGTCCGTAAGGTTGCGCAGGGCGTCCTTGCCGATGATTTCATCTGGGGCGAAGACCTCAACGCCATCCCCGGCCTTACGGACCTTCTTGCCGCAGACCTTGCCCTCATCCAGGCCGAAGGTATGCGCGCCGCAGTAAAATCCATCCTGTAGCCTATGTCAACGCAGAAAAAACTTATGACAAACTGGCGGTGGTGGATTTGCTCCCTGCTTTTCATCGCCACCACGGTGAACTACCTGGACCGCCAGGTGCTTTCACTCACATACAAGGAGTTCATCGCTCCGGAGTTCCACTGGACCGATGCCGACTACGGCACAATCACGTCCCTGTTCTCCATCTTCTACGCAATCGCCTGCCTCTTTGCCGGTAAGTTCGTGGACTGGATGGGAACAAAGAAGGGCTACCTCATCGCCATCGGCGTCTGGAGCCTTGGTGCCGTGATGCACGCAGGCTGCGGCGTTGCTACCACGTGGTTTGTGGACGGCGTGGATTCTGTCCAGGCCCTCAGGGCCGTTGAGGCAGGATCCAACATCGCCCTCACCATCTCCACGGTGAGCGTGTACCTGTTCCTTCTTTGCCGCGGCATCCTGGCCCTTGGTGAGTCCGGAAACTTCCCGGCCGCCATCAAGACCACAGCCGAATACTTCCCCAAGAAGGACCGCGCTTTTGCTACCTCCATCTTCAATGCAGGTGCATCAGTGGGCGCCCTTGCGGCTCCTCTCCTGATACCCCCGCTTGCCAAGAACCTTGGCTGGGAGTGGGCTTTCATCATCATCGGCGGCCTGGGCTTCCTGTGGATGTTCCTGTGGCAGTTCATGTATGACAAGCCTGAAAAGAGCAAGCACGTGAATGAGGCGGAACTTGAGTACATCCACCAGGATGACGCAGAGACCGCTGCCGTGAAGGCTCCCGCAGAGGAAGAGAAATCAATCCCGTTTGTGAAGTGCTTCGGCTTCAAGCAGACCTGGAGCTTCATTGTGGGTAAATTCCTCACGGACGGCGTGTGGTGGTTCTTCCTGTTCTGGGCTCCTGCATACTTCCAGGACCAGTTCAACGCCCCCGCTTCATCTCCTCTGGGACAGGGCCTCATCTTCACCCTGTACGCAATTGTGACGGTAGTTTCCCTCTTTGGCGGCTACCTTCCCAAACTGTTCGTGGAGCAGAAGGGAATGCATCCCTACAACGGCCGAATGCTGGCCATGCTCATCTTCGCCTTCTTCCCGCTGGTGGCACTGGCCGCCCAGCCGCTGGGCGCTTACAGCCCCTGGTGGCCGGCCATCCTCATCGGCATAGCAGGCGCAGGTCATCAGGCCTGGAGCGCCAACATCTTCTCCACTGTGGGTGACATGTTCCCCAAGAGCACCATCGCTTCCATCACCGGTATCGGCGCTATGGCCGGCGGCATTGGCTCAATGATCATCCAGAAGGTTGCAGGTAACCTCTTCACATATGCAGAGGGCCAGGGCGCCGCATTCCATTTCATGGGATTCGAAGGCAAGCCCGCCGGCTACTTCATTATGTTCTGCTTCTGCGGCCTTGCTTACCTCACCGGCTGGATTATTATGAAGGCCCTGGTGCCCAAGTACAAGCCTGTGGAAGTGTAGGCGTCTTTGTTAACTAATTGATTATTAATTTGATATGATTTTTACTCCCGGCCGATTTACTGGGAGTAAAAATCACAAATGATTGACTATGAGAGTGTTAGTTAAAACGGCGTTATGTCTGCTACTGGCGGTGGCCTGTGGAAAACCGGCGGCGGATGTGCCTTCGTCTGATATCCCTGCCGTGCCTCAGAACCTGAAGTTCCACAGTGCTACGGATATCAGCCTCACTTTCCAGTGGGGAGCCGTGGAGGGCGCAACTTCCTATGAGTGGGAACTCACGGGAGAGGGCTCTTTCCTGAAGGAAGGGACATCGGCCAAAAGGAACGTTACCGTTGAGGGCCTTACCGCCGGAACTTCGTACAGTTTCTCCGTCCAGGCCGTGAACGCCGCCGGAAAATCCGGCTTCTGTGCCCCCGTGGAGGCATCTACCACCGGAAAGACACCGGAGCCCCCGGGACCGGAAGGACCTGATACCCCGTCATCGGCCCTTTGCGTGGATGCGCCTCTTACCGTTGAGGTTGGCTCAGGCGCTGCCCTTGGCACCTCCGGTCTCATCCAGGTTTTCAAGGCGGACGGCACCCTTGTGGACAAGATTGATATGGCCGATATCTCCAAGGTGGATATCCTTTCAGACGGCACTATGGTCCCTAAGGAGACAATTGACAACGGCACCGTGCTCCACACCTTTATGGATCTTCTTCACAGTACGCGTTACCGTCCGGTGCACTACACTCCCGTACGTCTTGAAGGCGGATCCCTTGTGATAAAACTTCACAACGAGGCACTTGACTTCGGCGGCAGTTACTACTTCACCGTAGACGCTTCCGTTGCCGGTAAGGCCGTTGAGAGGGCCGATTTCACCACCAAGGCAAAACCCTCCGGCACTACCCTCAAGGTTGCGGCTGACGGCAGCGCCGATTTCTGCACCGTGCAGGGAGCCCTGAGTTATGCCACAACCCTTGGAAAGAACGATGCAGTCACCATTGAGGTGGCAGACGGCACATACCGTGAACTCCTCTATCTCCGTGACAAGAATAACCTCACCATAAAGGGAGCGTCCCGCGGAAAGACAGTCATAGCATATCCCAACAACGAGAGTTATGCAACGGGCTCCGGCTCTGCGGCATCCAGTAAGCCTTTCCTTGGTTCCACCGTGGGCGTGCTTGGCGGCCGCTGCCTCTTCCTGGCGGAAAGTTGCGACAACCTTGTCATAGAGAACCTCACCATAGAGAACACTTTCTGGGCCGATGACCACAAAGGCCAGGCTGAGACCATCTATTTCAACGGCGACAACAAGAAACTCACCATAGAAAGTTGCAACCTCATCTCCTGGCAGGATACTTTCCTGTGCAAAGGAGAGGTGTGGGTGCACAATTCCCTCATAGCGGGGCATGTGGACTTTATCTGGGGCTATCCCAAGGCCTGCCTGTTTGAAGACTGCGAGATCCGCTCCCGCGCCGGAGGGTACATTGTCCAGGCCCGCTGCCCTGCAGGCTCAAAGGGATTTGTGTTCCTGAACTGCTCTCTCACTGCAGAAGACGGCGTGTCCAACGGTTCCGTCTGGCTTGCCCGTTCCGGCGGAGACACATCCGTATTGGACAACGTCACTTATGTGAACTGCTCAATGACTGCTGCCATAGCCCCCGCAGGCTGGCACACCGGAAAAACGCCAACTCCCGCCACTCCTACGGCAACCGAAGGCTGGAAGGAATACGGCACCACGGGCGTTTCCACGTCTTCCCGCAATTCATATGGCAAAATCCTCACTGCTGCTGAAGCAGAGGCCTACGCTTCAAAGGAAGCGGTATTGCCGTAGAATGGAAGTTGCTGATATACTGTGTTTTATGCAATTTCCCCTATGTATAATTGCATAAGGGTTTTGTGATAAATGATTGATTTGTAATGATTTGTATTCGACGCCTCCTTGTAATCCTTCTGGCATGTGCGGTATCTTGCAGCCCCAAGGCCCGGATTGAGTACACCAACCCCATCCTGCATCTGGATTATAGTGATCCGGATGTGTGCAGGGTGGGGAAGGATTACTATATGACGGCGTCGTCATTCAACTGCTTCCCGGGGCTGCCCATATTGCACTCCAGGGATCTGGTTCACTGGGAACAGATAGGCGCCGCCCTCCTGGACTATCCCTGCGACGGAACTGATGCCGATTTCCGTACAACTGTCCAGCACGGAAACGGCGTATGGGCGCCTGCAATCCGTTACTATGACGGTTGGTTCTACATCTATGTGGGAGACCCGGACAGAGGTATCTTTATGGTTAAGGCCCAAAAGCCGGAAGGCCCCTGGGAAAAACCTATCTGGGTAGTGCGCCAGAAGGGATTCATAGACCCCTGCCCGCTTTGGGACAAGGACGGGAAGGCATACCTTTCCCACGGCCTTGCAGGCTCACGTGCCGGGCTTAAGAGCGTGCTTTTTGTGGCCCCTATGGCGGCCGATGGCACTTCACTCACGGGCCCTTCAAGGATTGTCTACGACGGCCACAAGACCCAGCCTACCATTGAGGGAACAAAGTTCTACAGAAGGGGAGAGTACTACTACATCTTCTCTCCGGCGGGCGGGGTTGCAACAGGCTGGCAGACCGTCCTGAGGGCAAAGGACCCCTTCGGCCCGTATGAGGAGAAGATTGTGATGGCCTGGGCTCCCGGGACCATCAACGGCCCTCACCAGGGCGCATGGGTTGACGCTCCGGACGGCAAGGACTGGTTCCTGCATTTCCAGGACAAGGGCGCCTACGGCCGGATTGTCCACCTCCAGCCGCTTTCCTGGCAGGCCGATGGATGGCCGCTCATAGGCGAAGACCCTAACGGTGACGGCGTAGGGCAGCCGGTGGCTGGGGGATCTGTCATTTCGAGCGGAGGCGAAGCCGGAGTCGAGAAATCTCCTTATGGTATAGACTGGGCCTGGCAATACCCCTCAATCCCCGGCCCTTACTGGCATATGGCGCTTCCGGAGGGCGGCGTAAGACTCTACAGCGTAGAGCAGAAATGGCCCTACAGGAGCCTCTGGGACTGCCCCAACCTGCTTTCACAAAAGTTCCCCGCCGAATCCTTTACAGTGAAGGCCAAGATGATTTTCTGCCCCAACCCGCAGCTTAAGCAGCGCGGAGAAACCGCGGGCTTTGTGGTAATGGGGAACGACTATGCCGGGCTCCGTATGACGGATACCCCGGAAGGACCCGTACTTGACTATGTAACTTCAATTGGAGCGTCAAAGGGTGCAGGGGAAGATGCCCTCACCCTTTGCACGCTGCAATATTCTTCCCGCCCCCAGCCGCACCAATTTGAATCGAAGAACGTGCCTCTGGTGGATTATCCTGACAGGCAGGAGGCTACCCTTTATGTGAAACTTGAGGTGGCTCCAAGGCCCGTGGAAGGCAATGTCCCGGACGCCGTATGCCACTTCTCATACAGCCCGGACGGAAATAATTGGACCGCCGTCCCGGGAGAGTTCATCGCCCGGCCTGAACTATGGATTGGCGCCAAATGGGGCTTTTTCTGCAACCGCTTTGCTCCAAAGAACGATGCGGGGTGCGTAGACATAACAGATATTTCAATTATAGCATCATATGACTAACATCTTTTCTCTTGAAGGCAAGAACGCCTGGGTGACAGGTGCCGCTTACGGAATTGGCTTTGCCATTGCCAAGGCATTTGTTGAGGCAGGCGTGAAGAACATCATCTTCAACACTTCCAATGAGGCTTCCATGGAAAAAGGCCTTCAGGCTTACAGGGAAGCCGGCATCACCAACGTGCACGGCTATGTGTGCGACGTGACGGACGAAGTCGCCGTGAAGGCCCTTGTGGAGCGCATCCATAAGGAAATCGGCCAGATAGACATCCTTGTGAACAACGCCGGCATCATAAAGCGCATCCCTATGCATGAGATGTCAAGGGCCGATTTCCAGAGGGTGATTGACGTAGACCTTGTGGGCCCGTACATCTGCGCCGCAGCCGTGGTCCCGGAGATGATGGAACGCCGCGAGGGCAAGATCATAAACATCTGCTCCATGATGTCAGAACTCGGCCGTGAGACTGTATCGGCCTATGCAGCGGCAAAGGGCGGCCTCAAGATGCTCACCCGCAACATCTGCTCGGAATATGGAGAGTACAACATCCAGTGCAACGCAATAGGCCCCGGCTACATTGCAACGCCCCAGACCGCGCCGCTCCGTGAAAGGCAGGCCGACGGTTCTCGCCATCCCTTCGACTCCTTCATCTGCGCCAAGACTCCCGCAGGCCGATGGCTGGACCCCGACGAACTTGCCGGTCCCGCCGTTTTCCTGGCTTCAAAGGCCTCGGACGCCGTCAACGGCCACATCCTCGACGTGGACGGCGGTATCCTGGCATACATCGGTAAACAGCCCAAATAACAAATCATAGGGGTATATATTCCGGAATCTCTGGCCACCCTCGGCCGGATAAGAGGGAGGGGCCCACGAAGTGGGAGGGGTCGCGAAGCGACGATTCCGGAATATATACCCTTATGATAAAGGATTAGATATGGAACAAGTATTCAGTTATATTATCGGCCTTGGGGCGGCGGTGATGATGCCCATCCTCTTCTTTATCCTGGGGGTGTGCATCGGCATAAAGCCCGGAAAGGCTCTTAAGAGCGGCCTTCTTGTGGGCGTGGGCTTCGTAGGTCTCAGTGTGGTCACGGCCCTTCTTACATCCAGCCTTGGAGGCCCCCTGAAGCAGGTTACGGAGATTTACGGCCTGCAGCTTGGCATCTTTGACATGGGATGGCCGGCGGCGGCTTCCGTGGCGTACAACACCACGGTGGGCGCTTTCATAATCCCGGTGTGCCTTGCCATAAACGTGGTACTGCTGCTTTGCAAAGCCACAAACACCATCAACATAGACCTTTGGAACTACTGGCATTACGCTTTCATCGGCGCGGTGGTGTACTTTGCCTGCGACAACATCTGGTGGGGCTTCTTTGCGGCAATAGTGTGCTTTATCATCACGCTTGTGATGGCCGATCTTACCACAAAGAAATTCCAGAGTTATTATAAGGACCTTGATGGAATATCCATTCCTCAGCCGTTCTGCCAGGGATTCGTCCCATTTGCCGAAGGTCTTAACTGGTGTATGGACAGGATCCCCGGATTCAGCAAACTGGACATTGACGCGGAAGGGATGAAAAAGAAATTCGGCCTTCTTGGAGAGCCGCTTTTCCTTGGCGTAATAGTGGGCCTTATCATAGGCTGCCTCAGTTATCCTTCCTGGAGTGAGATTGTCTCCCACATCCCCGCCATCCTTGGCCTTGGCATCAAGATGGGCGCCGTTATGGAACTCATTCCCCGAATCACAAGCCTCTTCATCGAGGGCCTGAAACCCATCGCGGAGGCTACCAAGGACCTTGTTTCCCGCAAGTTCAAGAACTCTGCAGGAATCAATATCGGCATGAGCCCGGCGCTGGTGATAGGCCATCCCACAACCCTTGTGGTGTCCCTTCTCCTTATCCCCGTGACGCTGCTTCTGGCGGTCATCCTTCCAGGCAACCAGTTCCTGCCGCTGGCATCGCTGGCCGGAATGTTCTACGTGTTCCCGGCGGTGCTCCCCGTGACAAAGGGCAATGTTGTGAAGACGTTTATCATCGGCCTTGTGGCACTTACCGTGGGCCTGTATTTTGTGACAGACCTTGCGCCTTACTTCACGCAGGCCGCGCAGGACGTGTATGCCCGCACCGGAGATGCCGCAGTGGCTATTCCGGAGGGCTTCCAGGGCGGCGCGCTGGATTTTGCCTCCAGCATTTTCTCCTGGGTAATCTTCCATCTTGTGCATGACCTCAAGTGGGTTGGCGCAGGCATCCTTGTGGCCGGTACCACCGTTATGGCCATCTTCAACAGGCGTAGAATAATTAAAGCATCATATGAAAAAAATCCTGACGGCAGCACTGCTGCTTAGCACAATTGCAATGAGCGCACAGACTTCTTACACAATCCAGACGGCCTGCCATCCGGCCGATGTAAAGGGCTATGACACGGAAACCCTTCGTTCCAGGTTTGTAATGCCTGAGGTAATGGCGGCCGATGAAATCCGCCTCACCTACTCTATGTACGACCGCTTCATCTTTGGAGGCGCATTCCCCGCCACCAAGGAACTGAAACTTGAGACCATAGA
Source organism: Bacteroidales bacterium (assembly GCA_017451395.1). GTDB lineage: Bacteria > Bacteroidota > Bacteroidia > Bacteroidales > UBA932 > Cryptobacteroides. The sequence continues at coordinate 12,518 of JAFSPR010000083.1, forward strand.
CCCCCTGAAGGCCCCCTACTTCCTTTACAGCAGGGAACTTGGCGTGATTAACATAGGCGGAGACGGCATTGTGACCGTGGACGGCAAGGAGTATGTCCTGAAGTTCAAGGAGGCCCTGTACGTGGGCCGCGGCAACAAGGAAGTCACTTTCCGGAGCAAAGACGCCTCAAAGCCCGCAAAATTCTACCTGAATTCAGCAACGGCTCATAAGGCTTACAAGACCCAGCTTATCACAATTGACGGCCGCAAAGGCTCCCTCAAGGCCAATTCCTTTGCAGCCGGCAAGATGGAGGATTCCAACGACAGGGTGATTAATCAGCTCATCGTGAACAATGTCCTTGAAGAAGGCCCCTGCCAGCTTCAGATGGGCCTTACGGAGCTTAAGCCCGGTTCTGTATGGAACACCATGCCGGCCCACACCCACGCCCGCCGCATAGAGGCCTACTTCTATTTCAACGTATCTGAGGGCAATATGATATGCCACCTTATGGGCGAACCCCAGCAGGAGAGGCTCCTGTGGCTTTCCAACGAGCAGGCCGTGATGAGCCCGGAGTGGAGCATCCACGCCGCGGCAGGAACTTCCAACTATATGTTCATATGGGGAATGGCCGGAGAGAATCTTGACTACGGAGACATGGATAAGATCCCCTACACAGAGATGCGTTAGACGTCCATCCTTATCCTTTTAGCCTTGGGATAGAGGTTGTTACACCTTGTCTCAAGGTTTTTTGCCGCCCCAAGGGGATGGCCCTCATAGCATATTGTAATAAGGCCGATAGGGGCGTCCTGGAGCCTCAGCGCATCACCGTGGAGGTACTGAAGGGCAGTCTTTCGGTCAACGTTCACGTGGGGGGCGTCATGCCCGGCCTGATCGGGCATCTCTGCCCTGAATATCTTCAGCGGGTCTCCGCGGCGTATGCCGTCATTTTCCCCGCGCTTTCTCAGCGCAGCCACATACTGGCCTTCTCCGGGAACGAAGCCTGGAAGGAGAACCTGGCCGCAGCGTGTGAGGATGGCGGGAGGGAAGTCCTCCGGAGGGATGATATCGGCCCCTAATTCTGAGGCTATCCACTCCACTGTGTCGTCGTTTTCAAAGTGGTTGAAAGTGCAGGTGGAATAGATGAGGATGCCGCCGGGGACAAGAGCGGGCCAGATATCTGAAAGGATGCGGCGGCTTCGGGCGGCGCAGAACTCAACGGTTTTGAGGGACCAGTCTTCCACGGCCTTGGCGTCTTTGCGGAACATGCCTTCGCCGGAGCAGGGGACATCGGCCACTATCATATCAAAAAGAGGTGCGCTTCCAAAGGCCGATGGGTCGCGTGATAGGGCGCCTGTACGGCTGTCTCCCCAGGTTTCAAGGTTGGATCTCAGGGTGTTGTACCGGGCCCGTACAACTTCATTTGCAAGGAGGGTGAAGTTATCCCCGAAGCGTTCACGGAGGGATGCGGCAAGGTCTGTGGATTTGCCGCCTGGAGCGGCGCAAAGGTCAAGGACGCTCATTCCGGGACGGTCCATGAAACGCCTTGCCACGTGACCGGGGAACATTGCGCTGGTGTCCTGCACATAATAGCATCCGGCGTGGAAAAGAGGGTCCAGGGTGAATGACGGGCGTTCCTTCAGGATGTAGCCGTAGGGGCTCCAGGGCACGTTTTTAGCGTCCGGGAACGGGCATTCAGTGAGTTTGGCTGGGTTAAGGCGAATGGATACGGAAGGCTCCCCGGAGAGCGCCTTCAGCGCAATCTCCGCCTTCTCTTCGCCTACAGAATCGGCCAGTAATTTCCTGAATTCCTCTGTCACTTCATCCACTGTTTTGGATCGAAGCCTTCCGGCATTTTGCCGTTTGAGGCATCCACAAGGCCGTCCACAACCTTGTCAAGGGCTTCCTTCACCTTGCCGGAGAGCATCATTTTCATCATAAGGTTGAGATCGGCCTCAACCATTACGTGGAAATCCGTCTTGTAGGGGTCTTCCGCGGCTGGATCAAAATGAAGGACTATGTGGAAGGCGAAGGGCGCGCCGTAGTCCACAAGTTCAATGCGGGAGTAGGGAACCCTCTCATGCACTTTCACGCCAATATTGAAGCCCTGGACCGTTGCCTGGAGGGTGTCAAAGGTGGCTTCTATCATGTCCTTCTTGTCTTCAGGGAGCATGGCCTTGAAGTTCTGGAGGTCCGTGAAAGACATGTAGAGTTCATGGGGCTGGCGGGAAACTATGCCGTGTTTGCTTTCTATTGTTGTCATAAGTTTGTATCTTTGTAACTCCGCAAAGATAGCAAAATATGCATAAAATCTACTTTGGAAAGCGCACAATTATAATCTGCTCCCCTCAGGAGGAGGCTTTGGCGGATCCTAATTCCGTGGAGTTCCACGTTGGGGAGAAACTGGATATCCACCATCTTGTGAGGATGTTCGAGGTCCAGGACACGCTTTCCCGCATATATATTCCGGCCGATGACGAGGAAAAGACGTATCGGCGCCTGTGCGCGGAGTTCAAGGAAGTGAATGCCGCCGGAGGGCTTGTGAGTAACCGTCGCGGAGACTTTCTCCTCATATCCCGTAACGGCCTCTGGGACCTCCCCAAGGGGCATCAGGAGCCCGGCGAGGATATTGAAATCTGCGCCGTCCGTGAGGTCCAGGAAGAAACCGGAGTGGACCAGTTGGAACTTCGGCGCCTTATCTGCATCACGGACCACGTGTATCTGCGTGACGGCCTGTGGCACCTCAAGCACACATGGTGGTACGATATGCTGTACACGGATCCCACAAACCTCACCCCCCAGCGCGAAGAGGACATCACCAAGGCCGCCTGGGTGGCAAAATCCTCCCTTCCTCCGTTCCTCAAAAACACCTACCCCTCCATCGTTGAGGTCTTTCGTGAAGCCCGCATCTGACCGTTCTTTTGTTCCACCCAGCCCGTAATGCCGATGCGGTGGAGCTTAATGTGTTGTTTTACAACCATTTACAGAGTTCTTTGGGATTACCGGTAATCCCAAACGATCGCGCAACTCGCTGTGGCCCAGCTACTTAGCGTCCACCGCATCCGCATTACGGGCCGGGGCAATGAATCACACGTTTTGGGCGTTTTTTGTGCGTTTCGTTGCCCAAATGGTCAATGATTAACACGAAAACGGCGATTTTTGTGCGTTTCGTTGCCCCGGGGAGGCCCCGGGGAGGTCCGGTGGGAGCCTGGTGAGGTCCTGGTGAGGTCCGGTGGGAACCGGGGTGGGGTCCTGGTGAGGTTCCGGGGACGGTTCCGGGGGTGTTCCGGGGGAAGCCGGGGTGGGCTGGAATTATCGGCCCGGATGCTGCTTACGGTAGAGTTCCCAACTGTTGAAGAGGTTCTGCCAGATGGCGTAGAGGCCGCCGGCAACGGATGTGACGGGAGTCATATAGTTGTAACCCAGCCAGATAAGAAAGCCGGTGTTCTTCTGGCCAAGGGCCTGGCCGGGGGTGATTTTATCGGCCCCAAGACGGCGGCCGATAAAGAACTGCAGGAAGCAGCAGAACACTGAAACCAGCACTATTCCGGCAACGGCTGCTGCTCCAAGGCCGCTTTCCATGAGCGCGCGGGTGGCAAGGATCATTGCCAGGGTGAGCCCCACGCCCCATATGTAGAATGAATTGGAACTCCATCTCATCAGGCCCCTCTGGAGCCGGTGAGTGGTGTATCGGATGGTCCATGCCAGAAGGCCGGGCAGCACCAGCACGGGGAAAACCTTCAGCGCAATGTGCCCCACGTATGCCCAGAAGCCCATTGTGGCCGATGGATTGACAAGGGGAATAACCAGCGGAATGAGGAAGGTGCCTGCAAGGTTTATGAGCACAAGGTAAGTGACGGTTCCGGCAAGGTTCCCGCCAAGTTTTTCCGTAATCACGCCTGCGGCCGATGCAGTAGGGCATATGAGGCACAGCATTGCGCACTCAAGGAGCATACGCGGGTCTCCGACGGGCATAAAAGAAATTATGGCCGATAACCCAAGGAACAGCCCCACCTGGAACGCCAGGGCAAGGAAGTGCCAGCGGGTGAAACGGAGGTCGTGGGGGGAAATCTTCACAAACTGGAAGAACAGAAGCGTGGCTATCACAACGCGCTGGCCCTCGGAGACAAGAAGATGGAGAAGGCGCTCGTGGCTGTGAAGCCCCGGCGAGAAGTAATAGGCAAGATACAGGCTTATGCCCAGAACAATTGCTCCGGGCAGCATCCAGTCATTCACAAGTTGCCGTGTGCGGCTCATTTTTTAGTGAAGATGCGGTCTATGAGAGGGTCCGTAAACCTCATGCAGATGCCTGTGAGTATGGCAAGGATGAGGGTGCCCTCACGGATGACAACTGTGTGGCCGTTGCCGTCCAGGAGCCCGAACACAATGAATGAGAACGCGGCCGTAAAGGCAACCATCACTATGTCAAAGATCACTTTCACCCTGCTGAAAGGGCTCTTTGTAACTTCCGACAGCACCGCCACAAGTTTGTCACCGGCAAGGATCCAGCCGTCTCCAACAACCTCCAGTTTGATGCCGATAGCAGTGATCACTACCGCTCCAAGGCTCAGAAGGATCTGGACCACGTAGTTTGTGGAGGGAGCATCTATGGCATTGAAAAGCCAGATAGAGGCGTCGCACATATAGCCAAACACAAAGGCCGCAGGGATCTGCATCAGGTAGCGCAGTTGGAACTTCTTCCCAAGCAGGGCCCACTGCGTAAGGATGAACACAATGTGCATCATCCAGGTGAATGTGCCGATGGAAATGGCTCCCCACTTCAATGAAAGGATGGTAGGAGGGCAGGAAGGAGGGGCGATCCCCAGGTTGCTCTTTATGGAAATACCCACACCAAGGGCCACTAGGACGAGGCCCAGCGTGGATATGCTGTATCTTCTTAGAATGTCTGAACTCATAACAGGTACAAAGGTACGAAAAAAAACGGACAAGGAAGCCGGTGGAGGTTAAGTGATTGAGCTACAACGTGTTGCACGATCATTTGGGATTACCGGTAATCCCAAAGAACTCTGTAAACGACTGTAAACCAGCATATTAGGCCCCACCGCATCGGCATTACAAGAGAGGGGAGGGGGCGAAGGGGTTGGGAAAGTTGTGAAAATACGTTATATTTGTAGGCTATGTCTAAGATAGGGAACATACTGCTGCCAATAGCCGTGGCCGGTCTGGTTGCGGCCCAGACGGTGGGCGTGGAGGTGAACCGCGCCGCCCGCCTGCACAGGTGGTTCCCCGTGGCCGTGAAGGATACGGTGAAGGCCGATTCATCAGCCGCCAAGGCCGTAGAGGCTAAGAAAGCGCCAGATAGCCTTGTGGCGGCCGCAGACAGCGTGATTGCCACCGCAGACAGCGCCGCAACTGCCACCGCAGACAGCGCCGCTGCCGTCCTTCAGCATAAGCGTGACTCTATCCAGGCCCTTATTGACAGCCTGAAAGCCAAGGCCGATACCGCCAGGATGGACTCCCTCTACAATGTCCTCCTGCAGATGGATTCATCGGCAAGGAGCCCCCTTGACAGTCTGGCCGATGAAGAGGATTTCGACCTATTCGGCATCCCCCAGGAGGACACTATGCCAAAGGTCTATGCCCGTGACACTATGAAAGTCCCGGACAGCCTGAAACTTACTGACCCCTTCCTCTATGAGTGGTACGTTGCCGTAAAGGACTCCTTCACACACAGGCTTGTTGTGGATTCCCTGAAGGCCGAAGGAGACTCCCTCCTCTGGCCCCGCATCGATTCCCTCTATCTTGACGATTCCACCCGTACCGCCAAGGAGAAGTTCGAAAGGTGGTACGCCGGCCTTACCAAGGCGGAGCGCAAGCGCTATGACTACGAGCAGAAACTCCCCATCCTCCTTCACAGGCAGGATTCCATCCTAAAGCACAAGGACAGCATCAAGCGCGTCAAGGACAGCATCCGCCAGAGCACTCCCAGGGTACTTGAGACGGCCTTCCTCCCGGACAGCCTTTTTTTCAAGCGCCTCATATCCTGGAGGCGTGACCGTAACTACAACGGCATAGAGTACAAGGAGTGGGACACCACCGCCAACTACCGTTTCTACGACTACCCCCATATGAGGGAGGACGTAGGCGCCACCTGGCTTGGTTTCACGGGCTCCGCCGTCCAGACCTTCAACTTCTTCAGAAGGGGCCGGGAACTCACCACCAGTTACTATGAGCCGATGGAAACCTGGACTTACACGGCCGACAACATCCCCTTCTTCAACACCAAGACCCCTTACACGGAGTGGGAATACTACGGATCCCTCTTCTCCAGCGGCACGGAGGCCAACGACGCCTTCCGCATATTCACAACACAGAACATCCTCCCGCAACTGAACCTGTCCCTGGAGATGAAGCGTTACGGCGGCGCAGGTAACCTCAAGAACGAGGAAACCGACAACCGCACCTACTTTGTCACCGCCAACTGGCTTGGCAAGAAGTGGCTGGCCCACGCCGGATTCATCTCCAACAGCATAACCCGCCAGGAAAGCGGCGGCGTAATTGACAATTTCTGGATCAGGGATACCACGGTGCAGGTAAGGGAAGTGGAAGTGAACCTGCCGTCGGCCACAAACCGATACAGGAAAACCACGGTGTTCTTTGACCAGAACTACCGCATCCCCTTTGAGTTCATAGAGAAACTCAGGCACCGCAAGGACACCGCCTGCGTGCCTTCGGATACCCTCAACACCAACACCACAACCGCTTTCATCGGCACCGGAACAGAGTGGACCACATACAGCAAGAAGTACGTGGACAACACCTCCCAGTCCCTGGCGGAATTCTACGACGAAACCTTCTACATAAATCCCACCAAGAGCACGGACTCCCTTCGCACGATGCGTCTTGACAACCGCATCATATTCCGTCTCCAGCCGTGGAAGGAGGATGCCATAGTATCCAAGATAGAAGGCGGCATAGGGGACCGTCTCCAGACTTTCTACCTAAGGCAGCCCGGATACTCCCTCATAAAGCCCGTCAACACTGTGTGGAACACTATCTACGTATATGCTGGGACTGAGGGCAGGCTGAGCAAGTACCTTGAATGGGACGCCACCGGAAGGTATCATCTAACGGGGGTAGAGGCCAACGACTTCAGCCTTGGCGGCCGCATCAAACTGAACGTGTTCCCCTTCAGGCGGCATCCTTCCAGTCCTATGTCCCTGGAGGCTTCCGTGGAGACTTCCCTGAAGGCCCCTGACTTCTACCAGCAGCACTTCTACTCCAACCACTATATGTGGGAAAACAGTTTCCAGAAGGTATCCACAACCAAACTTCACGCCACCTTCAGCGTCCCGCGCTGGGACCTCAAGGCCGAGGCCGGTTATGCCCTCCTGGCAAATAACGTCTACTACGACACAACCGGAATAGCGCGGCAGAACACAGTCCCGATGAGCGTCCTTACGGTGGCCCTCACCAAGAACTTCGCGTTCGGCCCCGTCCATCTTGACAACCAGGCCCTGCTGCAACTCTCCTCCAACCAGAACGTCCTGCCGCTGCCCACCCTGGCCCTCAACCTCAGGTGGTATCTGCAGTTCAACATTGTGGATCCCAAGGTTATGAAACTGCAGGCCGGCATTAACCTCAGGTACAATACCCTGTGGTACGCCCCTTCGTACAACCCCGTTGCCGGTGTGTTTATGAATCAGAACCAGCAACTCTACGGCAACGCCCCCATATTCGATCCCTTCATAAACCTCCAGTGGAAGAAAGCCTGCATATTCATAAAGTTTGAGAATATGGGCAAGGGCTGGCCGCTGGACAAGCACGAATACTTCAGCGCCCACCACTATATCAACCCTCCCGCAGTGTTCAAATTCGGCATTTCCTGGCCGTTCTACCCGCCTCTCGGGAAGGTCAAGACCCTCAGCGAAAGGGCCGGCGCCGGAATGGGCGGCGGCGGTGGCGGCGGTCTTGGCGGCGGTCTCGGCGGCGGCCTTGGCGGTATGCTGAGGGGTGGCCGATAACCTATGAAAAACCGGACCCTGGCATACGCGGCGGCGTTCACGCTGCTTCTCCTTCTCATCCCGCAGAAAAGCAGGGTGCCCCGCGCCGAAACCCCTGAGGAAATAATGGCAAATGAGCGCTCCTCGGAATCCCTCAGCGCCTACGACAAGGTAATCAAAGCTACGGCCGATTCCCTGGGGATGGACTGGCACCTTATTGCAGCCGTGGTGTATCACGAGTCCCGTTTTCACAACGAGGCGCAGTCGGCCCGCGGAGCCGTGGGGCTTATGCAGGTACTCAGTTCCCGCTATTCGCAGGAATATCTCCTTGAGCCCGCCAATAATCTCAGGGTGGGTTCACGCTACCTCAAGCGCCTCCAGAATATGTATTCCACAACGGCCGCAAATCCCACGGAAGCCCTGAAATTCGCCCTTGCGGCATATAACTTCGGGGAGGGGAAGGTTTGGCGCCTGATTAAGCAGGCGCAAGACGCCGGGGAGGATGCCAGCCGCTGGGACGTAGTTGCCTCTACGCAGCTTCCAAAAGGCCACCACACCGTCTCCTACGTGGAGAAGGTGCTGGACACTTATTCCTATTATTACCAGAGGTATTAGCGTATACAGCATTTGATTTTGCACGTGCTCTTTTACCGAAATACAGGCCATACGAAAACATTAATGCTGGTAGCCCTGATATGTGAATGATGAAATCACAAAACTTATGCGGCTTTACTCTGGATATACAATTCTCATCTGTTCTATCGCTCCACTGGGCGGATATGTGATGCGGTAGTCAAGTTTCTCCAAATCATCAATATCCAAAACGTACTCAAGTTCATACTTGTATTTTGTCCCCATATTCTGAATAAACTCTTCCCATCCGACTTCTTGAATCAGTTCATTATTCCAAACCTGAATTCGCAAACTATCTGGATATTCATACTTTTTAATCCACTCCCACCCATTTTTAGTTGGGGAGTCAAAGATTAAAGACGAAGAAAGTTTCTTAACGAAAAAAAATGCAGTTTTATCTTGATAAACTCTATCCTCATGCTTTATTGGAGACCCAATAAGATTCGGGTCGGTATGAGAGAACCAGAGGTCCTCATATGAGTTATTAATGCACCCAATAGAGACTCTTCCAGAATAATCCATAATGCAAGATGAAAATAATAAGACAATCAAGAGACTTACTGACAAATGAATATTGCTTGAAATCATATGCTTGAGATTTAGAAGTATGTTAAAGAGGATATAAGCTCGCATAGGTTTTACCATGAAACGTATCACTGAGCCAATTAACACCATAATGAGTCCCGAAATAGGATGAGGCATTGTTGTTTGCACGAGTTTCAGTCCAATAGTAACTGTGAGCCCAGAGGTAACCAATCTTTTCGTCAGAAGAGGCACTTATTGCACTTGGGACCCCTATTGCGAGCAAATACGCAGGACCAAATCTCTGACTGTCAATATAATGACCATATTCATGCATATAAAGCGGATTGTGAGTGGCGTATTCTTCAAAAGTGCCAGTTACTGCTCCCGTATCATTTATATTTAGGAAACTGCCGAATGATATTCCTGAGCCATCAGAATACTCTCTAGTGGCGTATGTAGCACCACCAAGATAATCCACCCTATCAACTGCCCCAACAGTGTTTCTGGCAGATGACCAGAAATAACCTAATGCTTGTTGTGGGGCTTCCCACGTGTGACGGAGAATACCTTCTCCAACCTGACCCCAGAATGACTTGTTTTCATCAAGGTAGAAGTTGCCTAGGAATATCTTGCCAGCGTTGGCCAGACCTTTACCTCCAACAAAACTAGTAATAGTAGCACCGGTTTTAGCTAAACCTGTCCCAATAGTCCCATACAGCAACGTTTTTCCTACTCCTCCCCAGAATCCGGACATGCCAGCTAAAGCCGTCATTCCCGAGACGCCTGCATAACCTAATGCACCTACGGCAAAACCTGCAAGTGAGCCCGTCATTAAATACTCTATCCACTTGCCGCTACTCAAATCCTCTCCGCGAATAGCATGTGCTGCGACATTACCTGCCCCAAAAACAGCGGCACTGAAACAGGCCACCCAGAATAGTGTAGTAAATGCAAACTCACCATTCGGATCCCGATACTTCAGCGGATTATTCAGCGCATAGCTGTACCGGTTGAAGTTCTGGGTGAAATCCGGGGCCTGGACATAAGGGTCAGGACTCAGGAAACGGCCCAGGAGAGGATCATACAGCCTGGCGTTCATGTTTATGAGACCAAACCAGGTAAGGTGTTCGTGACCGGTGTAGCCACGGCCAAGGAAGAGCGCCGGCTCGGTTCCCGGAGTATATATGGCCTGTATGGCAGGGTTACGGAGCCGCCCCCAAGGGTCATAACTATATTCGGCCACAAGAGTTCCGCTGGTAGTGGCTATGTGGGTGACACTGCCAAGGTAATCACGTCCTATGTTATATGCCGTCCAGCTGCCGTTGTTCACCCGCTGATATACCATTGGTGCCGAATATGCGTCTCCACCGAGGTACAATCGTTCCTTTGTGCCGCTCGATGTGACATCACATTCATATTGGCCACCTATATAGTATCGGGTAAGCTCCTGCGTAAGGCCGTCGGTAATCTGCATCCTTACCCTGTCTCCTACAGCGTTATATGTGAAGGCCGCCGTTTTACTGCCCTCCTCCAGGAGTGACGGACGGTCAAGGCTGTTGTAACTTATATCCTGAGTTCTGGAGGGGACCAGACCGGAATATACAGGAGTATAGCTTGACACCTGATAAGGCTTTCCCGTATTTGCATAAGACATTGAACCTACGCTGGTCAAAGAAAGGATATTACCGTTATTTGCATACTGGGCAACCCGAGTACCAAGTGTATCAAGCCTGTTCAAAACATCATACTTGAAGGACTCTGTCTTATTGTTTATAACATCCGTCCTTGAAGTCAGGTTCCCGTTGTTTACATTGATCTGGTATGTGAAGTTCTGGAGGCTTCCGCCAGCCATCTTCCTGTATGCGGGAAGCCCATATTCGGTGAAGCCGTATTGCCGGCTGGTTGACCCTGTGGTAATCTGAGTTGGTTGCCCAAGGTCATTCTCTGACACAAGGGTCCACACAGTTGTCCCGTCAGTGATAGATGATCCTGTGTTACAACCATTGGCATAAGAGTATGTCTCCGTGGTAATGTCTCCATCATGGGTGGTATACTTTACCGTGGATAGATTGCCCCAGCTTCCATAGGTGTACGTCTTCTTCAGCCATTTGCCGTCAGGGACTATTTCCTTTACTGTGGAAACGCGGTCGTTATAATCATATGTATATTCCGTTCCCGTGCCGTTGGTGGACTGCTCACTTGAAAGTAAGCCGTAGGTGTTGTACGAATATGTTGTATTGAACTCCCCGGGGCGCACGACCGACGTTGTCCTTCCGTACTTGTCCCAACTGGTAGTAATGCTGCCATTGGGGCCCGTGTGCGTCTGCTCGTGAGAGCCATCGGCATTCCACACGTAGGCTTCAGTCCGTGTTCCGGCACTGGGGTCTGTGATTCCTGTCCTCCGGCCATAGCCGTCATAAGTGAAAGTGGTCTCTACGTTCCCGGGGGCTGTCACTTTGGATGGCTGGCCATCGTCCCGGAGGGTGTATGTGATTGTACCTCCGTCATCCAGCACGCTCACTACATTGCCGCTTGGATCCTTGGTGCTTACGGAAACGATTCCGTCCTTTACGGTTGTTACGCTGGTGCCGCTGTAGGACCATGTAGTCTCCTTACCTGAAGGTTCCAGTATCTTTATGGGGAGGTCATAGTTGTCATAAGTGTACGTATTCCAATAAGCGGGTTCAGCTTCCCGGAAAGGAAGTGAGGTTTGGCTTACCTGCCCGTAGCGGTTATATTTAGTGTCTGTGTACTGCCACTGGGCATCGAAGCGCTTATTACCGCTTCGCACTTCACGGTCCAGAGCATCATAATGAGTAATGGAAGAAGGACCGCCATACGCCTCTGTCTTTGTAACTGTATATACCCCAGTTCCGCCCCAGGCATAGGTGGTATATTCAACGGAACCATCTATACGCCTTACGGTTATTACTCTTCCCCAAGGGTCATAGGAGTAATATGTATTCCTGCCACGGTAATCATCCACGCGCCCGGGCTTTCCAAACTTGTTATAATTCACATAGTGGGTTGTATGCCCAAGGGCGTCGGTATCAGTGAGCATATATCGGCCATTAGCATCATAAGTATATGTATGGCCGATGAACTCCGTGGCATCATACGAGGCGCTCTTTTCCGTGAGGACGTTGCCGTGGCTGTCATAGGTCCAGCGGGTCTCGCCTGCAAGGAGAGTGGAATCCGAAATCTCATACTGAGGGTTAGTCGGGACGCATTTACTTAAGCCCGTATATGATTTGCGGGTAAGAGGGTGGAAGTTGGCGTCATACGTTGTGAGCACCTTGTTCTTCCACTGGCGGTAAAGCTGACCGTCAAGGTCTAGCCACGTGAATTCATTGGTAACACTGCCAAGAACATACTTGGTGGACGTATTACTGTGTTGGTAGCTGTATGTACGTCTTTCGCGCTGGGAATTGTTTTGGCCGGAGAAGTGCTTCTCTTCGAGTATTTCCGTCGGGTAATCCCAGCTGTCATAATAGTAGTTTGTTCCTGAGATTACTCCCGTAAGATCATCAGATGTGACACTTTGGGAAAGTCGTGGGTTGAGTTTTCCGTATGTGGTGCTGTGGTCGCTCCAAGTATTTGTAAGGGTATAATAGGTCTCGGAGGTGCTACCGGTAATCTTTTTGCGCTCAACCTTTGTCAGAACACCCATCTTCTCAGCATCGTAGTATGAATCAGCGACGTCGTGGATGACGTTTTGCTGCGCCACGTTTACCATAACCCGCTTGCGTATTTTTGAGAAGCCGCAGAAACCGAGGCCACGCTTATGTGCTACACCGTTGTAGTACTCGTATTGATTGACATCGTAAAAAGAGGATGCTGAACTAGACAAGTACGAATATTCACTTGAAAGAACATATATCGGTAATGTCTGGAAGGCGTAACCCTGGGAGTTGTTGACCGTGAGTGAGGTGTCGGTCCACGTTGGGGCATTGGTTGGAAGATATGTGTAACTGCTCCTGAGCCGCTTCCCATAACTGTCCACGGCCATGGTTATGTGGCGGGATGCACTGGTTATGCCCTGGTAGGAGTAGTTATAGACGGTGCGTCCATCAAACTTAATAAAAGCACTTGGACGGTTATATGCAGAAACATTCACCGGGACTATTCCCTTGGCATTCTTTACGTTATTAGGTGATTCTTGGTAAAAACTAAAGGAATAACCGTTAAGGTTCACTCGGCAGCCAAGCGTGGCGGTGGTGTCAGATGTTTCATTGATTGTCACCATGTCGGCCATACCGTCACGGTTCACGTCTATGAACACCGCGTTGGTAAAAGATGACGAGGGATTGAGACCCACTAAACCTACAGTGAAAGAGTTTCCGTTATAATAGTATACTTCCCATGAATATGAAGCGTTTGAAGAGGGTGTCCTAATAATATCTATATATCCGTCGCCATTAATGTCAGCGAAATAACACGGACGAAATCTGGAACATAGAATAGTATAGGTGAGATCAGGGAGCGTCTTCTCTAAAGCAAAGTGGCCGTTGTCCAGAAGTCGATAAATTCTTAATCCATTACTGTCTGCATGACACAGTTCTGTGCGACCGTCATTATCAATATCATTTACAATAAGGCATTTATCCCAATCATAAGGTGAATCTGGATCCCCGCTTTGCGGGAGATAAAACAGGTACTCATCAGAAAGAACTGTCTGAGATTCATAGTCAATTATTGCCGCATAACAAGTTTGATCTCGTCCATAGTCCGCTGCGATATCTTTACTTGGCGCTATTGCCAGTAAATCACACTTACCGTCTCCATTAAAATCGCCCCAATAGTATTTACGATTGTATGGGGAATGGTCGCTATGAACTCCATTTAAACTGACGATAAAACTATTTATCCACATCGGATAGCCATCATCATTGCATTTATATGTCGTGATACTTACTCTGGTTTTATCCCCAAATACTCCTTCCAACAGATTGATTTTAACAATCTCATCAGCGCCATCTCCATCAACATCTACCGCGTCTATTGACTGAAAGCCTTTTTCAAACACCAAACTTAAATTGAATTGTAAGTTATTTTCCAGTCTGGGAATAAAGATAATCTGTTTGTCTTCAGGCGCGAACGGGCCATATCTCCAAATATTATAATCAGAATCCCATACTCTCTCATACGTTGGATATCCGGGATAAATCAATATGCCGTCACGGAAATCTCCCGACGTGAATTTTCCACGTTTATACAAAATAGGCAATATCGCAGAAAAATACGTTGCGGGGAGCGTAATGCTTTGGTTGTCTTTCTTGAGATATTGGGATGTAGGAACACTAGCGTACGTGAACTCCACCGGCGGGAGTGACGCCGACCCGGAGGTGCGGTCAATATGGTTCAGAAGCCATAGAGGACCGGATTGTTGGTATGAGAAGTTGTAAGTGTAAAGGACCTCGCCGTCAGAACGGGATTCGATAGAGGTGAGACGATAGCCGTTTCCATACTCTACACCAGCATAATAACGTAGTGGCGCATCTATCCAGCTATCGTAATTGAATACAATCTCACCACTGTAATTATCGGAGTCGTCATATCCATAACGAATTGACAATATCCTATCATATCCCGCTACTCCATCCAAATCATAATCAAAAACAATTTTGTTACCCTCAATATCATGTAGTTCAGTCAGATAATAATATGCGTGAGCATATTCACTTGTTGTTCCATGACCAAAAACCGCAGTTATTCCATTGGGGTATAACGCTCTAAAACGCCCTATTTTCCCATTAATGTATTCCTCTCTTACCAAAATGTGTCCCCGTGCCGATTCAAGAGGATAAGTTGTTTTTGTCTCAGGATGTTCATTGCGGACCAGCGGATTGCCATCCAAAGCAAACACCTTACCTGCAGAGGCATTAACATCGGCCGCCTTGATTTCTCCGTGATAGTATGTGTTCTTGTTTATGAGTTTGATACAAGAAATGCCTTGAATATCCCAGCCATAACCAGCCCAGCCTTCGGCCGACTGGCTGTTATATGCTAGGGAGATGTTTGGAACCAGTTTAAACCCTGCCGCCGTAGGGATGGGAAGATTATATGTGCGGGCGCCAGTAGGTGAAACTCCTTCCTGCAAGGGAATGGATCCAACCGAATACGTTGTATTAACAGCTCTAAGTTTGGGTTGCTTTTCAAATTCTTTCCACCAAGCCTCCTCTCCGGCCATCTGGGACTTGAAAAACTCATCGTTCAGCCAGGACTTTTCGTCCTCTGAAAGCACAAACGGGAGGTTGTTTGGGTCGAGTGAGACCTTTGTCCTGACGGACTTGATATTTAGAGTATCTGCGCTTGCCGGAATTGCAACTGGCAGAAGACTGTCTAAACTTGTATGCCTTATCATAGCGTTTCCTGCTGCCCAACTACGGGAACTGCGATTGCCGGCATTGTCATAGCCGTAAGATACTGCGTTCTGGGCGAAGGACGGAAACGAGGTCAGCAGTAGCAATGCTATTGAAAGGATAATTCGTTTCAAGACAAATTCGTTTTGACTAGGGCAAATATAATGAATGCCACAAATAAATACAAGAATTAACTCGAGTCCCTCAAATAATGCCCAAAATGCCGGATTTCAGTTCGGCTCTCGACTGAAATCCTGTGAAAAAAGCTCAAAATGCGGGATTTGAGTTTAGTCGGCCTTGACGGTCTCCGCAGGGTCTATCTTGGAGATGGATAGCGCCGGGAGCCACATCAGGAGAACTATGCCGGCAAAAGCGGCTATATCGGCCCCAAGGATGCCCCAGAAGGGGAGATGGACGGGGACGAAGGAGACAAAGTAGTTGGCCGGATCCAGTTTTATAAGATGCGTTGTGCCCTGGATGAGGCAGAAAAGAAATGCGAGGGCATTGCCGACGACCATACCCTTGAGCACGGCTTCGGCGCCGATGCGCACGAATAATCGGCCTATGGCCCTGTCCTGCATCCCAAGCGCCTTAAGGGTGCCGATGAGAGGGATATTCCTGAGGAGCATCACCAGAAGGCCGCTTATCATATTGAAACCCGCCACCAGCGTCATCAGGAGAAGGACAATGAGGACATTCACGTCCAGAAGCCCCAGCCAGTCAAAAATTTGCGGATAACTCCGGGCCGATGAAATGACAAACAGCCCGTTTTCATCCTCATCCTCACTGGCCGCAAGAATGTAACTTATGCGGGCCTCGATGTCCTTGAGGACCTTGGGGGAAGCGTCCCTCACCCTTACCTCCAACTGGGATACGCTGGTGGAATCCCAGCCGTTGAGCCGTTGCATATCTTCAAGGCCGGCGTAGACAAGGAGGTTGTCGTCCGTTTCAATGATGTCCCGATGCTCTGCGGTGATATGGAATTTACGCGCACGTACCTTTTCACCCACAAAGTAGGTTGTGAGGTCTTCTCCGGCCTGAAGGCCAGTGATTTCCGCCAGGCGGTGGGGGATGGAGACGGCAAGAGGAGATTTCTCCGCTCCGCCTTCGGCTCCGGTCAAAATGACAGAAGGGGTCCCTTTCACGATTACCCCGTGCACAATTTCCCCGTTTTTCACAATGCCGGCGCGGCTTATGGCAGGGACGATTTCAACTACCCCGGGAATGGCAAGG
The DNA here is from genome assembly GCA_017451395.1 of Bacteroidales bacterium. Classification (GTDB taxonomy): domain Bacteria; phylum Bacteroidota; class Bacteroidia; order Bacteroidales; family UBA932; genus Cryptobacteroides. The sequence goes on from JAFSPR010000083.1 coordinate 29,212, forward strand.
ATCTTTTCCTCAGATGGCAGGTGACGGGGCATTGGGACGGGATCCTGGCCGCCGGAGACATAAGGAGTGATCTTTATGTCTCCGGTCATTGCGGCCACGCCGTCCCTTATGCTATGGCGGAAGCCTGAACTTACCGCCACGGCAACTATTATAACAAAGAAACTCACGGCCGTAGCAACGGCCGCGATGTTTCCTTTGAACTTTATCTTACGTGATATGAAGGAGTCCGCTACCAAATGTGTACGCGCTCTTCCTCCGGACGGAACATAGGATCTCCCTCCTCGATGTCAAATGCCTCGAAGAAGGTCTCGAAGTTACGTACGCTCACGTTCACACGGTTCTGAGCCAGTGAGTGAGGATCCATATTGGTGAGGCGTGCCTTCTCCTGGTCAGTGATGTTCTGGGCCCAGATGGCGCCGTAACTGAGGTAGAAGCGCTGGGCGCGGGTGAAGCCATCGATCATAGGATCCGGGCCCTTTACGGCATTCTCCATTGCGGTGAATGCGATTGAGAGGCCGCCGTGGTCTCCGATGTTTTCACCAAGGGTGTACCTGCCATTAGCGTGTACGCCGGGAAGGATCTCAACCTCGTCAAACTGGGCAACCAGTTTGTCTCCAAGGGCGTCGAACTTGGCCTTGTCCTCTGCAGTCCACCAGTTCACCATATTGCCGGCGGCGTCGAACATGGAACCCTGGTCGTCAAAGCCGTGAGACATTTCGTGGCCGATAACCACGCCGATTCCGCCGTAGTTCACGGGGTCATCGGCCTCAGGGTCGAAGAAAGGCTTCTGGAGGATTGCCGCAGGGAAGCATATCTCGTTGGTGGTGGGGTTGTAGTAGGCGTTCACCGTCTGGGGAGTCATACCCCATTCGGTCCTGTCCGTGGGCTTTCCAAGTTTTGAGAGATTGTCCTTCACATACCAGGCGCTGGCGTTACGGAGATTCTCATAGTAGGTGTTCTCAGGGTTGATGTCCATTGAACTGTAGTCCTTCCATTTGTCAGGATATCCGATCTTCACGGTGAAGGCGGCCAGTTTCTCGCGGGCGCGCACCTTTGTGGAATCGCTCATCCACTCAAGTTCGTCAATGTGCTGTCCAAGGGCGGTGCGGAGGTTCTCTACCAGCGCAACCATCTTCTTCTTGGAACTTTCCGGGAAGTAGCGGGCTACGTACATTTCACCTACGGCCTCTCCAAGGATGCCGTTAGGAACGCTCATAGCGCGCTTCCAGCGGGGAGTCTCCTCCTGGGCGCCGGCCATCTGGTGGGAGAAGAACTCCCAGCTGGCGGTGTAGAATTCGTCGGAGAGGGCGCCTGCCTGGCCGCTTACGAACTGGCAAAGTAGGTATGCCTTGAGGGTCTCAAGAGGGCATTCTTCCATGAGTTTTGAAAGGCCGTCAAAGTATGAGGGCTGCTGGACGATCACTTTCTCCTGGGGCTCTACGCCTGCTGCGGCGGTGACGGCGTCAAAGCGGACTGCGGGCCACCTTGAGGCAATCTCCTCAGTGGACATGGGATTGTAGATGGCCGCCATATCGCGGTTCTGCTCACGGCTCCAGAAGATCTGGGCCATAGCGTTCTCAACCTCCATATCCTTTGCTACAAGGTCTTCAGCGTTCTCTACGCCTGCAAGGCCTAGGACTTTATTCAGGTATTTTTCATAACCGGCCTTAAGCTGAGCGTTCTCGGGCTTCAGGTAGTAGTCGCGGTCTCCCATTCCAAGGCCTCCCTGGCCCAGGTAGAGGACCTGCATATCGGAGTTGGTAAGATCGGCCTCCACGCCAAATCCCATGAATCCGCCTTCTCCGTAGAGGTTCATCCTGCCAAGGAGCGCGGCAAGGGCGTCCTTTGAATCAACTGCATTGATTTCTGCAATATAGGGCTTGATGGGCTCTGCGCCAAGGCTGTTGCGGGTGGTGGAGTCAAGGGCCATCTTGTAGAGGTCACTGATCTTCTGCTCCACGGTGCCGGGCTTTGTCTTGAGGGTGGTCATCTCCTGGAACAGGGCGTTGAGGTTTTCCTGAGCCTGCTCACGGAGGGCGTCAAAGCTGCCGTAACGGGAGAATTCGGGCCTCAAGGGGTTCTTAACCTGCCATCCGCCGGTTGCGTACTGATAGAAATCCACCTTGGGTGAAGCGGTGGTGTCAAGGTCTGTCAAATCCAGTGCGGGTGCTCCGGATTTGGGAGCGCACGCCGCCATTGAAAGGAATGACATCATAAGGATAAACGCTTTTTTCATTATAAATGATTTAATTTGAATCACAAAGATAGCAAAAAAACCTTTAGCAGGAACTCATATAGGCTTTCACCAGTTTCCACTTTCCGGCCGCAAAATCGGCCTTGGTGTAGAGGAGGTTGAGTTGCCCTTCGTCGTAAAAACGCAGGCCCGCGGTGTCGGAGTCTATCTGAAGGAAGTTGATGCAGCCTTCCATCTCCTGACGCACCTCCTCAAAGAAGGGGACGCCGAGGAGTTTTGTGCAGTCATCGGTGTCCGGGCAGGCCTCAAAGGTCATTTTGAGGGCCTTCTGGGTGAGGGGCTGGTCTTCGTCGTCCACCAGGATGGCGCTTCGGAAGGTTTCCATATTGACGGCCTTGGTGTATTTCACCACCACCTGCTTTCTGGGCCACTCCCCAATTCCGTTGTGCCAGGGGCTGTCAAAGCCAAGGTACTCGTCAAGGCCTGCAAAGATGTAAAACATTCCTTCGTGGGGAAGCCGGCCCTCGGGGTCATAGGGCGCTATATCGGCACAGTCTATCTGGCAGATGAAGGTGAGAGGATAGTCAAACTCCTCGCCGTCTTCCTCCGCCTTTGCAAGGGGATATTCCATATCGGCCGGAAGGTCGGGGTCTCCCCACCATTTTGAGCAGCAGAAGAGTTCCTGCTCCGTTTCCTGAAGGTTTATCTTGATAGCCATATCCTAAAACTGATAAAGGTTGAGGCCTGTTTCGGGGTCCTGGTATCGGCCGATAACAGCCCCCGGGAAAGCCTCCACGTAAAGTTCGCAGGCGCCGTTGATGCGGGCTGTGAGAAGATGCCCGCCCACGCAGGTGTAATCCCTCCGGCTGGCGGTGATGTGAAGATGGAGGTACGGCTTTCCGTCCTTCTCAGAGATATTCCCTGTAAGGTTTGTGATTTCCATCTGCTCCCGGAAAGTTTTGTCCACGTACTTCTTGGTGGCAGGGTCCAGGAAACGGAAAGTGGCCTCAGAGATTGCCCCAAGGCCCGTTATGTTGCCGGCAAGGATGTCCTTTTCCTTGCAAAAAGCCATAAGGGCGGCCGAAACTTCCTCATGGTTGTCTATACTCAGGACAAACGCATTGTCCTTTACCTCTTTGTACTTATACATATTGCAAAGATAGCAAAATTCCAGGCTGGTGGCCAGCTTGGGACACAAAAAAGGGCCGATTTTGTTTCACGCGGCGGCCTCAGCCGGCGGAGACTCCTTCCGCAAACACGGCCGGCATTGGAATCCTCCCGTAAAAATGCTATATTTGTAAACTGAACAAATAAATCCATTATGGCAGAATTCAAATATGCACCCATGTTCCAGTTGGGCCCGGATACCACAGAGTATTACAAGATTCCCGGTTCTGAAAAACTGGTAAAAACTTCCAAATTCGGTGACAAAACCATCCTGGAGGTATCTCCGGAGGCCCTTACGCTGGTAGCCCAGCAGTCTTTCCACGACTGCCAGTTCATGCTTCGCCGCTCCCACAATGAGCAGGTGGCCGCAATCCTGAAGGACCCGGATGCCTCAGACAACGACAAATACGTTGCCCTGCAGTTCCTCCGCAACGCAGAGACTTCCGTGAAAGGCGTGCTTCCGTTCTGCCAGGACACCGGCACGGCCATCATCCACGGAGAGAAAGGCCAGCGCATGTGGACGGACTTTGAGGACGAGGAAGCCATGAGCCTTGGAGTATTCAACACATATACCAGGGAGAATCTCCGCTACAGCCAGAACGCCCCCCTGGATATGTACAATGAGGTTAACACCAAGTGTAACCTCCCGGCCCAGATTGACATCGAGGCCACTC
>JAFSPR010000007.1 GCA_017451395.1 Bacteroidales bacterium
CCACCAACCAGGAAGGATACACGGAAAGAGAGATTGACGACTATTACTCGGCCCTTTACGGCTCTATCGGCAATCTTTACAATATGATGGATTCCATCCCGCAGGCGATGGCCTACTATGAAAAGGCCGGCGTCATCTTTGAAAAATACGGCTGGAACGAGAGTAACTCCGTCCTCCACTACAATATGGGTGAAACATGGATGGACGAGGGAGACCTCAAAAAGGCCAGGGCCGAATATGACAAGGCCATGGCTTTTGCCGATGCTTCTGGGGATTCGCTAATGATAGTGGACGTATGGAAGGGTTATGGCCGAGTATATATGGAGAAAGGCCAGACGCGCAAATCCCTTTCTTATTTAAGGAAGGCCGATGCCTACTACGCCGCCCACCCGGACTTTGCGCCCAACTTCCGTACGGAGAATCTGGACGTTATGAAGGAGGTGCTTTCCCGGCAAAAATTGCAACTGGGACGCATCACGGGGGTGCTGGTGGCGCTTGTGCTGGCAGCCGCGGGCCTCGTTTTCTCCCGCCGGAAAAAGGCTTCGGAAAAGGCCGAAGAAAAGGCGCCCGTTAAAGTATCGGCCGATGCCCCGGAACTCACGGAGCGTGAAAAGGAGATTCTGGACCTTCTCTCCAAGGGCTATACTGCCCTCCAGATTGCCGATGCCCTCAATCTAAGCAGTGAGACCATCCGCTGGTACAGAAAAAAACTGCTCCAGAAGTTTGACGTTGCAAACACTCCGGAGCTCATTTTCCAGGCACGTGAAATGGGGCTGCTATAGGAGTTTCTTCCTTCTGAACAGCACAAATACCAAAAGACAACTGAGAGCCATCAGGGCCACGATTATAACCCAGTTCCAGAAATTGGCGTTGGGGTCATCGGCGTTAATCATAGGTAGTCTCACGTTCATGCCGTAGAAGCCTGCAATTAGGGTGGGAGGCATGAGGAACACGCTCACTACGGCCAGGATCTTCATGATCTTGTTCTGCTCCAGGTTGATAAGACCGACTACGGTGTCCTGAAGGTATTCAAGACGCTCGAAGCAGAAGTTGGTGTGGCTGAGAAGTGAAGAGATATCCTGCAGGAGTACGTTGAGGCGGTTCTCAAGACTGCGGGGCACCTTAGTGGAGCGCATGAGGTTGGAGATAAGGCGCTGCTTATCAACCACATTCTCACGCACCACCATAGTGTTTTCCTGCATCTGGGAAATGTCAATCAGGAGTTCCTGGTCAATGCCTTCCTGGTCATTGATCTGTTTAGCGTACTGGGAGATTTCCTTTGAGAGGAGCTCAATCATATCGGCATCAAGGTCCACGCGTTGATCCAGGATACTGGCAAAAACGCTGAACCCTGAGGGATACTGCCTGGGATTCACCTGCATCCTTCTCTGAAGGTCCGTGAAGGAACGAAGAGGCACCTCACGGAGCGTAGTGAGGGTATCGTCCACTATTGTGAACGACACAGCCTGCTCACCGTACTCTTCCGGACCGGGGGTAAGGAAGTTGGTGTTTGCAAAGATTGCATCGTCGGTTTCAAAATAACGGGACGATGACTCAATTTCCTCAGCTTGCGCACGGGACTGGATTTCTGTGCCCAGAAAGCCCTCCACGGCACGTTTTTCTGCACCGGTGGGCTGGACAAGGTCAATCCAAACCACGTCTTCAAGCTTGATTGCAGGGAAATCTTTCTCCGACTGGGAGAGGAGAATTTTTCCGTTTTCCTTGTAGAAGATACTCAGCATATCTCTTGTCTTTGTTTTAGCTCCGGGCCAGTCGCACCGGATGGAGTTTAAAAAAGTTAACCAGCTGACATTACGGAAAAGTCAGCCTGCAAAAGTACGCATATTTTCTGAAAAAACAACCGGTTTGGTTATTTTTCGTACTCCGTAGGATCAAAACCCTCAAGGGCTTCCTTGCGCTCAACGCAGGTGCCGCACTTGCCGCAGTGCTTTTCCCCGCCCTTGTAACAGGAATAAGTGAGGGAGTAGTCCACTCCCAGTTCACGGCCGCGGAGGGCAATGTCACGCTTAGTCATATTGCAATAGGGAGAAACCACCTTGACGCCGTTGTAGGTGCCGGCCTCAACGGCAGCGGCCATGCCTTCTATGAACTCCGGACGGCAGTCAGGGTAAATTGCGTGGTCTCCGCTGTGGTTTGCAAGCATAATTGCGTCAAGTTCATAACTCTCGGCCAGGCCGGCGGCAATTGAAAGCATTATGCCGTTTCGGAACGGCACAACGGTGCTTTTCATATTTTCATCGGCATAGGAGCCCTCCGGGATATCCCCGCCGCCAATGAGGAGGTCGCTCTTGAAATATCGGCCCATAAACTCAAGCGGAATCACAAGATGCTTTATCCCCAGGCGCTTGCAGTTAAGGGCCGCGAACTCCAGTTCTCGCCTGTTGTGCTTGGAGCCGTAGTCGAATGAAACCGCCAGGGCTATGCTGTCCTTATACTCATAAAGGAGCGTAGTGCTGTCAAGGCCTCCGGAATATACTAAGACCGCCCTCATAGGCTCTCAAGGATGTTCTCCACGGCAGTGTGGGCGCTCCTTACGGCCTCAACCACCGTTGCGGGGCCGCTCATGAAGTCTCCGGCAAGGAACACGTTGTGATAAGGCTGGGCCTCAACTGTGAGCACGGGATCCGGCTTTTCGCTGATGGCGGTAAGGAGGGTGTCGCACTCTACAAAGTGCTCAGTGCCCTTGAGGATCTTGGTGACGACGCGGCCGCCGTCTTCCGGGATCACGTTCTTGCAGTCGCAGAACACGACGCCGCCTTCCTTAATCTCCACGGGAGCCTGGAACACCTTGAACTGGACGCCGTCTTCCTTGGCGGCCTTCACCTCCAGAGGGTTTGCGGGCATATTCTCGAAGGTCTTGCGGTAGTACACCCAGGTTTCCGCGCCCATCCTCACGGCGGTGCGGCAGGCGTCCATGGCAACGTTTCCGCCGCCTATCACAATGACCTTCTTCCCAAGTTTGTAGGCACCGGGATTCTTCAGGAAAGGCAGGGCCTGCACGGCCTTCTCCTCTCCGGGGATGCCAAGTTTAACGGGCATTTCAGCGCCTGCGGCAACAAGAACTGCATCGTATTCGGCCGATAAATCGGCAATGGTAATATCCTTACCTATCTCAACGTTCTCCCTGAACTCGACGCCGGCGTCAAGGAGCATCTTCTCATAGGCGTCGCAGTATTTGCGGTCAAGGCGGAAGGCGGGGATGCCGTAACGGAGGACGCCGCCCATACGGGGATTGGCGTCGAACATCGTGACCTCCGCGCCGGTCTGGTACAGCCATATGGCGGCGGCAATTCCGGCGGGACCGGCGCCCACAATGGCAACCCGGTCATAGGAATGCTCCAGTGAATGGCGCTCCAGAGTATGGCCGAAGAGGTAGGCCGATGAAATCTCCTGCTCAATCTCATACCAGCGCACGGCCTGTTTCTTGACGTTCAGCACGCAGTGGCCGTAGCAGAACTGCTGCCAGTCGCAGACCTGCGACGTGACGGCGCTCAAGGGGTTGTTACGGAAAAGCAGGGCTCCGGCTTCCATTATGCGGCCTTCACGGTAAAGGGCCATGCATTCGGGGACGGGTGTATGTACAGGGCAGCCTTCCAGAGCGCATTTTGGTTTTTTGCAAAGGAGGCAGCGTGATGCTTCTGGATTCATATCTTGAAGGTTTGTCGGTTCAGTATTGAGCGGCCGAGAGTGAGGGAATCGGCATATTCAAGGTCATCCCCAAAGCCCAGGCCGCGGGCAAGCGCAGTTACTTTTATTCCGGAACTTTCTATCTGCCGATAAACGTAGAAGGCGGTAGTCTCCCCTTCCACGTCTCCGCTTAAGGCAAGGATAATTTCATCGGCATCCCTGACCCTTTCCACAAGTTCCCGGATGGTAAGGTCTGAAGGGCCAACGCCCTGGATGGGTGAAATAATACCGCCAAGGACGTGGTACACCCCGTGGTACTGGCCGGTGGCCTCTATGCTCATAACGTCCCGGACGCTTTCCACAACGCAGATGGTGCGGTGGTCACGCTTTGAGTCGCTGCAGATGGAGCAGAGATCATCGTCGGAGATCATCCGGCAGCACTTGCAGTACTTCACCTCATCACGCAGCCTGTCAATTGCCTCCGTGAAATGATGGACGTTGGCCTGGGGCTGCCTGAGGAGGTGGAGAGCAAGGCGCAGCGCGCTGCGGCGCCCCACTCCGGGGAGCGTGCTTATGGCTTCCACGGCCTCCGTGAGAAGGACCGACGGGTATGTTTCCTTGTAGGGCAACTCTTTAACGAACCTCTATGAGTTCCACCACGAATTTAAGGGCGCTGTAGGGAGGGATGCCGCCGGTTCCGCGGTCTCCGTAAGCGAGGTGGTAGGGCAGGTACAGTTCATACTTTGCGCCTTCGCTCATAAGTTGAAGACCCTCTGTCCAGCCCTTTATAACCTGATTGAGGCCGAATTCGATGGGCTCTCCCCTCTTGTAGGAGGAGTCGAAGACCTGGCCGTTGGGGAAGGTGCCCTCATAGTGGCAGTACACCTTGTCCGTAGCCTTGGGCTTACGGCCGGTGCCTTCCTTTATCACTTTATACATAAGGCCGCTGCCGGTTGCTTTCACGGCAGGGTCCTTTGCCATAGAGGCAAGGAATTTCTCTCCTTCTTCCTTAGCGGCTGCGCCTGCGGCGGCGTTTCTTTCGGCCGATTCACTCTCAAGTTCATTGTAGAATGCCTCCAGGGCCTCTCCGGCCTCTTCAAGGGAGATGGCGGGCTTGGTGCCGGTGAGCATGGCTTTCAGGCCGGCAAGGAAGTCTTCAACGTTGGGGACGCGTATGCCCTGCTGATAGAAGCTGGAGGCGACGCTCATTCCAAATGCGTATGATTTCTTATCCATATTTTTGATGATTGTTTACAAAGATAGTAAAAAAACTATTCCCAGCAGTCCACGACCGTGGCTCCTGCAGGAAGAAATACGAATTTTCCAAAATGACGGCATCTTTTGCCGTCCGGGGCCTGCGAGAAAATGGTTTTGCCACGACGCAGCCCGGTCTTGATCCGGACAACTTTACCTTGATGGCTGCTGTTGGAGACAACGCTTACAAAGGCTTTTCCGGAACAGAGTACCTGCAGCGACAGGCCCTTCCCGTAACGGGAAAAACTGAGGGGCTGCTCCTCAACCCATATGGCATCTCTGATTATGGCCGACAACTTTTTGACGGCACCTTTACGCACAGCCCCAAGGCCTATCATGGAAGGGATCCACACAACACGGCCCCTGCCGTAAGCATGGTCTGCCCTTCTGGTTTTCCGGCCATCGGCATTGAGGATGCCTTCCCACAGATGAACCCACATTTTCCTTCCGCCGACATCAATCTTCTGGTCTCCGGGGCTACAGAAAACTTCTTCAAGGGTGGCTCCGAATACATCGGAGAGAGGAAATCCGTGCCCGAATACGTCACTCATATACTCGTCGTAGAAAAAACTGAGGCCTTCCACCAGGAGTGTCCCGCCCTTTTCCACAAAGCTTCTGAGGGAAGCATAGTAATGCCTTGGAATGCATACCTGGCCTGAAATGATGACAGCTTTTCCGGAATAATCTTCACGGGTCCAGTCATATTCACCCATTTCCCCAAACTGGGGCTTCAGGCCATGCTCCATAAGAGCCTGATACATTGCCACTGCGCTTTTCATCACTCCGCCCTCGTGGCGGCCTTCATAGTCAGAGTCTGTGAGGTCACCAAGCTGGACCTGTTTTTCGGCCCAAAGGGATTCCCTGGCATAGAGGATGGAGACAGGACTCTCAAGAGGCATTGCATTGGCAAATATATCTGCATTTGAAGATATTGCCAGGGCGGTTTTTCGCGCCACTTCGCTTCTGGCCGACACTCCTCCCTGCATATTGAGCAGCGCCCATTCTCCGGATTCTCCGCCTACCCCGCGGGGATTGAGGGTCCAGAAAATGACGCCTCCTGCGCCTTCTCCTATTCCTGTCCACATCCACTGGGCTAGTTCCTCAGGGGTTGGACAGAAGGCGTTGAAAGCGCTGTAAGTGTTGTTTCCGGCCTGAAGTTCTGTAATCAGCCAAGGGATGGGGCCGGCGCCGCTGCGGATAATGTCGCAGTTGGCGGCCATGGCAAGGTTATATCTCTCACGGGGGAAGTATCCGAAATGCCAGGAGGGGTGGGCCGATGCTCCAAGCGATGAAAGGAACTCCCTCCAGGCAGGGAAATCATACTCCGCCGCATTACGGAAAATCTGGTGATTGTTGACGTGGATCTGATGTGCGGGGTCTATTGCCCTTACACGCCTGGCAACTGAAGCAAGGTAATCCGTGTTGTACTCAAGAAGGAAACGTTCAGTGTCAAAATGAACCAGTACCGGGTATCCTTCCGGGGTGAAGGTCTTGTGAGGGTGTGACTTTTTCCACTCCTCGAAACGGGCGTTGGTGAAGGGCTCGTCTGGAAGCACGCCTTCCACTCCGGGCTCATTTATCAGCACCCAGGCCTTGAGGGCCGGATGATCCTTGAAATGGGCCACGAGGGCATCCGTAAAGGCATTTACAGTTTTTTCGTGGGCGGCATCTACGGGGAATTTGAATCCTCCTATGCCGTTACCTTCCATATCAGGGAAGATTGTGGCAAATACGCCTATGCCATTCTCATAGGCATAATCGAAGGCCCTGTCAAACAGGGAGAAGTCCCAGCCGTCCTTCCCATGGCAATAGGATTCAAACATCCTTATGCGGCAGGCTTTCATACCGCAGTCCTTCATTGTGCGGAACCAGCCGCTCACATCGGAGTCGGTCTGGCCTGGCTCAATGAAAACCTGGGCACCTATAAAGGGAATATCCCAGGCCTCCATTCCTATTGAAACCATTCCAAGCAGTATACTTAGAAAAATGCGTTTAGCGTTCATAGGCCGCCATGTTCATCTCGCTTTCCCACACCTCCACGCGATATGCGTTCTCCACGTGGTCGCATATCCAGCGGGCTATGTTTTCAGCGGTGGGGTTGAAGGGCAGCACATCATTGAGGTTCTTATGATCCAGGGCACCGGCGATATCCCGCTTGATGTGGGTGAAATCCGTCACCATGCCGTCCTCATTGAGGGTTTCGCTCTTGCAGTAGATCTTCACTATCCAGTTGTGGCCGTGGAGGTCCTCACACTTACTCTCATAGGAGAGCTTGAGGGCATGCGCCCCTGCTATTTCAAGTCTTTTACAAACGTAGTACATTACTTTTCCTTTCCTGAATAAACACCTTCAAAAAGTATTGCGCCGGAAGTGGATTCCCCGATAATCCACACAAAGGGATGATCGGCAAAGAAATATATCCTCTTGGGCTCTTCCCCCGGGCCCATGGCGGATTCTTTCCCCATTTCCACAACTGTGACGGCCGCGGCTTCAGTGCCCCATTCCGTAACGTTGATCTTGGCTTTCTGGATCACTTTTTCTATCCAATAATACCAGCCGGGCTTTGGTTCAAACATACGGTCAAAATCTGCGCCTCTGCCAAAAGCCTTCCTTACGCCCATAGCCTCAAGGGCTTCCTTGAGATAGAGTTTGTTCTCAATGCTGAATTTGGGGAATTTCAGATGGACCTCGGCATCCCTGAGAAGGCCTCCTGTAACTTCACTCCAGGGGGTAACCTTCAGTTTTTCAAGAAGAGGCTTCACGTCATTGCCGTCCGGAAGAAGGATGTACATGTAGTACTTGCCACCGGCATAAGGGAGGGCTACAAGCTTGTATCCGTCCCTGACTGCATATCTGAAATACTCAACGGTGTGAAGCATGTCCATCTTCTTCTTTGTTCCGTCGGCAAGGGTAAATTCCTCTTCCCAGGCCGAGTGCTCACTGAACATGGGATCATAGTCAGAGCCCGCCCATTTTGCCTTGAAATACAGTGCGTTCATTATGTACGCTACGGCGTCAGGGGAGAGTTCTGAAGGATCCAGGATCTTGTCTATGAATCCGTTTGTAGAGCGGCTTGCCCATTCATTGATCCTGGCCGCAGTGTAATCCGGATTTGTGAACGGCATACTTTCAACTGCGGCGTAGTAGTTGGTCTGAACTATTTCTTTAAATGCGGGGAGAAGGGGGAACTGGTCGTTTGCAAGAATTGCATCAGTAAGTTTGAGACTTACGTTCAGATCCACGGCCGGGAGTTCCTCTATGAGCTTTTTGCAGTATGCGTTAAGGGCGTCAATGCCGTCTTCGCCATAGCCGAGGAAATCCACTATCTCCTGCAGGGTTTCCCCGCTGGCGCCGTTTGCGGTCATTGCAAGGGCATACTGGAGGCTGAGGGGGGAGACAATGAGGTTATTTCCCTCATACATCTGGCCAAGGAAACGGAAAGCCATGGCGTTGCCGGCCTTCATATAGCCCTTCTGCGTCTCAGAGAGAGAGACCTTTGTGATCTGCTCAGAGGGAGTAGGCGTCTCAACGGTAATAGGGTCTTTGATCATTATCTGCTTCTGGCAGGAAAAAAGGGCCAGAAGGCTCACTACGGGAATAAGAATGGCTTTTTTCATACAAATACTCCTTTTCTTTTCCAATGATAATATCCATATACGGCCGATGCCGAATAAACAAGGTAAAGGCCCGCCATCCACCACTGGCCTGTCTGGATGCAGAGGGCCGTGGACAAAATATCGGCCACAATCCAGAGGATCCACTGCCTGAGATAACTCTGAGCCAGCCACCAGGTGGCGATGACGCTGAGAACCGCGGCCGATGCATCAAGAAGCGGCGCAGCGTCTCCGGTTTTCCTGAGCACCCAGGTAAGTGCCAGGGAGCCAAGCACAAAAGCCGCGGCGCTCCAGGCCATAACGCTTCCAGGAAGTTTCCGAAGGTGAATCTCCCCGTCCCCTACCTCGGCGCTGTCCTTACGCCACTTGTAAAGGCCGATTACGGAAACTGCCAGATAATAGATGTTAAGGCCCATCGATGCCCACACGTTCTGGACGGCAAAACTGAAGGCACAGGCCGCTCCGGTGAGGATTCCAATCACCCACATGGCGTTCTTCTGCAGGATTTCCAGCAGAACGTAGATCACGCCGGTAACCGCAGCAAAGATCTCTATTGCCTGAATTACAGTTTCCATAACTAAAAAGGGGAACGCCTTTACGGGCCTCCCCCTCTGAGCCACTCATCAGGCTCGAACTGACGACCTGCGCGTTACGAATGCGCTGCTCTACCGACTGAGCTAAAGTGGCCTTTACCGACCGTGGTGAATCGGGACTACAAATATACAACTTTTTTTTGAATTCCCATATATTCCCCACTTCTTTGTAATGCCGATGCGGTGTAGCTTAACCCGCTTGCTCTCAGTTACTTGCAGAGTTGTTTAGGGTTACCGGTAATCCTAAACATTTGTGTAAGTGGCTGTATGCTAATTGTTTGTCTTCCACCGCATCGGCATTACGTTTAGTGCTGCTGGGTCTTTGATTGAAGTAATGATGTGGCAGGGCAACGATTTACACGTTTGGGGGCCTTTTTGTGCTTTTCGTTGCCCATTTGGTCAATGATTCACACGAAAATGACGTTTTTTGTGCTTTTCGTTGCCCGGGGGTACCATCTGAGATAATTGTTTATTGCAGCAGAGCCGTATTTTTTGTATTTTTGTGGATATGGAAACCATACTTGAATTATACCACAGTCATTTTGGCGTAAAGCCATCCGGTGCGGAACTCCTTCCGCTGTCCGGCAGCGCACGTAAGTATTACAGGATTACAGGTGAGGCCGGAACCGTGATAGGCTGCAAGGGCACTAACCTGGCGGAAAACCGCGCGTTCCTTGCACTGGACGCAAAGTTCTGCGCCGCGGGACTTCACGCTCCGGAGGTTTATGCCGTGGCCGATGACCAGATGTCCTACCTCCAGGAAGACCTTGGAGACGGGCAGCTGTTTGCCCTTTTGAAGCCTTCCATTGAGAAAGGCTCCTTCACGGAGGAAGAGTTGAAATGGCTCCACAGGACTATGGAACTTCTTCCCGCCGTTCAGTTTGAGGTGGGAAAAGGCTTTGACTGGAGCGTCTGCTTCCCGGACCGGGAACTCAATGACCGTATGGTGAGTTTTGACCTCAACTACTTCAAGTATGATTTCCTCAAGTTCACTGGCATTGATTTCAATGAAATCCTGCTTCAGGACGACTTTGACCGCATCCGTGAAGATGCCGTGAACTACACTGGAGACACCTTCCTTTACCGTGACTTCCAGGCCAGGAACGTAATGATAAAGGACGGGGAGCCCTGCTTCATAGACTTCCAGGGAGGCAGGCGGGGCCCCGTGCAGTATGACCTCGCATCCTTCCTCTGGAATGCCGGAACCCATTTCAACGCAGGGTTAAGGCGTGAACTGGAACTCACATATCTCAAGGCGCTGGAGAAGTATCGGCCTGTAGATGAAGTGGAGTTCTATAAGGAATACCGCCTTATGTCGCTTCTGAGGCTCCTTCAGGAAACCGCCGCGTACGGCTTCAGGGGCCTTGTGGAGAGGAAACAGATATTCCTTGACTGCATCCCCACCGTCCTTGGATGCCTTAGGGAACTCACGGAGGAACCGTTCCCGCGTTACCCGTATGTGACGGAGGTTCTCCGGCGCGTTGCAAACGAATGGGACGGCAGCACCAATATGCCCGGAATGAAGGTTCAGTTATGAAAGCATTAGTTTTTGCGGCAGGTCTTGGAACAAGGTTAAGGCCAATCACGGACCATATGCCAAAGGCCCTTGTGCCCGTTGCAGGCGTGCCTATGCTTGAGCGCGTCATCCTGAAACTGGCTTCCGGGGGCTGCGATTCCTTTGTGGTGAATGTCCACCATTTCGCATCCCAGATAGAGGATTTTCTGGCCGATAAAAAGAATTTCGGCCTCCCCATCGCTATTTCAGAGGAATTGTCAGAGCCCCTGGAGACCGGCGGCGGAATAAAGCACGCCGCTCCGCTTCTGGCATCCCTGGAAGGCCGCTTCCTTGTGCATAATGCCGATATCCTATCAACTCTAGACGTGGGCTGGTTTATCGGCCATGATACTCCAGGCACCCTTGCAACCCTTCTTGTGAGGGACGCTCCCGCAGACCGCTGCCTCCTTTTTGACGACGATATGCGCCTTACCGGCTGGACCAATGTCAAGACCGGGGAGGTGAAGAGCCCGTACCTTCCGGACTATGATCCGTCGGCTTATCATAAATACAGTTTCTGCGGCATACACATAGTCTCGGAAGATGTCTTTCCCGCTATGGCTTCCTGGCCTGACAAGTTTTCAATAATCGATTTCTACCTTTCAATGGCTGCCCTGAGGCCCATAAAGGGCGTCATTGCCCCGGCCGATATGCGTCTTGTGGACATAGGCAGCCCGGAAGGCTTGCGGGAAGCAGAAGCTCTAGCTGCCCGTTTTTGATAAGTTCCTCATTATTAGTGATTTACAACATTTACTCCCAGCAAAAAAGCCGGGAGTAAATGTTGTATCTAGCTTATTATCAATAAGATAAGAAAAACGGACACCTTATCTTACCCCTATGATCTTATGAGTCTGGAGGGATAATCGCCAGGTGGCGTGGGACTTTATGTATGCCACGGTGTCCTTCAGAATCTTTGTATTGCGGGAAGGATCACCTGTGTCGCAGGGCTGCAGGAAGTGCCATTTGGCGGGGAACTGGGCCCAGCGCTCTATGCGCTCAGGGGTAAGCGTTCCGTCATAGACCAGTTTCACCTCCTGGGCCTGGTCCAGGACCACTTTTGCAACCGGGCCTATGTACCTTACATCCTCCTTTGGACTGAGCGTAACCCAGTCTACCCCGCGCGGTACCAGTTTGGTGCCGTTGGTCTCCACATGGATGCTGTAATAGAAACGGTGAAGGGCGTCTATGAGGTCTGTTCCCAGTTGGAGGAGGGGCTCACCGCCCGTAATGCATACGTGGCCGCAGTTTTCAGGATCCACGGCGGTAACCTGTTTCACGATGTCTTCCACGGTCATCAGGCGGAACTCGCTGTGATTTGTGTCACAGAAGGGGCAGCGGAGGTTGCACCCGCTAAGGCGCACGAACACCATAGGCGTTCCCGTCCAGAAGCCCTCTCCCTGAAGGCTGTAGAATATCTCGTTGACTTTATACATTACAGTGCTTTTGCGGCGCTTTGACCTGCAAGATATCCGGTACAGAACGCTACCTGCATATTGTAGCCGCCGGTGTCGCAGTCCATATCCAGCACCTCTCCGGCAAAGTAGAGGCCGGGCTGCTTCTTTGATTCCAGGGTTTTGGCTGTTACATCGGCCGTGGAGATGCCTCCTGCGGTGATGACGGCGCGCTCGAAGCCCACGAATCCGGCAATGTCCATGCGCCAGTCCTTAAGGGCCGATGCAAGGGAGTCTACACTAACCTTGGGGTTACACTTCAGGAAGGCCAGAGTAAGGTTCCAGGGGATGAGTTTTCCAAGCATGATGCGGAAAAGGCGCTGGAAACTCTGGCCCTTGGAGCGGTCGTCGTGGATCACTTCCTCCCACTTTGCGTGAATATCGGCATCCAGTTTCTCAAGTTCCACTGCAGGCTTGAGGTCAAGGGAAACATATACCTTCTGGCCGTCTATGAGGGCCTTCACTGCTTTTCTGCTTACCATAAAGCCAAGGGGACCTTCAAGGCCGCCGTCCGTGAATTCAATGTCCCCGAACTCCTGCTGGGCAAGATTCCCGTTGACGTAGAGGGAGAGTTGGACATTGTCCAGGTTATTGCCGTTGAACAGTTCTCCAAGATCGCTGAGAGGAGTCACGCGCTCTATGTGTTTCTCGAATTTTGGGTACCATGACGGGAGCGGGGCAATCTTTCTCTCCTTGGTCTTTCCGTACACAGTGCGGCCGCGGAACGCCTCCTTGATCTGGCCCTGGAGGGGGTTGGGATCTTTGTAGCCTGCGGGGACAAGTGCCGTGAGTGAAGGGAAGCAGGAGTCTATGCCGTGGCCCATTTCCTCTGCCCACATATACCCGTCTCCGGTGCTTCCGGTGCCGGGGTAAGAGAGGCCGCCGGTTGCCACTATGAGTTTGGTGCAGTTGTACTCAACGGGTTCAATTGTGAGTTCCTCACGGGTAGGAGCGGGTTTTCCGCGCATAGGGGGGCGGTCAGTGTGGATGCGGACCTGCTTACGGGAAGTCTGGACGCAGTCAAGGCTGAATCCGCGAGGCGTTACATCAATGGTTTTCACCTCACAGTCCGTGACCACCTTCACGCCGGAAAGCGTACAGGCGCGGAGGAGGGTATCCACCACGTCTCCTGCCATATGTGATTCCGGGAAAGCGCGGTCTCCGCGTTCAACAACGCTCCTCAGGCCATTACGCTTCAGAAGATCTATTACGCCCTGAGGGGTGAGTGTGTGCCAGGCGGGATTAAGGAAATTCACATCCGTACGGATATGGGACTGGAAGTCTCCCCAGTCTTTCACATTGGTGAAGTTGCACCTGCCTTTACCGGTAATCATAACCTTACGTCCAGCCTTGGGCATCTTCTCAAGTACGGTCACGGTACCTGAGCCGCCTGCTGCGGCAATCTGCTCCGCGGCACCCACGGCCGCCATGAGTCCGGCGGCTCCTCCGCCTATTACAATAATGTCAGAACGCATAATGATCTATTTGGCTGCAAAAATACAAAAAATACGGCTCTGCTGCAATAAACAATTATCTCAGATGGTACCCCCGGGCAACGAAACGCACAAAAAACGCCATTTTTGTGTAATTCATTGACCAAATGGGCAACGAAACGCACAAAAAGGCCCCCAAACGTGTAAATCGCTGCCCGGAGCCTACCGCCTATGTAACTAATGCCAACGCAGTAGAGAAACGCCCAGTCCCACTCCGGTAATGCCGACGCGGTAGAGAAACGCCCAGTCCCCCCTCCGGTAATGCCGACGCGGTGGGGCTCAAGTCACTATCACACAGTTACTTACGCAGGTCTTTGGGAAAACCAGTAATCCCAAACAACGTCATAACAGCCTGATACACAAACAATTAACCCCCACCCACTCGGCATTACAATGTGGTGGGGGGAGCGTCCAGTTAGCCCCCACTGCAACGGTATTACGATGGATGGTCAGAGCGGATAGAGAGAAGCGCCAACAAAGGAAATGAGGGCCTCCGGATCAATGCAGAGTTGGAGACCGCGGACTCCGGCAGAGACGTAGATGGTGTCCCAGAGCAGGGCGCTCTCATGGATGAATGTGGGAAGCGGTTTTTTCATGCCGATAGGAGAGCAGCCGCCACGGATATAGCCCGTAAGGGGCAGAAGTTCCTTCACATGTATCATGGCGCAGCTCTTGTTACCGGATATGCGTGCCGCAACCTTCAGGTCCACTTCCATGGAGCCGGGGATCACGCACACAAAGAGCCCGCCGCGGTCTCCGCGGAGAACAAGAGTCTTGAACACGCGGTCAAGGTCCTCCCCAAGCTGCTCTGCCACATGGGACGCTTCAAGGTGGTCTTCGTCAACTTCATATGGCACAAGGGAATACTCAATACCCGCTGCGTCAAGAAGCCTCGCGGCATTTGTTTTCTGCACATTCATACCACAAATCTAAGAAAAAAGCCGTATCTTAGCAAACCTCGAGTCCCTCCACCGAGGGGAGGGGTTTCGGGAGGGGGTAACGTAAGTGGAATTAATGAGTCCTAAGGAGACACTTAAGACATATTGGGGCTATGACTCATTCAGGCCGATGCAGGAGGAGATTATCTCCAACGCATTGGAGGGGCGGGACGTTCTTGCTATTCTCCCCACGGGAGGCGGCAAGAGCGTGTGCTTCCAGGTGCCGGCCCTCATGAAGGACGGAATCGCCCTTGTGGTCACTCCGCTCATAGCCCTTATGAAGGACCAGGTCCAGAACCTAAAAAGCCGCGGCATAAGGGCAATTGCCATCCACGCCGGAATGACGCGGCGTGAAGTGGACCTTGCCCTCAACAACGCCGCCTACGGAGACTATAAGTTCCTCTACCTTAGCCCTGAACGCCTTAAGACACGCCTTTTCCAGTCTTATCTGGACGTACTCAATATCAACTACATTGTTGTTGATGAAGCCCACTGCATATCCCAGTGGGGCTACGACTTCAGGCCGGATTACCTGGAGATCGGCCTTATAAGAAAAAACATAGATGCTCCCGTGATAGCGCTCACCGCCACGGCCACGCCACTTGTTGCAAATGACATTATGGAGCGCCTGGGCTTCAAGGAGAAACTACTTCTGAAAGCCGGCTTCGAGCGTCCCAACCTAAGTTATATAGTCCGAAAGACCCAGGACAAGGCGGGTCAGATCCGGAGCGTCTGTAACGGCGTTCCCGGCACCGGGATAGTGTACGTCAGAAGCCGGAACAGGGCCGAGGAAATATCGGCCGGGCTCAGAAGCGCCGGCATCGAGGCATCGTTCTATCACGCAGGCCTTGGCCCCCAGACAAGGGCGGAACGACAGGAAGACTGGAAACGCGGCAAAACCCGCGTGATGGTATGCACCAACGCCTTTGGGATGGGGATTGACAAGCCGGACGTCCGTTTTGTGGTTCATGCCGATATCCCCGATTCCCCGGAGGCTTACTTCCAGGAAGCGGGCCGCGCCGGGCGTGACGGAAAGCCATCCTATGCCGTCCTCCTCTGGAACGGAACGGACATAACCCGCCTGAAGCAGATTGAGCAGGTATCCTTCCCTTCCCTTGAGTACATAGAGGACATCTACCAGAAACTCCACATCTTCTATGAGATCCCCTACGAGGGCGGAGAAGGACGCGTGCTGAAATTCGACATCCTGGAGTTCTGCAAGCGCTTCGGCCTTCAGCAGGCGCCGGCGTGGTACGCCATCAAATACATCAGCCGGGAGGGCCACTGGTCCATCGCGGAGGATGCCGATATAGACACGCGCGTAAAGATAGATGTAGACCGCACGGCACTTTACAGCACGGACCTTCCGGATCCCCGGATGCCGGACGTACTTGAAACCCTTATGCGCCTTTACACCGGAGTGTTCTCTTACCCGGTTTCCATAGACGAAGAAGCCGTGGCGGGACGTGTGGGAGTTCCGGTATCGGCCCTGAGGCAACTTCTCTACGGGCTTTCCATCAATCACGTGATACGCTATATCCCCTCCGACCACGCCACCATAATATGCCTTGCGCATAACCGCCTTATGCCCGGGAACCTCCAGTTGAGCCCGCAGCGGTATAAACTCCTGAGGAGCACCTTCCATGAGAGGATCCAGACTATGATGGATTATGTGGAAGAGGAGACAGAATGCCGGTCACAGTTTCTCCTAAGGTACTTCGGCCAGATGGAAAGCGCCCTCTGCGGGAAGTGCGACATATGCCGCGCGGGGGCAGCAAAGCCCAGGGACCTGAGGGAGAAACTGGCGGAATGGATTGAAGGGATGGGCGGGAAATACACCCTTTTGGAACTTAGAAGCGCCTTCGGGACTGCAGAGGATACGTATCTGGAAGTTCTGAGGGATATGATAGACTCTGGAGAAGTACCTGGATATGGCAAGTAGGAAAGACATACTCCTTGGAATACTCCGGGGCGGAGGAAATCTCACAACGGGGCAGCAGATAAAACTGTGCCTTTCCATGAGTTACCCCGCTATCCTTGCCCAACTTTCCTCCGTGATGATGCAGTACATAGACACCGCCATGGTTGGACATCTGGGGCCGGCGGCGGGAGCGTCAATCGGCCTTGTATCCACCTGTCTCTGGCTCTTTGGAGGCTTCGGGATGGCCGCAACCAGCGGTTTTTCCGTCCAGGTTGCGCACGCCGTGGGGGCCAACAATTTCGAGGGTGCACGGTCCGTGGTTCGCCAGGGCCTTGTGTGCGCGCTTGGCTTCAGCGGGATACTGGCTCTTATCGGCATTATCCTCTCCCCCTTCCTTCCCGGATGGCTTGGCGGCGGCCCGGACATAAGCCGCGACGCCACCAGTTATTTCCTCATAATGTCCCTCTTTATGCCCGCCATGGCCCTGGACTGGACCTGCGCGTATATGCTCCAGGCAAGCGGCAATATGAAGGTTCCAAGCATCCTGAGCATAGGGATGTGCGTGCTTGACGTGGTGTTCAACTACGTCTTCATCTATGCCCTGGATATGGGCGTTGTGGGAGCGGCAATAGGCAGCGGCCTTGCAGAGGTTGTGACAGGAATCGCCATGTTCTCATTCCTTGCCTTCAGGTCAAAGGAACTTGGGCTCACCAAGGAAAAAGGCAGTTACAGGCCCACCAGGACGGTTATTAATAAGGCCCTTGGCATAAGCGGCCCCATGGCCCTCCAGAACATCCTGATGAGGGGCGGATACATTGCGGCAACTATGATTGTGGCCCCCCTTGGCACCATCGCCATCGCAGCCAATTCCTTTGCTATCACCGCCGAGAGCCTTTGCTATATGCCGGGAGTCGGGATTGCCGATGCCTCTACGGCCCTTGTGGGCCAGTCCCTTGGCGCGGGGAGAAAGCCAATGGCAAAGCGCTTTGCCTGGATAACCACCCTTATGGGTATGGGAATAATGGGCTTCCTTGCCATCCTGATGTGGATCTTCGCCCCTGAGATGATGGGGATAATGTCTCCGGATGCCGCCGTGATAGACCTTGGAGCCCGCGTCCTCAGGATAGAAGCCTGGGCGGAACTAGGCTACGCCGCATCCCTTGTGATATACGGAGCATTTGTGGGCGCGGCCGATACAAAGATACCCAGTTTTATGAACTTCGGGTCAATGTGGCTCGTGAGGATTATCCCGGCAATCTTTGTGACACGCATCTACGGCCTTCCGGGATTCTGGATGTGTATGGCTGTGGAACTCTGTTTCAGGGGCACCATCTTCCTTGTTCGCCTTGCAAGCGGAGCCTGGCTAAAGGGTAAGTAGCGGAGACGCCTCTCCCCTTCTGAGGACCCTCAGGGCAATGCTTCCCTTCTCAATACCCATTGACTCCAGCGCGGCAAGTGCGCTGCCAAATGCCAGTTCCGGGGTATTGTTGTTTCCGCTCAGGTGGCAGAGGAAAATGTTTCTAAGGCCCGGGTGCAGGAAGTGACAGATTGCATCGGCACAGGCGTCGTTTGAAAGATGGCCGATTCCGTGGCTTATCCTGTCCTTTAACTCCTGCGGATAGGAGCCTCCCATAAGCATCTCGAAGTCATAGTTGGACTCCACCACCACGGTCTGCGCCACCGACGCCCATTTGAGGGCTTCCGGCGTGACGTGGCCAAGGTCTGTCATAAGCACAAAGAGTTCATCCTCGCAGCGGATCACGTATCCCACGCACTGGGTTGCATCGTGGGGCACTACAAAGAAACGCACGTCAAAATCCTCCGTCACGGGGTTCCACACGCCCGGTTCCAGCACCTGCCTGCACGGTCCCACCCAATCCCTTGTGAAAGGGTGATATGCCAGGGCTTCGTGGAGCCGCTCGGTGGTCCAGACCGGCGGGGTAAGCCTCTTGCAGAACGAGCCAAGGGACCGGATATGGTCTCCGTGGTCGTGGGTTATAAGTATGGCCGATATGTTCTCATAACCCAGTTTAAGGGCCTCCAGTTCCTTTTTCACGCGGCGTATACCAACTCCGGCGTCTATCATTATGCCGGACGACGGGCCCAGAAGAAGGGAGCAGTTGCCGCAACTGCCGCTTGAGAAACTCACAAAACGCATCACGGCCTCTCCTCCTTGTCACAATAACGGGAAATGACGCCGTACGCCCCTTCCACACCCAGTTCTCCGGCGCGGGAAAGGTCTATGCAGCCCTTCTCACGGTCCTTGAGGTAGATAAGCACAAGGCCCCTGTTGAAATAGGCGTCACCCATCCAGGGGTACAGTTTGATGGCCTTGTCGTAACTCTCTATTGCCTGCACAAAGCGGGAACTCAGGCAGTACAGATTGCCAAGGTTGAACTGGATATACGGAACAGACGGCAGCACGGCCGCCGCGGCCTCCATATCCTGGAGGGCCTCCGAATAGTCGTATTCACGGGTAACCTGCTCACGGACACGGGCGCGGGTGTTGCCTTTGTCATCCATGGTGAGGGTCTGGACATTGGACTCGAAGGACGCTATGAACTCTATCATCTCCGCCCTCAGCGCCGCCCTGTTCATAAGGTAGAAGGCCTTGTAATAGGTGTCATAAGGGCCTGAGGGCTGGGCCTCGGCGGCATCAGTGAAGTGCCCAAGGGCCCTGGAGTACTGCCTTGAGCCCATATCCTGGAGGCCTTTCTCGAAGGATCCCTTCACGGGCTTCTGGAGAAGGTCATCCCCTGCTGGGATTGAGGCAGCGCCGGAGCTCACCTCCACTGGGACTTCCAATGATGCCAAGAAGGTATCAAGAAGCTTGTTCTCATACCTGTGCTGAAGGATGTTGGCCCCGCCTCCAGAAGCGCCCGCTATCACAAAGCGGTAGAGCGGCTTCAGGTTTATATCCACGTCACGGTGACGGAGCATCTCGTCCTCGAAGCCTCCGTTACGCGCGAAATCGGCATCCAGGGCAAGGAGGGATGAGTATTTCTTTGTGGTGTCGGAGAAATCGGCCCCGGAAGCGGTGGCCTTTTCATACTCCGCCACCTTCTTCCTGGCGGTGCGGTAGTCTTCCCTTGAAGCGCGGTTCATCCCCAGTTGGAGCTCCACGTAGGCCCTGTTCATATAGGCCTTGGCAAAGTCAGGGTACAGTTCTATGGCCTTGTTATAGTCGGCAAGGGCGTCGTCCCAGCGCTCCATCTCTATGAAGAAACTGGCGCGGTTGAAATACGCAAGGACGTTGCCGGGGTTGATTGCAAGCACCCTGTCCATATCGGCAAGGGCAGCGTCGTAATCCCCTACCTGGGCGCTCAGAAGACTCCGGTTGTAAAGCGTAAGGGCGTTGCCGGGCTCATACTTAAGCACAGTATTGAGGTCTCCCATCGCCTCCTTGAGGTTACCCTTTTCAGCATTAACCAGAGCCCTTTGGAAATGGGCAAGGGTAAGGGTTGAATCAAGGCCGATAGCCTTGTTGAAATCTTCCAATGCGGCGTCGTACTCACCCCTGGATGCCTCCAGGCCGCCGCGGCGGATGTAGCCTTCCGGCTCAAAGCGGTCTATCTTGATGGCGTGATTGTAATCGGATAGGGCTTTTGTAGTATCTCCCAGGAAGAGGTAGGAGGCGCCGCGGTTAAGGTACGGCGCGGGATCCTTTGGTTCCCTTCGGATGTATTTGTCAAAGTCCTTTACGGCACTCTCAAACTGGCGGCTCAGGAAATAAGTGACGCCGCGGGTAAAATACAGGCCGTGGGACCCGGGCCGAAGTGAAATGGCCTTCTCAAGGTCCTGGAGGGCGGCATCGTAGTCTCCGGTGCGGCTTTCCGTGATGGCCCTGTAATGGTAGCCGGAAGTGAACACGGGGTTAAGGCGAACGGCGGTGGAGAAATCGGCCTTTGCGCCGCGGATGTCCCCAAGGTTGTACTTGGCTATGCCACGGTAGAAGAAGGTCCAGTAGTCAGTGCTGTCAAGTTGGGCCAGGATGTTGAAATTTGCCACTGCCTCTCCAAGGCGGCCGTCCTGGAGGGCGGTGCGGCCCCTGAAGGAAAACACGTCTTTGTCCCACT
Source organism: Bacteroidales bacterium (assembly GCA_017451395.1). GTDB lineage: Bacteria > Bacteroidota > Bacteroidia > Bacteroidales > UBA932 > Cryptobacteroides. Next base: position 20,544 of record JAFSPR010000007.1, read on the forward strand.
GGGCACGGGAATTGATTCCTATGCAAAGCAGAAGGCACATAAAGAGTATTTTCAGAGGCTTTACCATCAAAAAAATTTCCTTTTCTTAAGTGAAATAACTAATTTCGCACCAAATGACAAAGTTAGTAAAAATTTTAATCATTTTCGGCCTTCTGACGGGGACTGCGGCGGCTCAGGCGCAAAGCGTCCGTTACACCATAAGCCCCATGAATGCCGATATGGTTCTCAATAAGGAGCACATCCGCTCCACCGTAGAATATCTCACAGATCCCGCCCTTGGCGGCCGCGCTACCGGCTCTGAGGGGGCGCACAAGGCGGCCGACTGGCTGGACGGATATTTCCGCGTGCTGGGGCTCCAGCCGCTTGGCGGGGCGTGGCTCCACGGTTTCAGCACCTCCGAGGGAATGGGACGCAATGTTATCGGCCATATTCCCGGCAGTTCCACTCCCGCCCGCTACGTCATAGTGATGGCCCATTACGACAACCTTGGCACCCTCAACGGCACTTTCTATCCCGGGGCCGATTCCAATGCCTCCGGGGTTGCCGCCCTTCTTGAGATTGCCGCTATGGTGGGCCGGATGAACACCTGCCACAAGATATACCGGCACTCACTGATCCTGGTTGCGCTGGACGGCAAGGAGAAGAACCAGGCCGGAGCCGTGGAACTGTGGCGGCAGATAGACGCAAAAAAGCTCATGGACCCGGTGTCCGGGCAGCCCATAACGGCTTCACAGATATCCCTGGTGGTGAATCTGGACCAGATCGGGGGCACCAGCGCGCCTCTTACGGACGGCAATCCCCGCTTCCTTATGATGCTCTCTGATGA
>JAFSPR010000084.1 GCA_017451395.1 Bacteroidales bacterium
CATAGACCGCCAGTTGCTCCTTAACACCGTAAAGCGCGTTGCAGTGTGCTCCAACAAGGCCTCCAACCACATCAAGCTCACCCTCAAGGAAGGCCAGCTGGAAGTATCCGCCCAGGACCTTGGCTTTGCCCTCGCCGCCTATGAAAAGGTTGCCTGCGACTACCAGGGAGACGAGCTCGCAATTGGCTTCAAGTCCACCTTCCTCACGGAAATCCTGGCCAACATGGGCTGCAACGGCATCGTCATAAAGTTTGCCGATGCCCGCCGCGCCGCCCTCATCCTCCCCGCCGAGGAAGAAGCGGACACGGAGAAGGTCTGCGGTATCCTTATGCCAATAATGATTCAGTAGCATTCCATCGTCATTCCGGGCTTGACCCGGAATCTTTAATTGCTAGAAAATGGAATTAAACCTTGAACGCCCCCTGCTTTTCTTTGACATAGAGAGCACGGGGCTTAATATTGCCACCGACGGCATCATCGAGCTTAGTTTTGTAAAGGTTTTCCCGGGCGGGGAATCCAGGGTGAAAACCTGGAAAATCAAGCCCTGGGACTACTGGAACCGCTGCCAGATTCCCATCAATCCGCAGGCGTCGGAAGTGAACGGCGTAAAGGACGAAGATCTGGTGGACTGCCCCAAATTCCTGGAAGTGCTGCCGGAAGTGGCCTCCTGGCTGGAAGGCAGCGACCTCGCCGGCTTCAACTCCGCAAAGTTTGACCTTCCCCTCCTGGCAGAAGAAATAGAGCGCGCCCGTGAGTACAGCACCTCCCGCTTCAAGGACGATAAATCCCGCCCCAAGGCCCAGGAAATGCTGGACATAATAGACAAACTGGACCTCCACTCCTGCAGGATGGTGGATGTCCAGAACATCTACCATCACTTCGAGCCCCGCAACCTCCGGGCCGCATACCGCTTCTACTGCGGCGGCAAGGACTTCGAGAACGCCCACACCGCAGAGGCAGACACAGTTGCCACATACGAGGTCCTCAAAGGCCAGCTAGACAGGTATAAAGAGCCCACGGAATTCCAGCAGGAAGTGCTCCAGAACGATATCGAGTCCCTCTCCAAGTTCGGAGCCCGTTCCCGCAACATAGACTTTGCCGGCCGCCTCGTGGAAGGAGACAACGGAGAGGCTGTGATCAGCTTTGGAAAGCACAAGGGCCGTACGGCCCGCGATGTGTGGAACACGGAGCCGGCGTATTTCGCATGGATAGAGGGCGGAGAGTTTACCCTGGACACCAAGCGCCAGTTCGCCCTTCTCAAGGAGAAGTTCCAGGCAGAGCGCAAAGCCTCCCTGAACCGCCCCGCCACCGCCGATGAACTGAGCGGCCTCAGGAACAAGTTCTCCTCCGGAAAACTCTTCTAGACTACTTTATTCCAAACCGGCAGTAGATGGGAAGGTACTCCTGTCCCGTGATGGAGAAGAAGGATGTTTATAAAAACCACATAGTATGAAAAGAGTATTACTTATGCTGGCCGCGGTTGCCTTATTCGCTGCTTGCAATCTAGACACTGAAGAAAACACTGCTGTACAGGAAAGCGATCTGGTTGGCACCTGGGACGGCTCAAGCGAAGGCTTTGCCGAAGGCCACGGCAAGAGATACCGCATCACTTTTGACGGCAAGAATTTCACCCGCTGGGAGTGTCAATACGAGTACGGCAAATTAGAGGAAGGCGGTGCTGATGTAAGCATCAAGGTTTGCGTCAAAGAATCCGGCACATGGACTTTTGACAACGGTATCCTCACGCTCACACCGGAAAAGAAATGGAATTCCTACATTGTCCATTGTGACAAGTATGCCAAGCCGCTTTGGTACGAATGCGCCACACTCAATGAAACCACTCTGGAGGCCGACAGATGGTGGGAGATAGGCGGTAGCGGTCTATGGGAATCCACTTGGGCTCTTACCAAGGAAAAGAAAGCCATCCACGTTGAAATCAGGTACACCAACATGGACCGTTTCAACATGGAGAAGCAGTAAATAGCATCTATATCGCAAGTGGCTTTGTTTCCTTGACAGAATCCCAGCAGAGCTCAAGGGCTAAGGGCAAAACGTTAAGCCTGGAAGGAGTAGAATGGATATGAAAGAGATATTTGTTCTTGGCGCCAAGGACCGCGCAGATTTGATTGAAAAGCTAAAGGCTGCACTGCAGACGTGCAACCTTTGCGAAGAAAAAATCGTAATGGAATTCCCTGACGGGATGTGGGGAGATGAGTTCCGCGGCATCGTGCAAAGCGTAATGCCGGAAATTGAGGCAAACCTTGAGCGCTACGGCGGCTACATGTGCGACGCCGAGAACTTCTCCATTACCGGCCAGGAGTACCTTCCCATCTTCTGCCGATTTGGCATCAAGAACTAGAAGTTGAAAGATTCCAGGCTCTGCATGGTGGCAGGGACCACGTCTCCGGCTTCCTGTTGAAGGATAATCACACGTGCGGTGCTCTTGTGGGGGCCCACGTTTACGGATTTCTTGATGTAGGACTGGATAAGGTCCAGCTCGTCGTTCTTCATTTCCACTATGGATTTGGCTTCCTTGGAGCATTGGTCCAAGGCGGCTTTGGCGCCCTTTACATACTTTCCAAAGTAGGTCATATCGTCCACCTTGGGAATGTTCATGAGGCCGACGGTGGCGCCGGGAAGGCCCACAAGGGCAAGTTTGGCGTTGTTCTGGATGGCAGTACCGCCCTCAACAACGGAGACTATTGCCTTCTGAATATCTGTGGTGCTTACCCTGTTGCCATTCTTGTCCGGGAAGGTGATAATCTTGAATATGGCGCCGTTAGCAGCCTTTACCCAGGTCTGGTTAATGCTATAGTCCAGCGCCAGGTTGTTTCTGAGCCGTTCTGTATCTTTCCAGACGTTGGTGACGTCTTTCAGGAAATCGTCAACGGCGGGATTGAAGCTCTTACGATCAAGGTCCCAGACAATGGGATCTGCTTCCTTCTTGGTCTTCTTTGCCTTGGTCTTTGTTGTGGACTTGGTAGGAGCAGCGGAAGTAACCTCGTATGATACTGTGGTTTCCTCCTGTGGCTCCAACTGAAGCGGTGCCTGGGAAGATGCCTGGGAAGGCTGTGAGAAATCAGGGATGGGAATATCGCACTTCTCTTTTGAGAGAGTCATGTCATACAGGATGTACTGACCGGACCTGCTGTCACCGCACTCCAGCCAGAACATGAGCTGGGTGCACTTGTTGATGGGAACGGTGTACGTGGTGGGCTGCATCTTGTTGTTGAGCCAGTACTCTCCTACTTTGCGCATATCGGCAAAGACGTTCAGCTTCACGGGGTTCTCTTCACTGATTGTGGCGCCGAAGAGGTCTTTGTCGTAATACTCGTACCTGTTGGCAACGGTAAATGTGAGAGTCTCGTACTCTCCGTACGGGTTGAACGCAGCCACTGAGGACTGGTGGTTACTGTCCCCCACCAGGCTCAGGCTGGACCATCCGGCGGCCATTGCCCCGGCCAGGCCCGCTCCTGCCGATACTCCCGTATACGCGGCCACGTTGCTTGCCGATATTGCGCTGCCGGCGCCCATCAAGAACATGAAGACGGCCTCGGAAAGGGTAATGTCCTCAAATGCCAGTGCCGGAGGGATGTTGGTTTCCAGCATTACGCCTTTGTATATCTTGGAGCCGTCCTTCATCTGGAAGAATTCTTTCTGGGACTCTCCGTTTTTGAAGCAGTCGTTGAAGTCGAAATTGGTGGTGGAGGAAAGGAACCTTCCCACATAATGGAAGTACGGACGCTCACAGAGGTCAATCAGATCCACTACGTCCGGGCACTCCGGCTTGCGGTGATAGAAGAACTTGGACGCATCCTGGGGCTGTCCGCGGAACACCATTATGTCTCCTACGCCTATGTATGTCTGCTTGCCCTTACCCGTACCGGGTTTTGCAAATTTTAGGACACGGCACTTCTCCAGAGGCAGGGTAAACACCTGGTTGGGCCAGGTGCAGTGGACCTTGGTGTCCAGGATAAGTCTGTCGTCCGCATACACCAGGAGGCGGTCCTCGTCCAGAACGCGGTGGTTGGTGAGGGTGCCGGAGGTGAAGGTAACGTAGTCGAACTCTCCTGCAAGGTCAAATGCCGCAAAGGAAGAGATGTTATCGTCGAAAAGGGTTGTGCCTGTTGTGAGGATAAAGCCCTCATAGAACTTTTCTCCGCCCATGGAGAAAGTATAATGCGTGCTTTCTCCCGCAAAATACGTACTGTTGTAACTGCCCACTCCACGTACGCTGAAAGGTTTGATGGTAGAAGCCAGAGGGGTGGCATCGGCCAGATTTGAAAGGCGCCCCTTTGACAGGTTTGCAACGCCGGCAGACGGGACAGAAGTGTCCCCGGAAGGATATGCGGTGATATCTACAAGGCCAAAGGTGAGGCCGCCCAGGAAGTCACTTGACTGGTCTATGCTCTCAAACGACAGCTGGTTTACTCCGCGGATGTTCAGGACCACCTGCTCTGCAAGCTCGTCCTGCTTTACAAGGCGCTCGTAGAGGATTTTGCCGTCTCCTTTAACGGTGATCCAACCGGTGGCGTTGGAGCTCTGGTTGTCCCTGGGGCCGATTATAAAGGAAAGCTTGTCATACTTGCGCTGGAGCCAGAAATACGCCCAGGCTGCATTGTTGCCCGCAAGGGCCTGATTGGCCGTAAACTGAAGACCGTTTTTGAACTCTACCCGGTTGATACTAATGGACGGCACTTTCTGTGACCGGCTCCATTTATCATCGTCCGTAACCAGGGCAACCCATCCGCTGTGCTTGATGAAATACGGCTTGAGCTGCTTTCCAAGCACAACCTTGCCGGAAGGATAGCTCACGGGATTTGCAGCTGGTTTTACGCTTTGCCCGGCCTTCCACAGGCGGACTTCTCCAAAGCAGAGGTTCTGGTCACCGCGGGGAAGTTCAAAGCGGAGCTCGTCCACGCCAGTAACGTCTACAACGTATTCCTTTGGGGTATCGTGGCACCGGACAACTTCATCGGCAAGGATGCGGCCGTTGCCCCGGACGGTGAAGATTACGTTGGCATCGTCACTGGCCGAGTTTGGCTCTCCGCCGCCAAAGGAAATGTCCGAGTATGGGGACTTGCCTCCCGGCCCCACCACAAAGCTGAGCTTCTCATAGGCCCCGCCAATCTTGAAGACGGCATAGCCGGCAACATGGTCCGCTATGAGGCCGCCCTCTCCGGGCCTGAGGGTAAAACCGCCTTTGTATGGATACACCGCCAGGGACATAAAACTGTTCCCTTTGGAGGTGATTGCTTCAAACTTTTTGGAGTCTTCCGGCTTGAACGCATCTGTAAGATATACCTGAGCGCCGGCCTCAAAGACTGAAAGAACTAATATGAAGGGAAGCAGTAACTTTTTCATAGGCATAGAGTTATGTCATTTGCAAATATAACATAATTTATGCCCACAATCAACCTCCGTCCCTAAAAATGGCCTTTTTTGCGGACGGAGGGTACGTTTTGGCTGCTTCGTCCCTGAAAATGGCTGTTTTTAGGGACGGGTGACCGTTTAGTACTGGTAAAGCATGAGATGGCCCGTTCCCACGCCGGTGGTGACGGACCATTTTTCTTTGTAGTCCTTGGTGAAGCAGTAGAGAGTGCTGTCGCCGGTGAAGGAGGCATCGGCAATGAGAATGTCCGATGTGAGAGGATTGACCAGGATGCAGTAGGGATATCCTACCTTGGCAAGGTCAGTGCCTGCAAAATGGATGGTCTCAACGTTCTCCGTGGCAGTGTCTACCTTGTAAAGGCAGAGGTCATAGCCGCCGGTCATTTCCGCATCGTTGCCAATTGCGTAAATGGTGTTTCCGGAAAGGGTCATCTTGTCTGCGTGGACACCTTCGATGACCTTGCTGGTTCCGTCGGCTTTAAGGGCGACAAGTGCCATGGGGGCCGATACGCTTTGTATCCAGTTGCCGGCCGCGTCCTGGCTCCAGGAGGATTCGCCGTAGGTGGATATCCAGAGCTTATCATCGCTTACGCGCATCATATTGAGGTTGGTCACCGGAAGGGTGATAGCCTTCTCATACTTGAAATTGGTGAGGTTTATCACGCTTACGCGGTTGTCGTGGACGTAGTTGTATCCGCCGCTGTTTGCAACGTAGAGTTTGTTGTTCAGAATGGCCATGCCTTCAGGCTGATACCCAACTTCCATGGTCTTGAGACTATTATCTTCCAGGTCAAGACGATATACCTTTCCGTTCACGGCATTTCCGCCGTAAACGGCTGCTCCGTAAGAGCTTATGTATGCATAGTTGTTGTCCGAAACCATGCTTCTGGGGCTTTCTACATCAAGGCGGACTGCTTCCTTGAATGAATTACCCTTGAAGCCTACAATCTGGTTGGATCCGTTGAGTGGGACCCAGATGAGGCCGCCGGCATAATGGATGTCGTTTCCGGTATTGCCTATACCCTGGGCTACGTCAGGATTGGCCTGGCCGAAGATATCGGCATAAAACTTTTTCCCGGAAAGGTCCAGGAGGTCCAGTGTGGACGTGTTGGGATAGGCGCCTTCGTTAAGGATAAGGAGCCTGAGGCCGGACTCTGCCCCGTTGTCACCTACTTCTACGTCGATACCCGTGAAACCGTCAAGTTCCGAGGTGTTTTCAATTTTGACGCAAGCCGCTGCGACTAGCGCCACGCTGAAAACCAGCAGTGATAATCTTTTCATTGAACTATTAAGATTTATGATGTGCAAATATACGCATTCTACAGTGTAATGGCAACGGTTCCAAGTACATTTATTCCGGGCATGGGATAGCCCTGGACAATCTGGTACTGTTCGTTTAAGAGGTTGCGGACCTCAAGGGCAAAAGTGTAACCGGAGGAGCGCCATGAGAGGGAGGCGTCCCAGGTGGTCCAGGGGCCAAGGTGGTATTCCGGGCGGGTGCTGGCGGCGGTGAGGCGGGAGCCGGTGACGAAGCCCTTGATGTCCAGCCGGAAGGCGTCTATGGCGCCGAAGAGGTTGAAGCTGGCGCTGTGGAGCGGGATGTAGGGTATCTGGAAGTCGCTTCCGTCCTCGCGTGCCCACTGGAAGGAATACCGGGCTATCAGGCCGACGGTATTGTTCCAGGAGACATCGGCATGAATCTCATCGCCCCAGATCTTTACCTTACCTATATTATACATGCTCCAGCGGAAGAGGCTGCCGTTGGGGACGGCTATGAGTTTGTCCGTGACGCGGTTGTGATAGAGTTCCTCGTTGGCGCGGAAGTGCCATGGGCCGTAGCTGCGGTCCCAGCACCAGCGGGCGCTGAACTGCCAGACTTTCTCCGGCAGTAAAGCGCGGGAGGTGACGTTTGTGTAGTAAAGGTCATTGAACGACGGCAGCCTGCAGGAGCGCTTCACAACGGCGCCGAACTGCCAGTCCTGCCGGGGATGCCAGTCCAGGAGGAACGCCGGGGAGAGGAAGCTGTAGCCATCGTCCGTAACCTGATACTGGAGTGTGGCCGATGCCCTCCAGGGATCCTTGAGAATGGCTGCGGAGCCGGCCGCAAAGAGTGTGCTCCGCCGGGCGTCCACCTTGGATTTCAGGGCCTCGTGCTGGGCATCCACGGCCGCTCCGAGGTGCAGCCATGGCAGCGCCTGCCAGCCAAGGGAGGTGGAAAGATAGGTGCTTTGGAGGTCGTAGTTCCACTCCGCGCTCACGGAAGGGTCAAGTTCCGATATGTCAAGATACTCCAGAATGTCGCGTGAGTACCGTGCCCTGGCAAGGAGCTTAAGCCGCGGCGAAAGCTCCTGCGCTCCGGATGCCTGCACGCTGTAGGTTTTGTCCGTCTGACGGTCCAGGGACATGGGATACTCTTCTGCCTGCTTGTACACCGGGCCTGGGATGCCGCGCTCGGAGTCATAGAGGCGGGCGCTCAGGTGATACCGGCCTTTGGAGGGCGTGAACCACAGACCGCCGGAGGCCTTGAATGCCCTTATGTCGCCGTTCTCCCGGAACATAACGGTGTCGTAAGCGGGCCCCGTTACGTGGAACGGGTACTGGCCGCCGGAGAAATCACCGCCTATGCGGATCCTGCCGGAAAGCGTTCCGACCAACCGGCCTTCGTGGCTTAAGGAAGGAGAAACCGTGCTGAATGAACCGGCGCGGAGCCTCATAGTGGTTTTTCTGCCATGTGGCGCGGCAGTTTCCAGATGCAGTGAACTGGCGCTGCCGTACTCCCTGGCGCTCTGCAGAAGCTCAGATTTCTGACCCGTATAGAGTTCTATGGTCTCCAGATCTTCCGTGTCAATCCTGCACAGGTCCGGCTGCATGTTCTGCGCGTTGTCTATGGGCACCCCGTCCATGAAAATGGCCGTGTGGGCGCTTCCAAGGCTCCTCACGTTCACGGTCTTGAGCCCGCCAACGCCGCCGTAGTCCCGCAGCTGCACACCGGAAAAGTCCCGGATGGCATCGGCCACATTGGCAGAGCGCTCCAGCACTTCCCGTGACGCCTTCTCCACCGGCGGTGATATACGCCTTGCCGCACTCACCACGGACGCGTCCAGCGTGTCCGGCGCCTGAAGAAACAATGCTATGACGGCAGCAAGAATCATCATACAAAAATACTAATAATTCTCCTTCCGTCCGCAAAAACGGCCATTTTCAGGGACAAATATAAAAAAACGGCTGCGCCGGGACTGGTGCAGCCGTTTTCATCTGTAACGGAACCTTAAGCCTTGCCGTTGGAGCCCAGAACATTCACAATCTTGTGGATGTAGAGCTTCTTCATCTCGTCACGGGCGGGGCCGAGGTACTTGCGGGGATCGAACTCACCGGGCTTGTCGTGGAAGACCTTACGGATGGCGGCGGTCATTGCAAGACGGCTGTCGGAGTCGATGTTGATCTTGCAGACTGCGCTCTTGGAGGCCTCGCGGAGCTGCTCCTCGGGGATACCGACGGCATCCGGCAGCTTTCCGCCATGGGCGTTGATGATGTCCACATACTCCTGGGGAACGGAGGAAGAACCGTGGAGAACGATCGGGAAGCCG
>JAFSPR010000085.1 GCA_017451395.1 Bacteroidales bacterium
CTAATTCAGAAACAAAAAGGGGTTATATATGGCAGAAATAAGACTATCGAAACTTATCAAGCAATTTAATATCGGGCTTGACACCCTGGTTGACTTCCTTAACTCAAAGGGAGCCGGCATTGAGGATGCAAACCCCAACATGAAGGTATCTGACGAGTTCCTCCCGGAGCTTCACAAGAAGTTCGGCAAGGACCTGGAACTTAAAGAGGCGGCAGAGAAGGTGGACGTAAAGCTCACGGAAATCCTTGACAAGGCTTCAAAGAAGGGTCCTCAGGAAGAGGATGACTTTGAGCCCGAGAGAGTTACCGTCATCAAGAGCAACAACCTCTCCCGCAAGCCGGAACCGGAGCCCGTGGTGGAGCCCGAACCAGAACCCGTGGCCGAGCCCGAACCCGAACCTATCCCGGAACCGGAACCAGAGCCTGTGGCAGAGCCTGAACCGGAGCCCATAGTGGAGCCGGAACCTGTTGTGGAGCCCGAGCATGCACCAGTGGATCAAGAGATTGCCAATCAAGTCGGCAATGACGAACCCGAACCCGCAGCAGAGCCCGAACCCGTAGAAGAGCCCGTAGTGGAGGATTCCCCCGCCCCGACCCCAGCGGAAACTCCCTCCAAGGACGGCGCCCCGTTCAAGGTAGTAGGCAAGATTGACCTCTCCCAGTTCGACCCCAAGAAAGCCAAGAAGCGCGAGCGCATCAAGAGCGGCGGCACCCAGAAGGTGGACGTCACCAAGGTGCAGGCGGAAAAAGCCCCCAAGAAAAAGAAGGAGGAAGGAAAGCCTTCCCGCAAGAAGGACCGCTTCAAGCCCGCCATGACCGAGGCCGAGCAGGAAGAGATGCAGAAGGAGATCCAGAAGCAGGTGAAGGAGACATACGCCAAGATGAACGAAAGCACCCGCAACAACTTCGGTGCAAAACACCGTAAGGAGAAGAGGGAGATTGCGGCCATCCGCTCCCAGGAGGAGATGGAAGCCGCAGCAGCGGAGAACAAGGTGCTGAAAGTAACGGAGTTCGTTACCGTAAACGACCTTGCCACCCTCATGGGCAACACCCCCGTAGTGAAAGTCATCGGCGCCTGCATGTCCCTGGGTATGATGGTGTCCATCAATCAGCGTCTGGACGCCGAAACCCTGGTCCTGGTTGCCGAAGAATTCGGCTATAAGGTGGAATTCGTCACCGCAGAACTCTCAGAGGAGATAGAGCAGCAGGAGCCCGACCGCGAGGAAGACCTTGTGGAGCGACCTCCGGTAATCACCGTCATGGGTCACGTAGACCACGGTAAGACCTCCCTGCTGGACAACATCCGCAACACCAACGTCATCGCCGGTGAGGCCGGCGGCATCACCCAGCACATCGGTGCATACAGCGTCAAACTGGAGAGCGGCCGCCGCATCACCTTCCTGGACACCCCCGGCCACGAGGCCTTCACCGCCATGCGTGCCCGCGGCGCCCAGATGACTGACCTTGCCATCATCATCGTAGCTGCCGATGACGCCGTGATGCCCCAGACCAAGGAAGCCATCGCCCACGCGCAGGCGGCAGGCGTCCCTATGGTCTTTGCAATCAACAAGATAGACAAGCCCGGCGCAAATCCGGACACCATACGCCGCCAACTCTCCGAGATGAACATCCTGGTGGAGGACTGGGGCGGCAAGTACCAGTGCCAGGAAATATCGGCCAAGAAGGGCATCGGAGTGGACAAACTCCTTGAAAAGGTGCTCTTCGAGACAGATCTCCTTGAACTCAAGGCCAACCCCAATAAGATGGGAAGCGGCGCCGTCATCGAGAGTTCCCTGGACAAGGGCCGCGGCTATCTTGCGACGGTCCTGGTGCAGGACGGAACGGTCCACGTTGGAGACGTAATCATCTCCGGCAGTTACTACGGCCGCGTAAAGGCTATGTTCAACGAGCGCGGACAGAAGGTTGAGAGCGCAGGCCCTTCCACCCCCGTGAGCCTGCTTGGCCTGAACGGCGCTCCCGCCGCTGGTGAAAAGTTCAACATTATGGCCGATGAAAAAGAGGCCAAGTCAATTGCCCAGCGCCGTGAGCAACTGATCCGCATCCAGGGCATCAAGACCCAGAAGCACCTCACCCTTGAAGAAATCGGCCGCCGTATCGCTATCGGCAACTTCAAGGAACTCAACGTCATCGTCAAGGGCGACGTGGACGGATCCGTGGAGGCCCTGTCCGATTCCCTCATCAAACTTTCCACCGAGGAAGTACGCGTGAACGTGATCCACAAGGCTGTGGGTGCCATCAGCGAAAGCGATGTACTGCTGGCCGAAGCCTCCGACGCCGTGATCATCGGCTTCCAGGTGCGTCCTTCCGCCGAAGCCCGCCGCGCCGCGGAGAAGGAGGGCATTGAAATCCGCCTCTACTCCGTCATCTACGACTGCATCAACGAGGTCAAGGAAGGTATCGAGGGTATGCTGGAGCCGGAGAAGAAGGAAGAGGTCACCGCTACCGCGGAGGTCAAGCAGACCTTCAAAATTTCCAAGGTCGGCACCATCGCGGGCTGCCTTGTGAAGGAAGGAAAGCTCACCTCCAAGGCCGATGTCCGCCTAATCAGGGACGGCATTGTAGTGTACACAGGTTCCCTGTCTTCCCTGCAGAGGGGCAAGGACCAGGCCAAGGAAGTTCCTGCCGGAATGGAGTGCGGCTGCGGCCTTGACAGGTACAACGACATCCACCCCGGAGACATCATAGAGGCATTCCAGATTGTAGAAATCAAACGTAGCCTGTAGGATGCTGATAGTACTGGAAGGGCTTGACGGAGCCGGTAAATCCACTCAGGTAAAAATGCTGAAGGAGTATCTCCTGCAGCGTTTCCCTGACCTTGAATACATTCATTTCCCGCGTTATGAGGCCCCGGTTTACGGAGACCTCATAAGCCGGTTCCTGCGCGGGGAGTTCGGCGGCAACGCTGAGGTTCACCCTCAACTTGTGGCCCTTCTCTTCGCCGAGGACAGGCACGGCGCCGCCCCTTCTATGAAGGAGGCGCTTGCGGCCGGGAAAACCGTCCTTCTGGACCGCTATGTGTACTCAAACATAGCCTACCAGTGCGCAAAACTGAAGGACCCCGCGGATAAAGCGCGCCTGAGGGACTGGATCTTCAACACGGAGTACGGAGACTTTTCTCTTCCGGTTCCGGACCTCAACCTTTTCCTGGACGTTCCTATCGGCTTTGTTGAAAAGAGCCTTTCCGGGAACAGGGAAGGCAGTGACCGGAACTACCTGGAGGGCTCCAGGGACATCCACGAGGCATCAATCAGTTTCCAGAAGGATGTAAGGGATATGTACGTGGGAGAGACCCTGAGGGATCCTAAGTTCCTCAGGATAGACTGCTCCGACGCCGCCGGACAGATGCTGCCCCCTGATGCAATCTTTGAAAAAGTGCGTAATACCATAGACCCTTTCCTGAGATGAAGCGTATCCCATTAAGGCGCTTTGGCGCCGGAATCATCGGCCTGGTATTCCTGGCTTCCGGTCTCCTCAAGATGGCAGACCCTGTGGGCACTATGCTCATCGTGACGGAATACCTGAAATTCTTCCATATCGCTTTCCTTATCCCGGCAGCGAAGGGGATCGGCATTGCCCTTTCCCTTCTGGAAACCCTGACCGGAATTGCGCTGGTTACCGGAGTTCTCAGGAAATTGACCGCCTGGGTCACAACCGGGATGCTGGCGTTTTTCTCCGTCGTGACGCTGGTCCTCTGGATAAAGAATCCGGAGATGGACTGCGGATGCTTCGGGCAGGCAATCCATCTCACTCATGTGCAGAGTCTCCTGAAAAACGTAGTGCTGCTGCTTGTGGCGCTGTGGGCCTTCCTGCCGTTCGGGGACTTCGGGAAAACGCCGGTAAGGAAGATAGTATCGGCCTCCATTGCCGCCGCGTCAGTTATTTTTGCGGTGGTTTACTGCAACACCCATCTGCCGCTTCTGGATTATACGGACTTCCGCACGGGCGCGGAACTTATGGCCTCGCTGGACGACGATATAGTGGCCGATAACCACTTCAGGGAAGAGCGCACCTACGTTAAGGACGGGCAGGAAGGCAAGTTCCTCCCCGGGCACTATCCCGGCGACGACTGGACCCTGGTGAAGACTGACACCGTCTTTGTGGATAGTCCGCTGCGAGCGGAAAACTTCCCCATCCTCAGTTTCCGCGACTCTTCTGATGTCTACCATGACAGGATGGCCGCAGAAGGCAAGGTGGTGGTATTCTCCGTATATGAACCTTCAAAGGCCCCCTGGGAGCGTATCCAGGCCGGATATGACGCCGTGCTTGAGGCCGGAGGACGTCCCCTTGTGCTCCTTGCCTGCGCTCCGTCGCAGGCGGCAGATTACGCCGTTCCCGCAGGGCTTCCGGTGTATTTTGCCGACTACAAGCCGCTTGTCTCCATCAACCGCAGTAACGGCGGCGCCACATATCTCTCGGAGGGAGAAATCATTCTCAAGTGGTCCTCCAAGGGCACTCCCCGGGACTTCGGGCCCGTTTTCCGCGACGACCCCGTAAACCTCTCCACCTGGGTTCTCAGCCGAAACCGCCTTAAGGCCCAGGGCTTCTGCCTGTACCTAGCCGCGCTGCTCATTCTGGTGTAGCGCTTCCAGGCCTGCCCGTGCTCCTGCTGCACGCTGCCGCACGCTGTCGCACGCGTACAGCACCCGTGCCCTGCCGCCAATCCATTTAGACGCTGTATAAGGCCGATTTTGCGGATTCGCGGCGCAGAAAACGCCCTTTTCGGCCAAAATCCCTGCCGCCAATCCATCCAGACGCCCCACAACGCAGTTTTTATGGATTCGCGGCCGGCCTACAACAGTCCGTCAAGAGCAGTTGAAACAGAATTTTTTTTGCAGATTCTTCCTTTAAAACGTAAAAATACACGTGAAACAACGCTTTGTTCACAAAGAACGTAAAAACTTTTCAACTGATCCTTGCATTGAGCGCTGAGAGATACTATCTTGGCGGCTATGAAAGAGTCATACCATATCTGTTTTACATCTCACGATGAGGTAATGTTCCGGGATGATGAAGACCACGGAATGTTTGTAAACCTTATGGCCCTGCGTTCATTTGAGCAGGAAACGGGTATAATAGTGGATGCCGAGATGTCCACCCACGTCCATCTGAACGTCTTTACTTCCGCCCCAACCCGTTACGCCGGTCTGCTGAGGTCTTCATACACCAAGTACTTTAACGGCAAATACGGACGGGAAGGGCGTTTCGGTCAGAAGTATACATATGTACTGAAGGTGGATGGATTCAACCATCAGATGGTCCTGGAGAACTACATCAATCGCAACGGATTCCATCACGGCGCATCGGCCACCGCTTTTGGATATGACTACTGCAGTGCCCGTTATCTATTTTCAGAGGAAATAGGCTTAAAGATAGAACAACCGGTTTTGCTCACAAGGGAGGAAATGTCTTCTTTTCTCCCCAGGAGGTCTGAGTTTCCGGATCACTACCAGATGAACTCCAACGGAGTGTTCGTCCGCCAAAGCTTTATGGAAATACGCACTGCCGAAAAGTACTATGGCTCTCCCAGAAACTACCTGTACCAGATGAATCGCCTGACTGATGAATCCTGGTCCAGGGAACAGGAGAAGGACAATACCGGAGCCCCCATTACCCTGTCGCTGGTTGAACAGGCCGACGAAACTACCGTTGCCCAGATGCTTAAGAATGAATATGGCCGCTTCAACAAGAACCGGCTTCAGGATATGGATGTGTGCCGTCTGATTGACAAGGATTTGTTGCCGGGATATGGCGCTCAGTCAGTGTATCAACTCACTTCTTCCCAGAAACGGCGGATAGCGCGTCAACTTTTCTACGATTATCACGTCTCCGAGGCCCAAATAGCAAGATGTCTCGTTCTGGACCGATAGGCAGCGTTGCCGCCAGTCCACTTAGACGCCGTATAAGGCCGATTTTGTGGATTCGCGGCTTGCAAAATGCCCTTTTCGGCCAAAATCCCTGCCGCCAATCCATCCAGCCGCCCCACAATGCAGTTTTTATGGATTCGCGGAAAAGGAGGTTCCACTATCAAAAATATTCGCTATCTTTGTAAGACAGCACGGAAACTCTAAAAACCTAATATTATTATGAAACCTACACTTTTGGTACTTGCTGCAGGAATGGGAAGCCGTTACGGCGGTCTCAAGCAGATGGACGGCCTCGGCCCCAACGGAGAAACCATCATTGACTATTCAATCCACGACGCTGTGGAGGCCGGTTTCGGCAAAGTCGTGTACATTGTACGTGAATTCTTCAAGGCCGATATGGAAGCCCACGTCAAGCAGAAATACGCCGGCGTGAAGTGCGTTGACGGTTCACCCCTGGAGTTTGTCTTCGTGACCCAGGAACTTGACAAGATTCCCGCCCCCTACACCGTTCCCGAAGACCGCGTAAAGCCCTGGGGTACCGCCCACGCCGTACTTATGGCAAAGGACGTGATCCACGAGCCCTTCGCCGTCATCAACGGTGACGACTTCTACGGCAAGGAGTCCTTCAAAGTACTTGGTGACTGGTGCCGCGCCCACGAGAAAACTCAGGGCCAGTACTGCATCATCGGCTTCGAACTTGAGAACACCCTCTCTGAGAACGGCAGCGTATCCCGCGGTATCTGCTACTATGATTCCAAGAACATCCTCACCGGCATCGCAGAGCACCTTGACATTGCAAAGGAGGCAGACGGCAACGTATACGGCAACAACTCCGTCAGCGGAGAGCAGCACGTGAAACTTGCCGCCAAGGCTCTGTGCTCAATGAATATGTGGGGCTTCACCCCGGATTACTTCACCAAGAGCGAAAAGAGTTTCGTAACCTTCCTCGAGGAGCACCGCACTGAACCCAAGAAGGAATTTTACATCCCCTATGCAGTTGACGTGATCGTAAAGGGCGGAGAAGGCTCCTGCGAGGTCCTTTCCACTCCTTCCCACTGGTTCGGCGTAACCTATAAGGAAGACCGTCCCGCGGTTGTGGCAAAGTTTGCCCAGTTGGTCGCAGACGGCGTATATCCAAGCCCCCTGTATTGATATGGCCCTTTTTGCAAGACGCGTAAACAACTTTGACCTTTATGCCAATCACGCCTGGTATGTGCCGGGCGTGAGCGGTATGTTCGGCCTTCTTGGATGGTTCCTCGTTGGTAACCTCCTTGGCAGCCTGGTTACCTTCATCCTTGGACTCTTTCTCCCGTCCAGTGTGGTTATGGAATACGGCTCCCTAGTAGCATACCCCATCGCCTTCATTCCGGCAATGATGTATGCCGCCGGCCAGAGCCGCAAGAACATGCTCTTTGACCCCGGGTACAAACTGTCCAGCGCCAACTTCGGCCCGTTCAAGTGGTGGAGCATAGCCCTTATCACCGTGGTCCTTTCATTTGCCACCATGATATCGGCCGATCTACCCAACTACCTCAACATGAAGGTGACGGATACTGTGCCTGTACTCAAAGAGTTCTATGACATGATATCGGCAGCGCTGGAGCAGATGACCGGAGGACCTTTCTGGAGTTCGTTCCTCCTTACCGCCATCTTCGCCCCCATCTTTGAGGAGTGGCTGTGCCGCGGTATGGTCCTGAGGGGTCTTCTCACCAAGATGAAACCCGTTTGGGCCATAGTCATAAGCGCACTTTTCTTTGCCCTTATCCACATGAACCCCTGGCAGGCCCTCAACGCCTTTATCATCGGCGTCGTGATGGGTTATGTCCACTACAAGACCGGCAGTCTGTGGCTCACAATGCTCATCCACTTCGTGAATAACGGCTTTGCAGTAATCTGCGCCCATATTCCGTCAATGGAAGAATACGACTACTGGATTGATATGATGGGAACTTCCACTTACGTGGTGGTCTACATCGCAGGTCTTGCAGCCCTGGCGCTTTGCATCCTTGCATTTAAACGTATCCCCCTCAAGGCTCCTTACGGCAATATAGACAGAGTATAGAGTATGGAAGAAGGCAAAAAGAAAGACTTTCTGGCGTGGCTTAAGCGCAAAGATCACAATTATTTCATCCCGTTTGTGATAATTGTGACCACGGTTGTTGCCGTAGTCCTTCTTTTCCTGTCCCATAACAGCGTTCTCAACTGGGTCAAGGCCACTATGGAGGTCAGGAGCCAGGAAAAGGAAATGGCGCGCCTCAAGGAGGAAATCAAGGAGATGGACGCGGAGTATAAGGCCCTTACTGAGAACAAGGACTCACTGGAGTCATTCGCAAGGGAAACCTATCACTTTGCCGCCCCCGGAGACGACGTATACATAGTGGAATAGTCCTGCACCATCTGTACGGTTTCCGCAACGTCGTGAACCCTCAGCCAGGTGGCTCCCTTCTCAAGGGCAATCCTTTCCAGGGCCAGAGTTTCAGGCATCGCCTCTTCCGGGGTGATGCCTAATTTTTTGTATATCATACTCTTCCTGGAAATGCCCACCAGGATATCCTTCCCGGCCTTTTTCAGTTCATCCAGCCGGTTCAGGACTTCGTAATTCTGGTCAATGTCTTTCCCAAAGCCAAATCCGGGGTCCAGGATCCACTCTTTCACACCGTAGGCTTCTGCCCTCACGGCAAATTCCCTGAAGAAGCCAAGGATATCTTCAATCACGTCTCCCTGCGGTTTCCGGCCGTGCATGGCGATGTACGGAAGGCCCAGTTCTCCGACGGTCCTAAGCATATCCGGAGTGCCGCCGCCAACGTCGTTCACAACGAACGGCCCAAGGATCTCATAGGCCCTCCGGACAATCTCCGGACGGTAGGTGTCTATGGATATTGCGGTGGAGGCACAGGTGTCCAAACCTGTGGCCACCCTCGGCCGCATTAGAGGGAGGGGCCCGCTGACAGAAGGGACGGATGGAAGCTTGCTTCCAGTCCGGCACTTATGGCAGTGGGAAGGACGGAGGGGCGAAGCCCCGGAGGGTTTGGACACCTGTGCCTCCATCCGCAATTCACAAAGGGCGGGCTCCAGGCGGGCCCATTCCTCTTCAAGGGTGGGCTGAGCGGCGCCGGGGCGGGTGCTGCAGGCGCCGATGTCTATTACATCGGCCCCGTCAGAGAGCATCTGACGCACTTTGGGCATAAAGTCGCACGCCGCAGTCCGGCTCCCCGCGTAGAACGAGTCCGGCGTCAGGTTGATGATGCCCATTACGTGAATCATAGAATCAGCCAATAATGAGTCGTCCCGCCTTGGGGATGCGGCGGACAAGGACGGAGAAGAGCGCAACTCCCGTAAAGGAGATGAACGCGGTGGCAAGGATCTGAACCGGAGTGGGCAGCGCCATACTCCTTATCCAGGCCGATACAGCACCGAGGAGGAGAAGATGGCAGAGATACATCCCGTAACCGGCGTTGGATACCGGGACAAGAACCATGCGATAGAAGGAGGTATCGGCCTTTATCTTACGGAAAAGAAGGATCCAGGCAATGGTCATAAGGGCAACGGCAAAGCCGTCGTTCATCCAGGGGATTTCCCAGAGGGCGGCAAGGCCTACGGGGCCCTCGAAGGGAAAGACGCCGCCGGAGTCTGCCATAACGCCTCTGAAAAAGCCCACGGACCCGATGGCAAAACCGCACGCAAACAGCGGCAGGGCAATGGCAAGGGTCTTTTTCCAGGAAAGATCCGGGACAAATCTACGGAAGTACAGTCCAAGGAGAAGATAGCCGATAAAACCGCTCACATAGTAGAACACCCCGTACGTATTCCAACTGGCCTCACCCCACAGCGGGAATTTGGCCGGATTGGGGATGCCTGAAGGTCCGTAAATGACCGGCGCCGGGCCGCCCGCCCACTGGCGGATGAACGGAATCAGCGTGGTGAATAGCCATATTCCAAGATACACCAGGAGTTCCTTCCGGCCCACTTTCTCCGCCCAGGGAGAGAGCATCGGCATAATGAGATACAGCCCCACAATCATATACACGAACCAAAGATGCCCGGCCGCATAATTGAAGTTGAGAAGAAGGTCCTTGAAATTCTGCACCGGTTCTCCCCATACAAGGGCGTACACAACGGTCCAGATAAGGAACGGGACCAGTATCCTCACGGCCCTTTTCCTGAAGAACTCACCGGTGGAATAATGCAAGGGAAACTGGAGATAACTGGAAGCTACCACAAACAGGGCCACGGCTGCGCGCGGCAGGGTGTTAAGGACCGCAACCCAGAAGGCGTCTGACTCACTCATGACAAGGGAGCCTTCCCCTCCAAGGTAGAAAGGCTCGCAGGAGTGGGTAAGCATAACCATAAAACAGGCCACTACCCTCATCCAGTCCACCCATATTTCTCTTTTGGATGTATCCATAATATAGTTTCAGAGGTATCACTGCGAAGATACGATAATTTTACTATATTTGCATTATTATGTGGCAAAGACTTCAAACACTTTATCTGGCAATTTCGTTTGGCCTGGCGCTGGCCCTGTGTTTCGGGACGGCATATAACGTGGCAGATCCCGACGGGATGGTTTCCGTCAGTTACTGGGGACTTCAGAAACCCTACTTCGGAATACTTCTTGGCATACTCACCGGCCTTGTGGGCCTTGCGCTTGTCAGTTTCAAATCCCTCATTCTCCAGATGAGGCTTTCAACCCTTGGAGCCATCGTGGCCCTTGGAATGCAGGGATGGCTTGCGTGGATGTATTTCACCTGGGAGGGGCCCGTTTTCTCCTGGACTGTAATATTCCCCCTCGTCATCTCAATCTGCAATCTCCTGGCGGCCCGCAGTTGCTTCCAGGACCAACTGATGGTGGAAAGTGCAATGCGCATACGTGACAGACGCCGCCATTCCAAGAAAAAGTAGTATATTTGCAGGATGCTGAAATCCGCAATTTGCAACATATTAGGCATCCGCTACCCCGTTTTTCAGGGCGGGATGGCCTGGATTGCCGATGCAACCCTTGCCGCAGCCGTGTCAGAGGCCGGCGGGCTGGGGCTTATATCGGCCGTGAATTACGGGAAGGAAGCCGTGCGTGAGGAAATCCTCAAAGCCAGGGCCCTTACAGACAAGCCCTTTGGCGTGAATATCATGCTGGCTGCAACGGATGCCGCAGAGATTGCATCTTTGGTAGTGGAAGAAGGCGTGAAGATAGTCACCACCGGCGCCGGCTCCCCCGCCCAGTACATGGATATGTGGAAGGAAGCCGGAATCAAGGTGATACCCGTAGTGGCATCCGTGGCATACGCTATCAAGATGCAGGAACTTGGCGCAACTGCAGTTGTTGCAGAGGGCGCAGAGTCCGGCGGCCACATTGGGGAAACCCACACTATGGCACTAGTGCCACAGGTAGTGGACGCGGTGGACATCCCCGTAATTGCCGCCGGAGGCATCTTCGACGGCCGTGGCGCAGCGGCCGCCTTTATGCTTGGCGCCAGCGGCGTGCAGGTGGGCACCCGTTTCCTGATGGCAAGGGAATGCCGCATCCATCCGGTTTACAAGGAAAGGCTGGTGAAGGCATCTGACATCGGCACAATGGTTACCGGCCGCAGCCTTCAAGATGCCGTCCGCAGCCTCAAGACGCCGTTTTCCAAGCAGTTTGCCAGGATGGAAGCGGACCCTTCGGTAGGGGCCGATGAAATCCGCTCCTTCGGCACCGGCTCCCTCCGAAAGGCCGTATTTGACGGAGACCTTGCCGGCGGCAGTTTCCTTGCAGGAGAAGTGGCGGGGATGTGCCGGAAGGAAGAATCGGCCCTCGATATTGTCCTTGACATCGCGGAGGGCGCAGAGAAAGTTATGAAAGAAAAGAGTTCGATATATGGATGTTAAAAGAGTAGTAGTGACAGGAATGGGGGTCATCTCCTCCGTGGGAAAGGATGTGGACACATTCTGGAGGAACCTCATTGACGGAGTCTGCGGCATAGATTACGTGGAGGAATTCAAGGATATGCCCGTTACCTTTGCAGGAAAAGTGAAAGACTTTGACGCGGAGCAGTACGGGATGGACAAGCCCTTCATCCGCAAGCAGGACAACTTCACCCTTTATGCAATGGCGGCCGCCTGGCAGGCCGTGAAGCAGTCCGGGCTTGAGGCCGATGTTAACATAGACCCCTACCGCCTTGGCGTATACGTAGGTTCAGGTATCGGCGGCTTTGACGTCCAGTACCGAGAAACCGCCAAGATGATAGAAGACCCCACCGGAAAGTGGATCTCTCCCCTTTTCATAGCCACTATGATTTCCAACATAGCGGCCGGCCACATTGCCATAAAGCATCAGGCAAAGGGCCCCTGCCTTGATATCGTCACCGCCTGCGCCACCTCATCCCACTGCATCGGAGAGGCCTTCAGGGCCGTCCGTCACGGTTATGCCGATGCAATAATCGCCGGCGGCTCCGAGCACGCCTCAATCCCGCTTGGAGTAGCAGGCTTCTACAACGCAAAGGCCCTCACCCGCGCTACTGACCCCAAGTACTCATCCCTCCCCTTCAACGCCAACAGGCAGGGCTTCGTGATGGGAGACGGCGCCGCCGTCCTCATCCTGGAGTCCCTGGACCACGCCCTTGAGAGGGGTGCCACCATCTATGGTGAGATTGTGGGGTACGGCAACACCTGCGACGCCTACCACGCCACCGCTCCCCGCCCTGACGCCAGCACCCAGGCCCGTTCCATCTGCGACGCCCTTCAGGAAGCAGGCTTCGACCCATCCAAGGACAACCTCTATATAAACGCCCACGGCACCGGCACCCACCTCAACGACATAGCGGAGACCATGGCCTGCAAGGTGGCCCTCGGAGACTTTGCCTACAAGGCCCACATCTCCTCCACCAAGTCTATGACCGGCCATATGTTCGGCGCAGCAGGTGCCGCAGAGGCCATTGCAACGCTCCTTGCACTTCGTGACGGCATCTGCCCTCCCACCATCAACCTGGACACCCCGGACCCCGAGTGCGACCTTGACTACACCCCCAACGTGGCGGTCAGGACTCCCCTAACCCTGGGCCTTTCCAATTCCTTCGGCTTCGGCGGCCACAACGCCTGCGTAGCCTTCAGGCCTTACAATGGATAGGGACGGCATAATGGAGGTGCTCCCCCACCGGGGGCCGATGCTTCTTCTGGACAGTATGAGTCTGGACTCGGAGGGAGTATGCCACGCCACCTACCGCATCCCTGATTCTCCGTTCTACTGCGACGGCCATTTCCCCGGAAACCCAATTGTTCCGGGTGTCATCCTCTGTGAAATAATGGCCCAGGCCTGCAGCCAACTGTTTGTGGAAGTTTTCAAGGAGAACCTTGTGATGTACCGCGGCCTGGACTCCGTGAAATTCCGCGGCACGGTGCGTCCCGGAGACCTCTGTGAAATAACCGCCCGCCTCCTGGAATCCAAGGGCGGGCTATACGTATGTGACGCTTCTCTTTCCTCTGGCGGCCGCCGCTGCGCTCAGGCCCGGATCACTCTTGCCGCCGTTCCGAAAGACATTTAGGCCATATCGCAGTTTTTTATTATCTTTGCAGGCTAAAACACAATTGCTATGGCAGAGAACACGCTGTTAGAGAAGGTCCTGAGCCTTCAGGATAAATACAAGAAACTGGAGCAGCAGTTGGCAAGTCCTGAGGTCATTGCCGACATGAAGAAGTTCGTCCAGCTCAACAAGGACTACAAGGAACTGCAGCCCATCATTGCCGCCGGCCTGGAATACAAGAGGCTGGTGGATGAACTTGCGCAGGCCAAGGACATCCTCATGAATGAAAAGGACGAGGACCTCAAGGAAATGGCCCGTGAGGAAGTGGCCGATATTGAGCCCAAACTCCCGGAGATGGAGCAGCAGATCAAACTCCTCCTTATTCCAGCCGATCCTGACGACAGCAAGAACGCCATGGTGGAAATCCGCGGAGGCACCGGCGGCGACGAAGCCGCAATCTTTGCCGGAGACCTCTTCCGCATGTATCAGCATTATGCCGAACGCCGCGGCTGGAAACTGGAAGTCACAGATCAGGCTCCCGGCACTTCCGGTGGCTACAAGCAGATTGTGTTCAAACTCTCCAGCAGCCAGGACGGCGTTTACGGCATCATGAAATATGAGTCGGGCGTGCACCGCGTACAGCGTGTTCCCCAGACAGAAACCCAGGGCCGAATCCAGACTTCGGCCGCCTCTGTAGCCGTTTTCCCTGAAGCCGGCGAATTCGACATCGAGCTCAATCCGGCCGATATCCGCAAGGACCTCTTCTGCGCATCGGGCCCCGGCGGCCAGGGTGTTAACACCACCTACAGCGCCGTTCGCCTTACCCACATCCCTTCAGGAATCGTGGTTCAGTGCCAGGAGGAGCGTTCCCAGCTCAAGAACCTTGACAGGGCCATGGAAGAACTCCGTACCCGCCTCTACAACATGGAGCACCAGAAGTACCTTGACGGCATTGCCGCAAAGCGCAAGACAATGGTCAGCACCGGTGACCGCAGCGCCAAGATCCGCACCTACAACTACCCCCAGGGCCGCGTGACGGACCACCGCATAGGCTGGAGCATGTACAATCTTCCTGTCTTCATGGACGGAGACATCCAGGAGTGCATAGACCAGCTCCAGATTGCAGAGAACGCAGAACGCCTTAAAGAAGCCGGGGAGGAATAAGCCATGGCACGTAACAGAGAAGAACTCCAGGCCCTTGGCCGTGAAACCAGATACAGCCAGACCTACGCCCCCGAGGTACTTGAGGCTTTTGAGAACGTCCACAAGGACAACGACTACTGGGTGAGGTTCAACTGCCATGAATTCACCACCCTTTGTCCCATCACCGGCCAGCCGGATTTTGCAGAGATCCGCATCAGCTATGTCCCAGACGTGAAGATGGTTGAGTCAAAGTCTCTCAAGCTCTATCTTTTCAGCTTCCGCTCAAACGGAGATTTCCATGAAGACTGCGTGAACACAATTATGAAGGATCTCATCAAACTGATGGATCCCAAGTACATTGAGGTTACCGGATTCTTCACTCCCCGCGGAGGCATTTCCATCTACCCTTACGCCAACTACGGCCGTCCCGGAACAAAGTGGGAGCAACTAGCCTGGGAAAGGCTCAGCCACCACGAATAGCCGTTGAACACAACAGGCTCATTACCTGCCATTTACAACAAATCCCCTATGTGTTTTTACATAGGGGATTTTGCTTAATCTATTGATAATCAATAATATACATTCAACGCATCCCTCCCGGAATAGGAGAAACTACTTTATCAGGTTCCCCAGGATTGAGCGGGTGAGTTCCCTGGTGATGGTGGAAGTGGCGCTCTTGGTGGCCTTTGACACCATCTTCTTGCCGGTGGAGGTGGTGCTCTTCTTCTTGGTGCCGGTTACCTTGGAGGTGACGGCATCTGCGGCAGCGGCGGCGGCAACGCCGGTAACCGCGGTGAGAACGGAGCGGAGAACCTTTGAGGCAATGCTGTTTTTTGCCTTCTTGGCCTTTTCCTTCGCTTCCTTTTCCGCTTCCTTGGCGGCACGGGCGTCTTCCTTGGCCTGGATGGCGGCCTGCTTTTCCGCTTCTGCGGCAGCCTCTATCTCCGCCTTCTGGCGCTCTGCTTCCTCAGTAGCCTGAGTTATGATTTCATAGGCGCTTTCACGGTCGATGGGATGGTCATACCTGCCATACAGACGGCTGCGGCCAATGAGTTCCGTACGCTGCTCCGGGGTGATGGCGCCTATTTGGCTCAGGGGGAAGAGGATCTTTGCGCGCTCCACAATGGCAGGGGTGCCCTTTTCATCCAGGAAGGACACAAGGGCCTCTCCTGTACCTAGTTCAAGAAGCGTGTCATACGTCTTGAAGGCTGGGTTGGGGCGGAAGGTATCGGCAGCAACCTTAACTGCCTTCTGGTCCTGGGGGCTGTATGCGCGGAGGGCGTGCTGGACGCGGTTACCCAGTTGGCCCAGGATATTTGAAGGGATGTCCGTGGGGCTCTGGGTGATGAAGTAGATGCCCACGCCCTTGGAACGGATGAGGCGGATAACCTGCTCGATCTTGTCCGTAAGGGCCTTGGAAGTGCCTTCAAACAGCATGTGAGCC
This sequence comes from Bacteroidales bacterium, assembly GCA_017451395.1. Lineage (GTDB taxonomy): Bacteria > Bacteroidota > Bacteroidia > Bacteroidales > UBA932 > Cryptobacteroides. The sequence continues at coordinate 15,968 of JAFSPR010000085.1, forward strand.
TCGTCGAAGAAGAACACAAGTTTGGGAAGGTCCATCTCTCCAACCTCCGGGAGGGTGGCGTAAAGTTCACTGAGAAGCCACAGCAGGAAGGTTGAGTAGAGCTTTGGCTGAAGCATCAGTTTATCTGCGGCAAGGACGTTCATAATGCCTTTTCCGCCCTCGCACTGAAGGAGGTCGTAGATGTCGAAGTCCGGCTCTCCGAAGAATTTGTCAGCGCCCTGGTTCTCAAGGGCAAGGAGGGCCCTTTGGATGGCTCCAACTGAGGCCGATGTCACGTTGCCGTACTTTGTGGTGTACTCTGCGGCGTTCTGCCCCACGAAGTTTAGCATAGCCCTGAGGTCCTTCAGGTCTATGAGGAGAAGCCCGTTGTCATCGGCAATCTTGAAAACTATGTTGAGGACGCCGGTCTGGGTTTCATTGAGGTCCATCAGGCGGCCCAGCATATCCGGTCCCATACGGGAGATGGTGGAACGCATAGGATGGCCCTGCTCCCCGTAGACGTCAAAAAAGCGCACGGGGCAACTCTGGAACTGGGGGTTCTCTATGCCGAACTCCGGCAGCCTCTTCTCAATGAATCCGGATAGTTTACCGGCCTGGGAAATGCCGCTTAGGTCACCTTTCATATCGGCCATGAAGCAGGGTACGCCCGCCTGGCAGAAAGTTTCTGCAATTACCTGGAGGGTGACGGTTTTACCGGTGCCGGTTGCGCCTGCGATGAGTCCGTGGCGGCAGGCCATTTTGCCCTGGAGAGAGATGGGGCCGTTGGAGGAATGGGCTACGTAAAGCCCGCGCTGAGTGTCTAGCATAGAGGTTCTGAATTATTTCCGCTAATATAGCAAAAATTATTCAGAGAATAAATCCCTTTTGGGAAGAGAAGAGGAAAAACGCCGGCGGAGGTTCTTCACAAGGTAGGACGTGTTGCGGCTGAATTTGGAGCCCCTCCAGGCCGATGTATTGGAGATGAGCACCCAGGTTTCCCCGTCCGGGAACACTTTCACTATGGCCGATGTCCCGGAGAAAGACCCCGTGCGCGTCCACTCCCCGTCCTTGGTGTCAACCCAGCCGAGGGAGAAGGTGTTTTCGTCGTACCAGGTGGTCATCTTCCGGATGGAATCGGCACTGAGGATATCCTCAATCCCTTCAAGGCCGTTGACGGAAGACACCACGCGGGCAAGTTCCACGGCAGACCCTGCCCAGGCGCCGGCCCCCTTGAGGGATGTTATGTCATTGCCGCCGTAGCATTTTTCCACATTGGCGTACTTTCCGTCAAAGGATGTGACGGGTTCAGAGTCCGGCTGCATAAAATACATACTCTCCCCTGGGAGCCTGTCCTTGAGGTAATTCCCCGCAATCCTGAATCCTCGGCAGCCGCAGGGCTCAAATACTTCCTTCTGCATAAACTCCTCATAAGGCATTCCTGACGCCTTCTCTATGACAAGGGAGAGCAGGAAATACCCAAAGTTGGAGTACTGCTGCCAGGTTCCGGGCGTGAAGGCAAGGGGGCGGCTGAGTTCCTGCCGCACGAACTCGTCGGGATCAGGATGATAGCCGGTAAACATGACATCGGCCCCGCGGTAATGGAAACCGCCCTGATGTCTCAGGAGATGCTCAACGGTCATAAGGTAATAGTTGTCGTCCCTTATTGATGTGTCATACTCATTGAGGATTCCGTAAGGGCCGAATACCGGCGTCTCCAGAAAGATTTTTCCCTGTTCCTGAAGCCTCATTATGCCTATTGCCGTAAGGAGTTTTGACACCGAGGCCAGCCTCATTATTGTGCCGGGAGTCATCGGGGTGGAAGGATCGGCCTTTCCGTAGCCTCTGGCGTAGATGAGGGAATCGTGGCGGGTGACGGCGATGGATACGCCCTTGAGGGCCCAGAAACGCATGAAACTGTCCACCACGGCGTCCATCCCCGGGAGTTCCGACTGCGAGTTCACTATGCTGCGGTTCCAGTCCGGGAATTCCGCGGGAGCGGGTACAGGCTTTCTGCCGCCGCAGAAAAGAAGCAGCGGAAGGATCAGAAGCGATATGGGCCACCTGGCGCTCACTTCACCAGACCGGCCTTCCTGCCAAATTCAATGATGTAATCGGCCGTCCCTTCAATCCCCAGGACGGAACTGTCTATGGAAAGATGATAGTTGGAGGCGCTTCCCCAGGAGCCCAGCGTGTAGTAATTGTAGTACGACTCCCTTATGTGGTCCTTCTTCCGGATTAGTTTTTCCGCTTCCTCCGGAGTAATGCCTTCGCTCTCCACTATGCGGGAGACGCGGTACTCCTCCGGCCCCGTCACGAATACGTTCAGGCAGGGAAGATCCCTTAGGATATAGTCTGCACACCGGCCTATGATAACGGCGTCCCCCTTCTCCGCAATTGCGCGGATTACCTCGCTCTGGGCCTTGAAAAGGACGTCGTCGTTCATATAGGTGTTGTCCAGGTAACTCATCCGGCCGGATGCGAAGAAACTGGATACGGAGAAGATGCTCCTCTTCTTTTCCCCGCCTTCAAACAGGGACGGGGAATAACCGCTTTCCTGGGCGGCCTTGGAGATTAACTCGTTGTCATAGAATGGGATGCCGAGTTTCCCGGCAACAGCCTGGCCCACATAACCGCCGCCGCTGCCGAATGACCGGCCAACATTGATGATGGTATTCATAACTGACTTCCAAGAATTGACGGGTCATCGCCGTCCTTAAGTTTGCCTAATTTCAATATGAGATTCCACGCCAGGATGGCCGTAATTATGGCCGATACAGTATCTGAGATGGGGAAACTGTACCATACTCCGGCCTCAGATTCCAGGATTGGAGGAAGGATGTAGATTGAGGGAAGGAGGAAAAGCAGCTGCCTGGAAAGGGAGAGGAAAATGGATTTTTTCACCATCCCCAGGCACTGGAAAAGGTTTGTGGTGACCATCTGGAAACCCACTATGGGAAATACCGGATTCATCATCCTGAGGCCCGTTGCGGCCTTTTCCTCAAGGATGGGGTCATTGGTGAAGATACTCACCGCGGCATCCGGCAGGAATTCCGAGACTATGAATCCAACGGTGGTCACGATGGTTCCCCACAAAGCCGTTTTGATGTACACTTCACGGACCCTTGAAAACTGCCTTGAGCCGTAATTATAGCCGGCAATGGGCTGCATTCCCTGGTTGAATCCCATCACCACCATAATGAACAGGAAGGTGATGCGGTTCACTATTCCGTATGCCCCAAGGGCAAGGTCTCCGCCCCAGGTTACAAGTTGCTGGTTAATGAAAAGCACCACTATGCAACTTGCAAGGTTCATAAGGAAAGGGCCCATTCCTATGGAGAGGGAATCCCCCGCTATCTTCCAGTCCACCTGGAACACCTTCAGGGAACGGGGCAGATGGAGGAAACGCTTCTGGTCCAGAAAATACCACAGGGTATAGCCAAGGGCCATTGTCTGGCAAAGGACGGTGGCTATTGCCGCGCCCCTGATGCCAAGCCCCAGGGTATATATGAATATGGGGTCAAGGATTGCGTTTGAGGTAACCGTGAAAAGGGTAAGGCCCATCGCAAGTTTTGGATTGCCGGAAGACCGCACTATGGCATTGAGGCCGAAATATAGGTGCGTGACGGCGTTACCGAGGGCTATTATTGTCATATAGTCCCTTGCAAAGGGCAGGGTGGCGTCCGATGCTCCGAAAAACCTCAGGATGGGGTCCATCCACACCAGCGATACTACGGTGAAGATAATGCCCGTTATGATATTGAGGGTTATGTCGTTGCAGAGGACCTTGGCGGCGCTCCTGTAGTTCTTCTGGCCGAGGAGGACGGAAATCATGGTGGCGGCGCCAACGCCCACAAGGGTGCCGAACGCCGTTGAGATGTTCATAAGGGGGAAGGTGACGGCAAGGCCGGACATGGAAAGGGACCCTACATCGGGGATATGGCCGATGAAGATGCTGTCCACCATATTGTACAGCGACGACGCCGTCATGGCAATGATGCCGGGGACGGCATACTGCCTGAGGAGGGCGCCCACGGGCTTTGTGCCCAGTTCAGTAGGAGCGCTTGCCGACATTACTCCGAGAGTTCCAGTTCAAAGATAAGCGGCGCGTAGGGAGGGATGCGGTCTCCGCTTCCGGTGGAGGAGTAGCCAAGGTCCGACACGAACAGGACTGTGGCCTTCTGGCCGGCCCAGTGCATCTTGTAAAGGCCTGCCTTGAAGCCTTCAACCAGGGATGAACTTCCGTCCATAGAGATTGAACTGTAGGTGGCGGAGAACTTGATGCTGGATTTCTCATAGGCCTTCTCAGTCACGAAGAGGCCTTCCTTCAAGGCAACTGCCTCGTCGTTGGTGTCAAAGGCCTGGCCGTCAAGGCGGCGGCCGGTGTAGGTGAGATGGAGGGTGGCGTCATCGGCCCTCTTGTCCTCCGGCTTGAATGCCGATGTGTCGGAGACGAAGTAGAAGACGCCGTCCTGCTGTCCGGCCTTGTAGGTGCAACTCTTCTGGGCCTCACCGTAATGGGCGGCGACGTATTTGCCCAGTTCGCTTATTTCCTCTCCCAGGATGTCCTGGCACTGGCCCTCCAGGGTGATTTCATAAATCATATGAAGGGAACTGGAGCAGGCGTCGATGTACTCCTGCTTAGTGTTGTAACGGCTGGTTGTGAGGAGCCAGGCTGGGATGATGGCGGTACGGCTTCCGCCCACCCTCATACCGCCGAGCAGATACTCCAGGCCGGCATATCCGGTGCCATTTGATGTGTTCTGGTACTTGGGACCGTAATAATTGTAGGGCTTGTAGTCGTTCTCGTCAAGTTGCTTGGCAATATCGGCCTCAGTTGAAGTGAGGACCGTGCCGTCTATGGAACGGACGGTGCTGCGAAGTTTGCTGTAGACGGCTTCCGGAGTCCATTCCACGCCTGTTCCGGGGGTGTCCTTGAGGATATAGATGCCCCACTTGTCCGGCTGGATGTCAGGGTATTCGGTGGACATAAGCAGTTCCAGGTATTCCCGGGCCTGTTCTCCCGTAGAGGTGGTCTTTTCCTGGGCGCAGCCTGCGATGAGGGCGGGAACCGCCAGGGAGACCATTATTTTCAAAATCTTCTTATTCATTCTTTATACTTTCAATCCAAACGTGATAGACCAGGGCCGATTTTGCAGGAATCGTGCCGTTCTCCTTGTTGCCGTAGGCGAATTCTCCGGTGAAGAGGATATAGGCCTCGTCTCCGGGCTGGACGCCGTGAAGGCCCATCCTGAGGCCTTCCACAAGGGTTTTGTCAAGAGTAAGGGTGACCGGCTGGAAGATGGTTGTGTCCGTGAGTGTCCATCTTGCGGCATCGGCAATGTCCTTACGGTTTGTCTCAATGAGGTTTGAGGCCGATACCGTGGCTCCGGTAAGGGTATAACTTGCATATTCCAGGGTAACCCGGCCGCCGGCGCGGAGGGAATCTCCGGGATCCCTGTTGTCCTGGAGGGTGAGGCGCCAGGCGCCTTCGTTCCTCACAAGCGTAGCCTCGGGATCGGCCTTCATCTGGGCCTGTACGAAGGAGTCTATGTAGCCGGCCTGCTTGTCATAGGTAACCTTCAGAGACTGCTTGGTGCAGCCCCAGCCGATGATAAAGAGTGCCGTCAGTATGATTGCCTTGACCTTCATTACAATGACTCCAGAAGCGCGTGTTTCACATATTCCTCAAGGCTTTTCCCGCCAAGATCCACTGCGGGGTAGAGCCTTCCTCCCGCGGCGTTTTCGTGGCCGCCGCCGTTAAAAAACTTCAAGGCGCACTGCTGGGCGCTTGTTCCCTTCTTTGAACGGAGGGACACCCGGAAGTGGTCCTCATACTCTTTCAGGAGGAGGGAAAGCCTAACCTCCCTTATAGACAGAGGGACGTTCACAAGGCCTTCGCTCTCCCCTTCCCGCAGATCGAAACGCCGCTGGATCTCCTTAGTGAGAATCATATAGGCGGCGCCTTCCGGAAGGATTGTGAGGGCCTCGTTCTGCATATAGCCCATAAGGCGCACCCTGTTTTCCCTGTAACTGAAGTAGATCTTCTGGAGAAGGGCGTCCCTGTCCACGCCGGCGGCGATAAGTTCCGAAGCCATCGTGAACGTTGACGGGAACACGGAGTTTGCGAAGTTGTTTGTGTCCGTGGTCATTCCGGTAAGGAGGGCTTCCCCTGTCTCACGGTCCTTCAGATCCCATCCCAGGGCCTTCAGGATCCAGAAAGTGAATTCCGAGGCCGATGAGATGTCCGGGGTGGAGAACACCAGGGAGAAACTGTCCTGGGCGGGATTCAGGTGATGGTCTATGAGAACCTTTGGAGCCCTGGACGCCGCCAGGGAATCCCCAAGGACATCCGTGCGGGAGAACGAGTTGCAGTCCATAAGGATTATCAGGTCCGCTTCCTCGGTGGTTCCGGTAAGATATCTCAAGGAAGGATTCTTTGCAAACTCAAGGCTTTCCGGAAGGGGGTCAGGGAACAGGCACACAACTTCCTTGCCCAGTTCCCTTTTAAGGTACAGGGCAAGAGCCGTGACACAGCCCAGGGCGTCTCCGTCAGGGTGCACATGGGCAGCCAGGGCCACCTTGCGGGCGTTCCCCAGCAGTTTCCTGAAGGCGTCAATTTTCTCCTTTCCTATGCAGCCAGTCATACGCTTGCGGTTTGCATCGGCAAATTTACAAAAGATTATTGCTTTTGAGAAACCTTTTTTTTAACTTTGCGAGAAGTTTTGATAATTGTAAAACACTAAAATAATGAACAAATCCGTAAAAATCGCCTTAGAGGTTGTTCTTGCAGCCATCATCGTCCTTCTTGTCTGGCTCACCGTAAAGAGCATCCAGAAGCCCGTGAAATTCAACAATGAGGTTGCAGCGCGTTCCCAGGTGGCCATCCAGCGCCTCAAGGACATCCGCACCCTCCAGGTTGCTTTCAAGAGTGAGAACGGCCGTTTCAGCCCCACTGTAGACTCCCTCAAACTTTTCTATGAGGAAGGCAAGATGAACATCATCATGCAGATCGGCTCAAACGATGACTCAATCGCAGTTGCAAACACTGAGGCCATCAAGAAGGCAAACCGCAGGCTCAAACCCGCAGAACTTACCGCAAAACTCCAGGAAGCGTATGAAAACGGCCAGAAGGTGGTGTTCTCCACCGTCACCGCAATCCCCGTGAAAGACACCCTCTTCCACAACCGTCCTGATTTCTGCATCGACTCCCTCAAATACATCCCGTTCTCCGGCGGCCAGGAGGTTGAGATGGAATCCACCATCAAAACCGTTTCCGGCGTACAGGTTCCCCTGTTCGAGGCCCGTATGCCCTACAGGGCTCTCTGCCTTGGTCTTGACAACCAACTCCGCATCAATCTTGATGCAGACCGCAAGGACCAGAACAAGTATGAGGGTCTTCAGGTCGGAAGCATAACCGCTCCTAACAACAATGCCGGTAACTGGGAATAACAGCCCTGGCGGCAGTACAGGAATATCCATTCAAGTGTGCTTGAGTGGATATTCTTTTAATGGCTCTCCCTGGATAGGAAGTGAGAAGGTTTTCACCACCAGGGAGTTCCAGCAAAGGTACTCTTCCGTAGACATTTCCCTCCTTACGCCAAAGGTTGCGCTGGTCCCGGAGCCTTTCTTCAATCCCGGGGAGGCCCGCGCCGCGCTTGAGGAGGTAGTGGCGCTCTCTCCTTCGGACATCGTGGAATACATCCCCGTGCCTTCCCTGGCATCGGTCCTGGTGTACTCCAATTCCATTGGGGAATCCCTTTCCAAGGTACTTGCAAACACCGTCCTTCCCACTTCCGGAGAGCCCGTGAAGGTGCTCCCGGAGATGTATTATCTCCTCAGGGAACTGGAAGGAATTTCAGAGTACAACAAGATTGTGGCCTCCTGGGCCGACGGTTTCCTTCACCTTGTGATAGCCCAGGGAAAGAGCCTCTCCCTTGCTAACACTTATGAGGCCCCCGATTTCACCACCGCGGAATACTTCCTCTTCCTTGCCCTGAAAAGGCTCCAACTCAACCCTGAAGTGTCCACGGTCTGTTTCCGCACTCCCCTCACCCCGGAGGCAGAGATGTCACTGTACCGCTACTTCAAGTCAGTTTCCCGCCTATGAGGATTATAGGCGGAAAATTGAAAGGGAAGGTAATCCTTCCTCCAGCAGGATACAAAGCCCGTCCCACTACAGATTTTGCAAAGGAGGGGCTTTTCAATATCCTTGACAACGAATACGAATTCCAGGACCTCAAGGTTCTGGACCTTTTCGGCGGCACCGGATCCATTGCCTTTGAGTTCGCGTCCCGCGGTGCCGCGCGCGTGTATTCAGTTGAAATGGCCCGCGAGAACGCCTCGTTCATAAAGACGGAGGCTTCAAGGCTTGGGCTTTCCAATGTCACAATGGTCCGTGACAACGTCTTTGATTTCCTCCCCATCTGCCGGGAGAAATTCGACATTATCTTCGCAGACCCTCCGTACGCCCTTGAAGGCCTTGAGACCATCCCTGACCTCATTTTCTCCTTGGATCTTCTCCACCCTGAGTGTTATTTCATCCTGGAGCACGGAGATGAGCACTCCTTCACGGAGCATCCCCACTTTGTGAAAGAGCGCCACTACGGCCGCGTCCACTTCTCCTTCTTCGCCTAGTCTCCACCTCTGGCGTAATGCCGATACAGTGGAGCCCATTTCGCTGATTATCAGTCGGTTACACAATCCTTTAGGATTACCGGTAATCCCATATACCTTCATAACAACCTGAGAATCAGCCAGTTAGTCTCCACTCATTTTTTGGCGCCGCGGGCGGCTGCAGGTTTGGACACCAATGCTTCCCTCCGCTTGTGGCAGGCAACGAACCGCACAAAAAACGCCAAAAACGTGTAATTCGTTGACCAAATGGACAATGAAATGCACAAAATTGGCCCAAAACGTGTGAAACATTGCCCCGGAGCCACTAGGAGGCGTCACCATCGCAGGTGGGGGTGTGGAACGTTGCAGGTCTGCGTTTTTGGCGTCACCTGCAACGCAAATCGGCCACAGGGACAAAAAAGCGTCGCAGGTCCGAACTTTTTTTCAGACCTGCGACAGTTTGGTTGGTCACCTGCGACGGTCAGAAGCGACACCTGCGACACTCAGAGCCCCAAGGCCTTGGCTTCGTCCCAGATGGCGTCCATCTGGGCCAGGGTGAGGTCACGGAAGGAGAGACCCTTGCGGAGTGTCTGCTCTTCAAGATAGGTGAAGCGGCGGCGGAATTTCTCGGATGAGCGGCTGAGGGCGGTTTCGGGGTCTACTCCGTAGAGCCTTGCGGCGTTGATGACGGCAAAAAGAAGGTCCCCGAACTCCATCTCAAGCTGCTCGTCAGAAGCACCGGCGGCGGCCTCCGAGACTTCCGCGCACTCTTCTTTCACCTTGTCCCAGACATCCTCCTTCTTTTCCCAGTCGAAGCCGCAGCCGCGGGCCTTTTCCTGCATCGAGAGCGCCTTGAGCATAGCGGGCATAGCCTTTGGGATGCCTGCCATCACGCGCTTGTTTCCGCCTTTTTCCTTGGCTTTCACCAGTTCCCAGGTATCGGCAATCTCCTTGGCCGATGTCTCCTTCCCGGCCTCCGGACCAAATACGTGGGGATGGCGGAACACCATTTTGTCGCATACCTTATTGATGCTGTCGGCAATGTCAAATGCGCCTTCTTCCTGGCCGATGCGTGCATAGAACACCATATGGTAGAGGAGGTCCCCGATTTCCTTGGCGGTGCCGGGGCGGTCTCCTTCAAGGATGGTTTCGCTAAGTTCGTACACTTCTTCCTCGGTGAGGCGGCGGATTGAGTCGAAGGTTTGCTCTGCGTTCCACGGGCACTTTTCACGGAGGGTGTCCATTATGTCAAGTAATCGGCCGAAAGCCTGGAGTTTTTCTTCTCTTGAATGCATTTTCAATCTTTTTGCTATGCAAATATACGACATTTTGTGCTATCTTTGTTTTCTCATGCCCAAACTGAATTACATAGAGCCAGATGAAGCCGTAAAGGCAGTCAGGAGCGGTGACCACATTCACCTCTCCAGCATCGCCAGCGTGCCACATATCCTTGTGGAGGCCCTGTGTAAGCGAACGGATGTTGAGGACCTTCATTTCCACCATTTCCATACGGAGGGCCCTGCGCCATACGCTTCCGGCGGCGCCTTTTTTGACCAGGGCTTCTTCGTAGGGCCCAACGTCCGTGAAAATGTGGGGGCGGGGCTGGCCGATTACATCCCAGTAAACCTCTTCGAGACCCAGGCTATGTACCGTAACGGGGCACTTCCCTGTGACGTGGCGATGGTCCAGGTGTCCGAGCCTGAGGACGGGATGGTGTCCCTTGGTACATCCGTAGACTGCTCAGTGGCGGCCCTGGAAGTAGCCCGTGAACGTATCGGGGTGGTGAATCAATATGTCCCATTTGCCGGAGGGGACCTTATCCCGCTGGAGCGTTTCACAGCGCTGGTACGCGATAATCGGCCCCTCATAACAAAGACTTATGCGGAGCCATCGGCCACGGACCTTGAGATAGGGCGCCACTGCGCGGAACCTATCCCGGACGGAGCATGTCTCCAGATGGGCATCGGCGCTATGCCAAACGCCATCTGCGCGTGCCTGGGCTCACATAAGCACCTGGGCCTTCACACGGAAATGTTCTCCGACGGAGCCCTCGGGCTCATCCGCAGCGGTGTCATAGACGGCGCGGCAAAGGCCATAGACACAGGCATGGTTGTGGCATCCTTCCTGCTTGGATCGGAGGATGTGTACCGCTTCACGGACCACAACCCGGCAGTGCTGATGAAGGACATCGCCTACACCAACGACCCCCGCACCATCGCCCGCAATCCCGGTATGGTATCCATAAATTCGGCCATAGAGATAGACCTCACGGGGCAGGTTTGTGCCGATTCAATAGGCACCCGCATCTTCTCCGGCACCGGCGGGCAACTGGATTTCGTGCGCGGCGCAAAGTACTCGAAGGGCGGCAAGGCCATCATCGCGATGGCATCCCGCACCACCAAAGGCGCGCCCAAGATTGTGCCTGTCCTCAGGCCCGGCGCAGGCGTGGTTACACCAAGGGCCGATATCCAGTGGGTGGTTACGGAATGGGGTGCCGTGAACCTTTACGGAAAATCGCTCCAGGAGAGGGCCCGGCTGCTTATCTCCGTCGCGCACCCCTCTGACCGTGAAGCCCTGGAAAAAGCAACGTTTGAAAGATTCCACAGATTATGAATAACCGTAAATCCTTTTTTGCCGGCATCCTGATAGGCCTTGGAGCCTGCGGATACCTTGCCCTGGGAGGGCTTCCCGGAGCCATTATCTTTGCCTTCGGCCTTATTGGAGTGGTGCTTTCCGGAAGCCTCCTCTATACCGGACGCGCAGGCGTGATGAAACTTAGTGAAACCGGATCGCTGGCTATGATCTGGCTTTTCAACATCCTTGCCTGCATTCTCCTTGGCCTCCTTATGGCATCCCTTGGCGGAGAACCCGTGGAAAGGGCGCAGACCGCCGTTGCCGGCCGCCTGGCCCAGGGCCCCTGGAGGAGTTTCCTAAGGGCCGTAGGATGCGGACTTATAATTGACATAGCAGTGTGGATGTACCGCACCACCAAGAACATACTCCCGGTACTGTTTGGAGTGCCACTGTTCATCGTTTGCGGCTTCTACCACTCAATTGCGGACGTAGTGTACCTTGTGGCCGCCTGGAAATGGAGCCCGGACATCCTGTGGTACTATCCCGTCATAGTCCTTGGCAACTACGCCGGCTGCAACGTAAGAAGATTGATATTACCAAAAGAACAATAATTATGGAAAAGAACGTAGACCTTGAAATCTGGTGGTCTTCACTCCCCATCAGTGAGAAAGAACGCATAGCCCGCAAGGGCCTCTCCAAGTCAGGTCAGAAAGAAGATGAGAGCCTCATCCTCTATCCCGGCTGCACCCGCTGGTGGCAAAGCCTTGACGAGAAACGCAAAGAGTCCATCTACGCCCACTGCGTAGCCAAGCACGGAGATGAACTCAAAGAGTGGAAGGAAGGTAACCCCTACGGAGACTAATCTGTCGCAGGTGGCGCCTTTGACCGTCGCAGGTGACCAACCAAAGTGTCGCAGGTCTGAAAAAAAGTTCGGACCTGCGACGCTTTTTTGTCCCTGTGGCCGATTTGCGTTGCAGGTGACGCCAAAAACGCAGACCTGCAACGTTCCACACCCCCACCTGCAACATTTTGCCACCTGACCAGCGACGTTCCACCACACCACCTGCGACGGTGACACCTTCTAGCGGCTCAGGGGCAATGGCTCACACGTTTTGGGCCAATTTTGTGCATTTCATTGCCCATTTGGTCAACGAATCACACGTTTTTGGCGTTTTTTGCGCATTTCGTTGCCCTCCACAAGCGGAGGGAAGCATTGGTGTCCAAACCTGTAGCCGCCCGCGGCTGAACCCTGTAAGGGCAGATGTCCCTTGGGGGACAATAGGGGGATAAGGCAAACTCCCGGCTTGCCGGGAGGGGCCCGGAGGCCGTGCGGTGCACGGGCGAACGGGAGGGACGAAGTGAGCGAAGCGAACGAAGGGTTTGGGCACCAATGCTCCCCGCAGCGATGGTGGCAAACGGCGCAGCCGCCGCGGCTTCACGCAGCGACGGTGGCAAACGGCTTAGCCATCTGGAGGCGCATTGCAATTGCGGCAAACGGCGCAGCCGCCCGCGGCGCCAAAAAAATGAGTGGAGGTTAACGGACTGATTCTCAGGCGGTCATGAGGGTATATGGGATTACCGGTAATCCCAAAGAAGTGTGTAAACGGCTGATAATCAACCAAATGGGCTCCACCGCATCGGCATTACAATAGGGGGTGGAGGAAAAGTAGGGAAAAATTCGTATATTTACGCATAATTACACTAAGACCTATGGCCGACGAAAAGATTATCTTCTCAATGAACCGGGTGAGCAAGGTGCTGCCCCACAATAACAAAGTCATCCTGAAGGACATCTATCTTGGTTTTTTCTATGGCGCCAAGATTGGTATTATCGGCCTTAACGGATCCGGTAAGTCCACCCTCCTCAAGATTATCGCAGGTGTGGAGAAATCCTACAAGGGAGAGGTTGTATGGGCCCCGGGATACACCGTGGGCTATCTGGAGCAGGAGCCGAAGATGGACCCGGAGAAAACCGTCCTGGAAGTAGTTCAGGAGGGTGTTCAGGAGGTTATGGACATCCTGGCTGAATACAATGAGATCTCTGCAAAGTTCATGGAGCCCATGGACGA
>JAFSPR010000086.1 GCA_017451395.1 Bacteroidales bacterium
ACGGCGTAGCCGCCCGTGGCTTCGTGAACGGGAGGGGCCCGCCGCGCAGCGGTGGGAGGGATAGCACCGAAGGTGCGTACCGGTCCGAAGGCCCCTGCCCGCAGGCGACTCTCGGCTTATGTATTACAAAGTCAGAAAAAAACAGAAGGCCACAAATCGCCCTTGTAGCGGTCTGTGGCCTAGTATTATCAACGAATCAGGAAATCCTAAGTGTCAAACACGGGAAGATAGGAAAAACTCCGCTAATACCAAATCTTTTCCGCGTGCAAAATTAGCCCCGTCTTGCGCCAAAACATTGCACAGTTCCAAAAAATTGATTATTCCCGCCGAAATGTGTATTTTTGCATTATGAAAGAACGTCTGCTTGGAAAAACCCCGGAAGAGCTCAGGGAAACAGCCCTGAAAGCCGGCCTCCCCGCTTTTGCCGGGAAGCAGATTGCGCGTTGGCTCTACGTGAGCCGCGTACGCACCATCGCAGAGATGACAAATCTCTCCAAGGCCGGCCGTGAAGCCCTGGATGCCATTGCGGAGGTAGGTATGACCGCGCCCATAGACGTCCAGGTATCGGCCGATGGTACAAAGAAATATCTATTTCCTGTATCGGGGGACTCTGCAAATGCCGTGGAGGCGGTCATGATCCCTGACGGGGACCGCAAAACCCTTTGCGTAAGTTCCCAGGCGGGCTGCAAGATGGGTTGCAAGTTCTGCATGACCGGCCGTCAGGGCTTTCACGGAAACCTTGATGCCGCAGACATCCTTTCCCAGTTTTTTGCCATTGAAGAGGCAGGGGAGCTTACAAATACCGTATTCATGGGTATGGGAGAGCCCCTGGACAACTGGGAGCAGGTTAAAAGGGTAATAACCGTGCTTACGGCCGATTGGGGCCTTGCCTGGAGCCCCAAGCGCATCACCTTAAGCACTATCGGCGTCATTCCCAACCTCCGGAAGTTCCTGGACGACTGCAAATGTCACCTTGCCGTGAGCCTTCACAACCCTTTCCCGGAGGAGCGCCTTGAGATGATGCCCGTCCAGAAGGCCTGGACCGCCGCAGAGGTTATCCGCCTTATAAAAACCTACGATTTTACCGGCCAGCGCCGCGTGAGCTTTGAATACACCGTATTTGAGGGCTGGAACAACACTCCCCGCCACGCAGAGGCCCTTGTGAGGCTCTTGCGGGGTCTTGAGTGCCGGGTGAATCTTATCCGCTTCCACCGTATCCCGGATTTCCCCTACGGCCCGGCATCGGCCCGTGCAATGGAGGAGTTCCGAGACATGCTCACTGAGGGCGGTCTAACCGCAACCATCCGCGCATCCAGGGGAGAGGATATCTTTGCAGCCTGCGGCCTCCTTGCCGGAAAACACAACAACGGATGAGAAAGCTTCTAGCAATATTGGTATCGGCCCTTGCCGCAGCCTTCTCGGCGGCGGCTCAGGAGCGGCCTGTAACTGAACCGTCTTCTTCAACCTTCGGCCTCAGTCCCTCCGACGAAGCCTTTGTGGAGCAGATGCGCCACCGCATGGACAGCATCCGCAGGCACAGGCCCACCGTGGCCCTTGTCCTTTCCGGCGGCGGGGCGAAGGGTGCCGCAACCATCGGCGCCCTCCAGTACATGAAAAAGTACGACTTCCCCATAGATATTGTGGCCGGTACCAGTGTGGGAGGCCTTATCGGCGGCCTTTACGCCCTTGGATACAGCCCTGAAGAGCTTTATTCACTTATCCTTGAAACAGACTGGGACATGG
>JAFSPR010000087.1 GCA_017451395.1 Bacteroidales bacterium
AGGCCGTCGATGTGAACGGACTCTCCGTCACAGATGATGTGAATGTGATACTCCATAATTTCAAAGTTTTCCGTGAAGTTACGGCCGATGCCCCCGGCTCTCCAAATTTTGGCAAGGCTTGCCAAGATTTGGCGGTTTCAGGAAAAATATTATGGAGCCGATAACAAAAAACGGCAACCTGAACTGTCAGGCTGCCGTTTTGAACCTTTAGGCTGCAATGATTATTTCTTGCGGCTCTTGTATCTCTGATAGAACATATCCACACGACCGGCGGTATCCACAAGTTTCACCTTTCCAGTGTAGAAAGGGTGAGAAGTGTTGGAAATTTCCAGTTTCACCAGCGGGTACTCAACACCTTCCACGGTAAGGGTTTCCTTGGAGGGAGCGCAACTGCGGGTTACGAAGACTGTGTCATTGGACATATCCTTGAAAGCTACAAGACGGTAGGTTTCGGGATGAATTCCTTTCTTCATTTTACGTAAATAATATAATTGTTAACAATTTTGGGCTGCAAAGATAGCAATAATCTTTGTAATTCCAAAATTATTTCATCCTGTACGGCTGGTCATCGTACAGAAGATATCTCTTTGCCTTGCGGATCCACTTCTGTTCCTCCAGTTTAACGTGCTCCTGGATAACGTCAAACGGGATATTTTCCTTCAGGTACTGCTCCAGCACAGGATCGGCCAGTTTGGTCCAGAAGCCGGCCTCGAACTCAAAGGCGGAGTAGTGCTCCCGGAACCACCGCATAAGGTGAAGGGTGTGAAGGAGGCTGTGGTACGGCTCCCCGGGCACCAGCATAATCTGGAAGCCCTGGCAGCGCTCCCCTGCGTACCTTCCTGCCGCCGGCGTGAAGGAGCAGGGCCTGAGGAGAGCCCCGTGCGCCTGGGGAAGTTCCTCCGGGTGCAGCGGCTTCACGAACGGCGCGCCGATGTACTCGTACGGACGGGCCGTGCCGATTCCCGGCGTAATTGTGGTGTTGTTCCAAAGCCCGCCGCCGCTGTAAAGGTATGAACTGAACAGCCCGGGGATGTCGGAGGCCGGCGCAATGGTCCAGGGCATAAGCTGCCTGTTTGCGTCAGTTGCCATGGCCGATATCACGTGGATGGGGAACCTGGCACCTATCTCTGAGGCATAGAGGTTCACCACCTCACCCAGCGTGAGTCCGTGCCGATGCGCCAGCTTTGGCACATACATCTCCCCCGCCACGGCAGGGATGGTGCCTTCCACCACCCTGCCGGAGGGGTTGATATGGTCTACGATATAGAGGGACGGCGCCTCATCCCCAAGCAGACGCAGCATCTCCATCAGTTGCATCACATCCTTGGTGTAGTTGAAGTACCGCACCCCAACGTCCTGGATTTCCACCACTACGGCGTCCAGCCGCGCCAAGACATCGGCCTCAAACACTATGTGATTGGTCCCGGGCGTGAGTTCCGCGTCCCTCGGAGTGAAAACCGCTTCAAGGTTTCCCCTCTCCCGGAACAGTTCCCACATCCATCGGCCCTTAGCCGTATCCCAGCAGTTCTGGGTGCAGAAACACCCCACCTTGCCGTACAGCAGCGCTTTGTCCAACTGGTCCTCCAGCGGCGTTGTCCTGAATGAAAACACTATCCGATGATTTTCTGAGCAACGGCAATCACCTCATTGCCAAGGGCCTCGGCGGCCTCCATGGTGGAAGCCTCGGAGTAGATGCGGATGATGGGCTCAGTGTTGGACTTGCGGAGGTGGACCCAGGTCTTGTTCTTCTCGAAGTTGATCTTCACGCCGTCAATGTCGTTGATGTTCTCGTTGGCGTAGATCTTCTTGAGTTCGTTAAGGATTTTGTCGATGAGGGCGTTGTCGCTTAACTGGATCTTGTTCTTCGCGATGAAATACTGAGGGTAGGTCTTCTTGAGTTCGCTCACCTTCATCTTCTTATGGGCGAGGTTACTCAGGAACAGGGCAACGCCCACCATAGCGTCACGGCCGGCGTGGATGGCGGGATAGATGACGCCTCCGTTGCCTTCACCGCCGATGAGTGCGCCCACCTTGTGCATAAGGGTAGTGACATTCACCTCACCTACGGCCGATGCATAATACTTGCCGCCGTGCTTTTCGGTGACGTCACGAAGCGCGCGGGTGCTTGAGAGGTTGGACACCGTTGCGATGGGCTTTCCCTCCTTCTCGGCCAGTTCGCAGAGGTAATCGGCCACGGAAACAAGGGTGTATTCCTCCACGAAGGCCTCTCCGTTTTCCATAATGAACGCCAGACGGTCTACGTCGGGGTCCACTGAAACGCCAAGATCGGCCTTTTCCTTTACCACGGTCTCGGAGAGTTCCACAAGGTTTGCGGGAAGCGGCTCCGGATTATGGGCAAAGTCTCCGGTGGGATTGCAGTTAAGGCCGATACATTTGACCCCCAGGCGCTTAAGGAGCCTGGGCATAATGATGCCGCCCACGGAGTTCACGGCGTCCACCACAACGGTGAACTTTGCAGCCTTGATGGCCTCCACGTCCACTGCGGGAAGGGCAAGGACTGCGTCAAGGTGCTTGTCCGTGAAGTCCTCTTCCTCTATCTGGCCAAGGTTATCAACCTCTGCAAAGTTGAAGTCCTCCTTCTCTGCAAGGTCAAGGACGGCCTGGCCCTCGATGGCGGTAAGGAATTCTCCCTTGTCATTGAGGAGTTTAAGGGCGTTCCACTGCTTGGGGTTGTGGCTGGCGGTGAGGATGATTCCGCCATCGGCCTTGGCAAACAGTACGGCCATTTCCGTGGTGGGAGTGGATGCGAATCCGCACTTTACCACATCTATTCCGCAGCCGATGAGGGTTCCTACCACAAGCTGCTCCACCATATCGCCAGAC
>JAFSPR010000088.1 GCA_017451395.1 Bacteroidales bacterium
TCAGTTTCTTCGACGCCGCATCCCACAGCTGGATAGCCGAACCCGGAGAGTTCCACGCCCTCATAGGCACTTCTTCGGCCGATATCAGGGCCGATGTACCGTTTACGCTGTGACACTGGAACTACATACACCGCTGGACGGGTTTTACAAGGGCACGCGCTTCGACAGGGGCGGCGTGTTCAAGTCTCTGGTTTTTGGGGGCATCGAGATGTGCGGGCAGTGGTTCGAGTCCTACTCCCCAACCATGCACGACGCTGTCCTAGGCCCAGCGGAGGAGTTCTCTCCCGTCATTCCCGGCCCCGACCGGGAATCTCACATCATACTGAAACCCGGCGTAGGGCTCCTGGACACAGGTCATGAACCCTATGACCGCTTCAAACTGTATCGGATTGTGGACCCCGGCAGGTGGGAAGTGGACGGAATGCGCTTCAGACACATTCTGGAGGGCTATTATGACTATACCAAGGAGATTGTGGTCACGGGAGGCAGCAGCTTTGAAATCAGGCACTGCTACAAGGCGTTTTCGGCCTATGAAGGAGATGTGTACAACCACAACTTCTTCACATTTGGGAAGATGGAAGTAGGGCCCTCCCGGCAGATAGACTTCCCTTTCCGCCCTGAAGGCACCTGGCGAGCCGAATACGACTCCGTGGGCTTCACGGAAAGCGGCATACGATTCTCAAGGCAGCTTCAGAAGGGTGAATCTGTGTACACAGGCAACATCCATGAAGCCGGAAAAGAGGGCATGCCATACGCCATGAGCATCTCCGAGGGCCCGCTCCGCGTTAGCATCCAAGGAGACGTCCCCGTATTCAAAACCGTGCTCTGGGCCAACCATCGCATAGCTTGCCTGGAGCCCTATAACCGCATTTCCGTCCTCCCCGGGCACAATTTTAGATGGAACATTGTATATACAATCAGCCATGAATAGAATCCTTACCGCCACTTTGGCAATTTTGATATCGGTGACTGCCGCCGCCCAGTACAAGGAGCTTCCACTTGGCTCCATCAAGGCCGATGGCTGGCTGCTGGAGCAACTTCAGCGTCAGGCCAGTGGCCTCACGGGCCATCTGGACGAGGTTTACCCGGAAGTGATGGGGGCTTCAAACGCATGGCTTGGCGGTGACGGAGACGCCTGGGAAAGGGGCCCCTACTGGATAGACGGGCTGCTTCCACTTGGGTTCATCCTTGATGACAAAGTCCTCATAGAAAAGGCCAAAGTGTGGGTGGAAGCAATCCTTTCTTCGCAGAAGGACAACGGTAATATCGGCCCTTCTCAGGACCATCCCTTTGTATACGGCCTCCAGCGCGGGAAGGCGCAGGACTGGTGGCCAAGGATGGTGGCTCTGAAGATTCTCAGGCAGTATTATTCCGCTACGGGAGACCAAAGAGTCATAGACTGCCTGAATAAGTATTTCAGGTATCAACTTGCCACCCTTCCGGATAATCCGCTTGACTACTGGTCCGGATGGGCTCAGGAACGCGGGGGCGATAACCTTGAGGTAGTTATGTGGCTCCACGGAATCACCGGCGAGGACTGGCTTCTGGAACTTGCCGACCTTCTCCACTCCCAGACAAGGGACTGGGCAAGTCTTTTCAGGGAAGGTGACTTCTGGGGACCGCAGGGCAGCATCCATACCGTAAACCTCGCCCAGGGTTTCAAGGCTCCCGTCGTGTGGTGGACATATAGCAACTGGGACGGTGACCTGGCTGCCCCAAGGCACGCCCTGGAGATCCTCCGCCGCACCGCCGGTTTCCCCACCGGACTCTGGGCCGGAGATGAGCAGTTACAGGCCGGAGCCCCCACCCGCGGCAGCGAACTCTGCGCCGCCGTGGAGATGATGTTCTCCCTGGAGGAGATGCTACGCCTGAGCGGCGACATCACCTATGCCGATTACCTTGAACGCATAGCCTTCAACGCCCTGCCCGCGCAGGTTACTGACGACTACTCCGCCAAGCAGTACTACCAGCAGGTGAACCAGGTGGCCTGCACCCGTGAAAACCGCTCCTTCTCTACGCCCCACTACGGGACGGACACAATGTTCGGCACGCTTAACGGATACCCTTGCTGCGTTTCAAATATGCATCAGGGCTGGCCAAAATTCACCCGGAACCTGTGGTACGCCACTGAGGATTACGGCCTTGCCGCCCTTGTTTATGCCCCCTGCCACGTAAGCGCAACCGTTGCCGGCGGCATCCCCGTAACCATCACGGAGACAACCGACTATCCCTTCCGAGAAAGAGTCACGATGAAAGTTAAGTTTACCGGCGGAATCAAGAAAACCAAGTTCCCCCTCACCATAAGGGTTCCCGCCTGGAGTAAGGGCGGCACGGTAAACATAAACGGCATTCAGCAGGATATCCGCCCCGGCGCCGGAGTTTTCAAGATAAACCGAGTCTGGAGCAGCGGAGACGTCGTCACCATTGATTTCAAGGCCGAAACCGAAACCGAAGAATGGTACGGCGGCGCCTGGACCATTGTCCGCGGCCCTCTTGTGTACGCCCTCAAGATGGAGGAAAACTGGGAATGGAAGTCATTCTCCGGGGAAGACCGCTGGTTTGGTCCCGGAGCCTGGGAAGTAACCTCCCCCACCCCCTGGAACTATTGCCTTATGAGGGATTCCTTCAAGGCCGATGACTGTGAAGTTACTCTCTCCAAGACCGTAGCCTCTTACCCCTGGAACCTTGAATCCGCCCCTGTCACCATAACCGTCCCCGCCCGTGAACTTCCCGGCTGGAAGGTCCCTGACAGCGTTGCCTTCTGGACGGAAGACGGCTACGACGTTGGCCCCGAAACCCGCATTGAACTCATCCCTTACGGCTGCACCACCCTCCGAATTGCAGAATTCCCCACACGCATCATCCCCTGGGACCTCGAACTGCGGAAATAGTCCTGCAGGTGCTTTTTTCCGAATAATTATTGCATAATACGATTTTTATTCCTACTTTTGCACCACAGTACACCACAGTAAAAGATGACCAAAGCCAGCAAATGGTACAAGTGGGAGGTGCTGGCCCTGCTTTGGGTTGCATACCTCCTGAACCAGGGAGACCGCCAGGTCTTCAATTCCGTCCTGCCCCTCATCAGGGACAGCCTCAGCCTTACAGATACTTCAGTAAGCCTTATAGCGGTATTTTTCAACCTCTTCTACGCTGCGATGGTTCCCATCGGCGGCTGGATGGGAGACCGCTTTTCCCGAAAATGGGTGACCACCCTCAGTATCCTTTTCTGGAGCATAGCAACAATGTTCACCGGCCTGGCAAACGGCGTGTTCCTACTCATACTCACCCGTTCAATTGCAACCGGCGGCGGAGAGGCCTTCTTCGGGCCCGCCAACTACTCCCTTCTGGGCCAGTACCACACTGACACCCGCGCAAGGGCTATGTCCATTCACCAGACGTCCTATTACGTCGGAGTAATCCTGGCCGGATGGCTTGCCGGCTACATCGGAGACCACCTAGGCTGGCAGTACGCCTTCTACATCTTCGGCGGTGCCGGCGTCCTCTGGGCCGCCGTAATGGCCTGGAGACTGAAAGACCTCCCAAGAAATGAAAAAGCCGGAAGTGAAGTGAAGGTATCTGTCTGGGACGGCTTCAAGACGGTGTTCACAACGCCAACGGCGCTGATGGTAACAATAGGGTTCTGCGGGTTCATCTTTGTGATTACGGGATATATGACCTGGGTTCCCACGTTCCTCCAGGAGAACTTTGGCCAGACGGGGGCGCAGGCGGGGCTGCATTCAATGCTCTGGACCTATGTGGCCGCGTTTGTGGGGGTACTTCTTGCCGGAACGCTCAGTGACAGATGGGCGGCAAAGGATCCCAGGAAGAGGATGGTAATCCAGGGCGCGGGGCTCATCCTGGGGGCGGCGTTCCTGCCGTTTATGGGAACTGCGAAATCAATCTGGCTCCTGTACCTGTGCTTTGCAGGCTGGGGCTTTTTCAGGGCATTTTTCGATGCCAATATCTATGCCGCGCTCTACGACGTAACCCCGGACCACCTCCACGCCAGTTGCTCCAGCGCAATGATTATGACAGGCTTCGCCGTTGGCGCAACGGCCCCCTATATACTTGCCCTCATTAAAGAGGCCACGGGCAGCCTCAACGCCACTTTCCCAATCCTTGGCGCAATCTGGCTCATCTGCGGCCTGGCGTGCCTTTGGGTAAGCCACAAACACTACAACAAAGACCACAACAGATTATATGAACGCTAAAGAGAAAAACCGTAAACCAAAGGCGGGACTGCTTCTTATAGCCTCTCCCAGGTTCAAAAGCCTCAGCGGCCCTAAGCGCGGAACCTACGGGGAACGTAAGGAAATTGCCGTAAAGGAAATCAAGGCCACAATGGGCTTTCTGGATCTTGTAGACCCTGGTATTGTATATGAAAGGGAGGATGCTGAAAAGGCCCTTCACCTCTTCTTCAGGGAAAAGGTGGATTTTGTCTACGCCGAGTTCCTGTCCTGGAGCGAGGACTTCGCCTGGATCCGCTTCCTGAGGGACTGCCCGGACATGCCAATAATCTTCTGCAACGTAGCAAAGCCCAGGATGACCTTTGAGACCACCCTTGACGAGGACGACTTTGTGGATTACCTCTGCGCAGGCACCCTTGTGGGCTCTCTGGAGGCATCCGGAAGCATAAAGCGCGTTCCCAGGAAGGGCGTAAAGACCGTTATGGGCACCCGGGAGGAGATTACGGAAAAGGTAAGGATTTTTGCCGATGCCGCCCGCACCAGGTCAATCCTCCGCCGCTCCAACGTGGGCCTTATGGCCAATATGAACGAGGCTATGTGGAGCACCTACTTTGACAATTACGACCTCTTCACCAAAATCGGCCCGGA
>JAFSPR010000089.1 GCA_017451395.1 Bacteroidales bacterium
CTATGTTATGCTTCCCGAAACTGTTCACATAACTGATGGAGGCCTGTCCGGTGATGGACTGGGCGTAATATGTACCCTCTCCCACCCTGTTGCCGGAAGCGGAGCCGTTTACATCTACCATAGGAGAACTCCATCCCCAGGTGCCGTCCTCCGCGCGCACACGTGCAAGCACATAATAGGTGGTGTCCAGGTTCTTGTTGTAGGAGTTCAGGTAATCATAGGAGCCGTTCACCTTGAACTGCAGTCCCTTGACCCAGGGGAACTCCCAGGTGAGTCCCGCATTGAGGGTGCCCTGGAAACTGTTGGTCTTCTTGTTTCCGCTGAGATTCAGGGCGGCCAGAGGGCTATTGGGGAAGGTCTGGTTGGAGGCTATGGCTCCGGTGTAGTAGCCGTCTTGCATCTCCGGGAGGAAAGGATACATCCCTATCACCTGATGGGCAACGGAGAACCAGCCAACCTCGTATCCGGCGTCACCGTCGGAACCACCTGAGAGGAAACGAGGGGTTTCCCTGCGTCCCACAACACCGCTCATACCAAGATTGAATACAAGGTGCTTGGCTATACGCGACTCCACGTTTGCGCGGACATTGTACCTGCGGTAGTTGTACCCGGAGATATTACCCTTCTGGCCGAGGTAACCGGCCGATACGAAATAACGGTTTTTGTCGTTACCGCCCTGCACGGTTATGTTGTGCTTGGTGGTAAGACCGGTTCCAAAGACGCGCTTCGTGTAATCCACATTGTCCCAGCCGTCCGTGGGGTCTCCGTTGAGCATGGCATCAACGTTTGCCCGGGTAAAGTAAGGAGTATACTCGGCCTCGGAGGCTATTGCGCCGCTGGCCAGCTGGTCCATCATCTGGGCAAGATTGTAATAGTACGCAAACTGGGGGCCGTTCATAAAACGGGGGAAGTTGGCATTCATGGAAGCGCCCACAGAGCCGTTGTAAGTGATACGGGCATCTCCTTTCTCACCCTTCTTTGTGGTGATGATGATGACACCTCCGGCAGCCTTGAGGCCATACACCGCGGCCGAGGCACCGTCCTTCAGAACGGATACGCTCTCGATATCGGCCGGATCTATGTCATTGATGTTGTCCACGGGGAAGCCGTCCACAACGTACGCCACGCCGTACACGGAGCCGCGGATACGAAGCGACGCCTGGTCAAGGCCCGGCTCACCGGATTCCTGAACTGATGAGATACCGGAGAGTTTACCGGCAAGCACCTGTGACACGTTTGTGGCGGGGGCCTTGAGGAGTTCGTCGCCCTTTATGGCCGATACCGCCGCCGTGAGGGTTTCCTTCTTGGCGGTGCCGTAACCAACCACCACTACGTCGTCCAGGTACAAGGCGTCTTCCGTCATCCGGACGTTGATGGCGCTGCGGCCGTCGAAGGTGAATTCCTGAGTTGCAAGGCCGAGGCAGGAGAACTCTATGACGCTGCCTTTGGCCGCCGGCATTGAATAACTGCCGTCGGCGCCGGTCATTGTGCCCTGCGAGGTGCCTTTCACCAGCACGGTGACTCCTGGAAGCGGCGCGCCGTCCTGGTCTGTCACCTTGCCGCGGAGCGTTCCCTGGGCAAAGGCCGGGACGGACAGCAGAAGCGCTGCCGCCACGGCGAATAACAATCTGGGTAAACCTTTCATAGTTTATTTATTGTTTGTCTGCTATTTCCTGTAAGATTGTACTTATCTGATAGAGGCCGCGTGGCACGTGGAAGCAGCCCTTCCACTTGCCGCCCTTAAGAGGCAGAAGCACCTCTCCCCTGCGGTTGAGATATCCGTACCACTCCGGATACTCCCTGTCCTTGAAGTGAGTCCAGAGGTAGTTGTCCAGTTTTTCAAACCACTCCAGGCATTTTTCATTGCCCGTAAGCTCATAACCTTTGATCATACAGATGGCGCTCTCAAGATGCACCCACCAGAGTTTCTGGTCCCACTCAAGTTCCTGGGTGGGATAACCCTTGCGGTCCATAAAGTAGAAGATTCCGCCGTACTCCTTGTCCCAGCCGTAGTCAATTACGCGGAGGGCTATCTCCACGCTCCTCTCAATGATATCCTGCCTGTGGAGGCGGAGGCCCAGGTTCATCATAAACCACAGTGCCTCAAGGTCGTGGCCGGGGTTGATGCGGCGGCCCTCGAAGCTGTCAATGAGGCTGCCGTCCGGGGCGAGATTTTCCACCATCACGCCAAGGTCCGGCTGGTAGAACACGTCAAATACCTCGTGGAGAGCCTCCTCTATGGTCTTGTCAAGGAGAGACTTGTCCTCAATGATGGGCTCTATCTCCAGGGCCATGTTGCAGATGATCATAGGAAGGGCGAAGTCCTTCATAGGACGCGTTCCGGGAACGGCCTTGAGCCAGCGGCCCTTGGGGTTGGAGCGGCGGTCAAGGATGCGCTGGAAGGTCCTGCGGGCAATATCGGCCCAATGCTCCTCACCGGTTGCCACCGCCAACTGGGCGAACGCCATACAGGCGAAAGTGTTGGAGAAGATGTTGTAGGGGGCTATGATGGGCTTTCCTTCGCGGGTGAGGGAGAAGTAGAAGTCATAGTTTCCGTCGTGACCGTATTTCTCCAGGAACTTTCCGCCCTGAAGGGCGCACTGGAGCCACTGCGGATTTTTTTCCACTTTATTATAAAGCATCGCGAACATCCACACTTCCCTTCCCTGCAGCCACACGAACTTGTCCGTGTCAAAAACGCTTCCGTCACGGTTAAGGCAGGTGAAATATCCTCCACACTCAAGGTCCTGGGACTTTTCCAGCCAGAAAGGCAACACGCTGCCATACAGTTCTTTACGGTAGCGCTCCGCCATTTGACCAAAACTTTCTTTCATCATTTTGGGTTTAGTGTTTATATGGTTTTTCGGTTATCGTCTCCACAAATATAAAAATAAATCGAAATAACCCAAAACTTTTTTTCAAAATTTTTACAACACCACATAACTTTTTAACGGTTCATTAAAAAGTGCTTGCAATTAAGATTTCTATTCGCTATATTTGCAAAAACCTGAGCCACGTCCCACATAATGGATCCCCTGTCCCTGAATATCAGCGGGCATTACGCCCCGGAAAAGAAAACCATCCTGTCCCTCTGCTCCAACCGTCAGGGTTACAGCATAGCGGATTTTGCGCGGCTCCTGGATGCCAGCATCCCCAAAGTCACGCGCATAGTGACGGAAATGGTGGCCGACGGCTACCTTGTGGACCTTGGGAAAACGGGATCATCAGGAGGGCGGCGCGCAAGCATTTTCGGCCTCAATCCAAAGGCCGGATACTTTGTGGGGGTGCACGTTGAGCAGGAGCGCATCACGGTTGCGGCAACGGATTTCCCGGGCCAGCTTGTCCACGCCGTGGAAAGCATTCCCTTCCACCTTGAAAAGACGGAAGAATCCGTGAGAGAGATGTGCCTTGCCGTGAGGAAATGCCTGGAGTCCAAGATGAGGATAGACAGTTCCGCCGTGGCGGGTTACGGGGTTGACATCACTGGCCGCGTAAACCACGTAACCGGTTACAGTTACTCCTTCTTCATAAGCGAGGAAAAGCCGTTCAGGGACCTTCTGGAGGCCGAATTCGGAAAACCCGTGGTGGTGGAGAACGACTCACGCGCAATGGCGTGGGGAGAGTATATGAGCAGTCTCCCGGGCACTGAAGGAGACATCCTCTTCCTCAACGTTGGCTGGGGCCTTGGTATGGGTATGGTGATGGACGGGAGACTCTACTACGGGAAATCAGGCTTTTCCGGAGAGATAGGGCACTTCCCCCTCCTTGACAACAACATTCCGTGCCGATGCGGAAAGATAGGCTGCCTGGAAACAGGCGCATCCGGAAGCGCCCTCCACAGGCTTGTTGTGGGGAAACTCTCCGGGGGGCGCGCCTCCGTCCTGTCAAAGTCCTATGCCGCGGGGGAGGAAATCACCCTTGACAGCATACTTGACGCTGTGAAAAAGGAGGATGTGCTCTGCATTGAATGCGTGGAGAAGGTTGGAGAGACGCTGGGACGCGCCGTAGCCGGCCTAATAAACATCTTCAACCCCAACATAGTGGTCATAGGGGGGAGGCTCTGCGCCACGGAAAAATACCTCATTCCGCCATTAAGGAGCACGGTGAACAAACTCTCCCTCAACCTTGTGAACAGCGACACAGTCATCAAAGTGTCAGGGCTTGGAGAGAAAGCCGGAGCAATAGGCTCCAGCCTCCTTGCAAAGCACAGTTACCTGATAAAACAATAATCTTCATCAATATGGAAAACCGCAGAGATTTCTTGAAAAAAGGCGCCGTGGCAGCCGTGGCGGCACCGCTTCTGGCATCGGCCTGTAAACCTTCAGACAAAGACAGATACGGCATTGAACTGGATTCTTCCGTAAAATCCAAACTCATTGTGGAGAAGGCCAACGCCCTTCCCATA
>JAFSPR010000090.1 GCA_017451395.1 Bacteroidales bacterium
ACAACAAAGTTACCAAACCGTCTATTGAACTTACCGACAGAGAGGCCGAAATCCTACCCCTACTCGCGGAAGGACTCTCTAGCAAGGAAATTGCCGACAGGATCTGCCTTACTGACCAGACCGTCCGCTGGTACCGTATGCGACTCCTTGAAAAGTTCGATGTCCGCAACACCGCCGGCGTCATCTACAAGGCAAAGGAACTCGGCATGTTGTAATTTTCCCGAGCTTCCCTAATTCGGCCGAAACGAGGGATGACAGTTGATTCCATTAGAGCCGATGGTACCCCGTTCGTGTCTACTTCTCGCGCTCGGTACAGTCCAGGGTTACGGAGATGAGCTCAAGAAACGGCGTCGTAAGATGCTTCAGAAGAAAGATCTGGGCATCAACTCCGTTCCTGTAATCACGTGAAGCAAATCATTAAATTCGGCGACTACAATGTAGGCCGGGACGGTCAGCTGCTCACGCTCCCAAATTACATGCAGTTCCTCCTGGACTTGGAACCGGAAGAAATCGTCCTAGAACCAATCAATGTGGACGCCGTCAACACCCTTGCAAAGATAATAAGTACCCGTTTTTGTTAAAGTACTGGTAATGAATTACTTACAACATTTACTCCGGGTCAAAACGGTAGGAGTAAATGTTGTAAATCGGTCATTATTAAGTTGTTAGCAAAAACAGCCCTGGAAGAAAGCATTCCGGGCAGATTTCAGCGAACACGAATGAGGGAGTCCAGTTCCTGAAGTTGTGCTTCAGTGGTACACCAACTGGTGCAGAAACGGGTGACAAAGCGGCCGTCAGAGAGTTTAGCCCAGATCTCAAAGAGGGCCTTCCCTTCCAGGGCGTCCATCTGCTCCTTGGTAAGGATTGGGAACTGCTGATTGGTTGGAGAGTCAATGTAAAACGGAATGCCGCGGCGCTCAAATACCTTTTTAAGGAGCGCGGCCATCTCAATTGCATGGCGGCTTATCTCAAAGTACAGCCCTCCGGTGAAAAGAGTCTGGAACTGGATTCCCAGAAGCCTGCCCTTAGCCAGAAGGGCTCCGTGCTGCTTGACTATGGTGAAAAAGTGCTCCGGAGCATCACCGGCAGGGAAAACCACGGCTTCTCCGCAGAGGGCACCGACCTTGGTTCCGCCGATATAGAATACATCACAGAGGCCGGCAAGTTCATTCAGGGTTACATCGGCCTCAGGGCTGGCAAGGCCATATCCAAGGCGCGCGCCATCTATGAAGAACTTCATCCGGTAATCACGGCAAACCGCCTTGAGTTCAGACAGTTCCGCCTTGGAATAAATGGTTCCGTACTCCGTGGGGAAAGAGATATAAACCATATCCGGATGAGCCATATGAGGCCAGGCTGAATCCTCATAGAAAGTCTCAAGATAGGAGCGTAGTTCCCCGGCATTCATCTTTCCGTTATGGGACGGGAGCGTAATCACCTTGTGACCGCTCAGTTCCACTGCCCCGGACTCGTGCACGGCAATATGGCCAGTATCGGCCGCAATCACCGCACCGTAATGAGGAATAACGGCATCAATTACCGTGGAATTGGTCTGAGTGCCCCCTACAAGGAAGAAAACGGAGGCCTCCGGGCGGCCGATAGCCTCGCGGATAAGCCGTTTGGCATCTTCGGAGAAAGAATCCTCCCCGTAACCGGGTTCCTGGAGAAAATTTGTTTTGGCAAGGCGCTCCAAAATGGCGGGATGCGCGCCTTCATTATAGTCACAAGTAAACGAAATCATACCGCAAATATACTTGATTTTCATTATATTTGCGTTATGAAATCAAAACTTGTTGCAATAGTATTTGTCCTGTGTATCGGCCTCATTGGCTGTAACTCTGCCTGGACAGAAAGGGAGCGGGATATCATCCGCACGTCAGACTCCCTTATGTACGTCACAACCATTCCGGCCGACAGCGCCATCCTCCGCGCGCAGTCCGTGGACCTCGGGCACCGGGAACTGGAATCCCCGGAACTTCAGACACTCATTACCAAGATGCTCCGCACGGTCACTGACCCTTCACAGGACGGTGTAGGCATTGCCGCTCCGCAGGTTGGCATTAACCGCCGCATCATCCTGGTGCAGCGCTTCGATAAGCCCGGAGAGCCATTCGAGGCATATGTGAACGTTAAGGTGGACTCCCTCGCCGGAGAGATAGTAACCGGCCCTGAAGGATGCCTTTCCGTTCCAGGTCTCCGCGGCCTTGTGAAGCGCCACAGTAAAATCGGCATCAGTTATACGGACATTTCCTCTAAGGAGCGTGTGGATGAGGAAGTTGAGGGCTTTACCGCCGTCATCTTCCAGCACGAATGTGACCACCTTGACGGCATCCTTTATATAGACAAGGCCGATTCAGTTTACGTTTCCGACTAAACTTTTTTTTGCGTATTTGAGGGGAAAGGATTAATTTTGTATCCCGTATTGAAAAAAGCAATCGGCATTATGAAATACGGGTTCGACAACAACAAATACCTTAAAATCCAGTCAGAGCACATCAAGGAGCGCATCCAGCACTTCGGGGACAAACTTTATATGGAGTTTGGCGGCAAACTCTTTGACGACTACCACGCAAGCCGCGTCCTCCC
Organism: Bacteroidales bacterium; assembly: GCA_017451395.1. Taxonomy (GTDB): domain Bacteria; phylum Bacteroidota; class Bacteroidia; order Bacteroidales; family UBA932; genus Cryptobacteroides. Next base: position 2,587 of record JAFSPR010000090.1, read on the forward strand.
CGGCTTCGAGCCCGATTCAAAACTCCAGATGCTGATGCAACTCAAGGACGACCTTGAGATAATCATCGTAATATCGGCCGTAGACATAGAGAAAAACAAGATCCGCACGGACCTTGGAATCACCTATGATATGGACGTCCTTCGCCTGAGGGACGAATTCCTGGCCCGGGACCTAAGCGTAAACAGCGTTGTCATAACCCACTTCAACGGCCAGGCCAGCGCGGAAGCATACCGCAAGCGCCTGGAGAATATGGACATCCGCGTGTACTATCACCACACAATTGAAGGATATCCCAACAACGTTGCCCTCATAGACTCTGAGGAGGGCTTCGGCAAGAACGACTACGTTGAGACTTCCAAGCCTCTTGTGGTTGTGACGGCTCCAGGCCCAGGCAGCGGCAAGATGGCGGTGTGCCTGAGCCAGTTATACCAGGAGAACAAACGAGGCATAAAGGCCGGATATGCAAAGTTCGAGACCTTCCCCGTCTGGAACCTTCCCCTGAGCCACCCCGTAAATATGGCCTACGAGAGCGCCACCGCAGACCTTGACGACGTTAATATGATAGACCCATTCCATCTGGAAGCCTACGGAGAGACCGCCGTCAACTACAACAGGGACATAGAGATATTCCCCGTAATGAACACCCTCTTCGAGGACATATACGGAGAATCCCCCTACAAGTCACCCACGGATATGGGCGTCAATATGATTGGGTACTGCATCAGTGACGACGAAGTGTGCCAGGAAGCCTCCAAACAGGAAATTATCCGGCGCTACTACACTGCCCTCTGCAATTTTGCCGATGGAAAGGCCACTGAGGCGGAAGTAAACAAGAACAACCTTGTGATGAAGAGGGCAAAACTCACCACGGCCGACAGAAAAACAACCGTTGCGGCCCACGAGCGCCTTGAAAAGGCCGGGGTTGCAACCGCTGCCATAGAACTTGAAGACGGCACCATCCTCACCGGTGAGACCTCTCCCCTGCTAGGCCCCTGCAGCGCGCTTCTCCTTAATGCCATAAAGCACCTTGCCGGCATAGCCCACAACGTGAAACTCATCCCTCAGCAGATGATAGCCCCCATCCAGAAAACCAAGGTCACCTACCTCCACGGCCACAATCCCCGTCTCCACACCGACGAAGTACTTGTAGCCATCTCAATGATGAGCCTAATAGACGAAAACTGTAAACTGGCCCTGGATGAACTCCCTAACCTCAAGGGCGCCCAGGTCCACTCCACGGTAATGCTCTCCGAGGTAGACCGCAAAACCTTCAACAAACTGGGCATCGGCCTCACCTGCGACCCTATCCGTAAGATCAAGAAGCGCTAACACGCTGATTCCCAGCCATATAATGATATAGCGGTGCACCGTGAAGTGCACCGCTATATCATTAATCAATTAACTATCAGACAATTAGTCCACAACGGCACGGGCCATTGCATCCTTGTAGTACTTCTGGTCCACGAAGACATCCTCCTTGTAAGGATTGATGTGACGCTTCCTGGCCTGAACGAAGATGTAACCAAGGGCAACTGCGTTGGTGAGAAGAGCAAGGGCGCTGATCACAACCATCATTGTGGGATTTGCAGCCACAACTGAAGGATCTACGGTTGTACCGACCACTGCAGCCTCACCGCCTGCTGCTGCATAAAGCTGCTCGATGGTAGCGGTGCCCTGAGGATAAAGCACGGGAAGAGTTGCCCAGCTGAACCACTGCTGACCATTCTTGAAGGTCTCCTGGAACAGAGGGAACACCTGTGCGAACATGCACCAGATGGCAAGGGTGTTTGCACGGTTCTGGATCCAGCCGCCACGGTTCCAAAGCAGAGCAGCGATGGTGGGAGCAAGAAGCAGTGCGATACCGCAGTACCAGCTGTGAGTAGGCAGGCAGTTGTAGGTGTATGCAAAGTTCCAGATGTCATAGACAAGGATGTAAACCCAGGTCATATCGGCCCAGATCATGTCCTTCTTGTCCTTGGAAGGATACACATTCCACCAGGCGGTCATACAGAAGATATTCAGAAGACCGGCAACGCCGTTCATTACATTGTGCCAGCCGCCATACTGCCATACGCCCTCGGAGG
>JAFSPR010000091.1 GCA_017451395.1 Bacteroidales bacterium
ATCCGTTTTTGGCAGAACTTCCAGCCTCCAGTGGGTGGGGTCGTGGGAGAGAAGTATCTTGAAGGCCGATTGCTCCACGCCCTCAAGCGCCTTCCCAAGTTCTCCTCCAACTTTACGGAAGTAGGGATTCTTTGTGATATTATCTACGCCCACAAGGGCCACGCCGGGCCGGAGTTCAATGTTTTCATTGCGGAGAACCCTCCATCCGAGGGACTTCTCAAAGGCCTCCAGCGCGGCCATATCCTTTAATCGGCTCTCCTCATTTGAGTCGTGCGGCCCGTGAAGGAGGAAGTCGTGGTTCCCCAGAATGGCGTACACCGGCGCCTGGAGCCGCGCAAGCACATCCCTGTAGGGGAACGCCTCCTTAGCCTCAAAGTTCACAAGGTCCCCAACAAAGAGGATTACGTCCGGCTTCTGGGCGTTCACGGTATCTATGATACGGCTTATGTACTTACTCTTTGTACCAAAGGACCCAAGGTGAAAATCCCCTATCTGGCATATCCTTAGGGGCTTTCCGGGGAATCCGTCTATCTCAAGGGTGGTTTCCTTCACCTTCAGATGCCGCGTCACGTAGAAGATAAGCGTGATGAAAAACAGGCTCACGGCAGCGCCCACGGCGATTCCCGCCGGCGGCGAAGCAAGGCCTATGAGGGCAATCAGGAACTTGGGAAGTTCAAATATGAAGATGAGGTAGGAGAATACCCTCAGGGAGTCTGCGTACCATTTTCCCGTGCCTATAAGCGGCAGGCACAGCCCCGCCGCCAGCGTGGGAGCCGCCATTGCTGCTATAGCCCACCACTGCGCTCCCTTCAGGAGCGTAAGGCCGATGACGGTATCGGCCACCACCCCGAAGAGTATCCAAAACAGCACGTAGGTCCTGAATTTCATTGGTTTATTAGCGTTGCTATCTACAAAGATAGCATTTTTCCGCAATTATTGCTATCTTCGCATAGATATGAAAAAGCTTCTGACAATACTATCGGCCCTTGGGGTAGCCCTGGCGGCCGCAGCGCAGCCGGCAGGCCGTGAACTTTGGAATGACGGCTGGTCCTTTACCAAGGACGGCAGCACGCGCACCGTGAACCTTCCCCACGACTGGGGCGTGGAGGGGGAATTCAGCCAGGAATTCCCCGGAGAAACCGGAAAACTGCCCTGGTGGGGCAAGGCCCGTTACGGGAAAACCCTGGAAGTGACTGAGGAAGACCTTGAGAAGGATATCCGCCTTGAAGTGGACGGCGCAATGTCCAACGCCTCCGTATTTGTGAACGGAGTGAAGGCCGGCGGCTGGGCATACGGATACGCCAGTTGGGCCGTAGATCTTACCGGAAGGCTGCAGGAAGGCAAAAACCGCATAGAGATAGTGCTTGACAACAAGCCGGAAAGCTCTCGCTGGTACCCCGGCGGCGGCATATACCGCAATGTGTGGATTGCAAAGACAGAAAAGACCTCAGTTGCCCACTGGGGCACCTTCATCACCACTCAGTTTGCCCCCGGCAAGGCCATTGTGTACCAGAAAGTGACCCTGAAGGCCCCGGAAACCTGCATTGCCCGCATAAGCACCCGCATCCTCTACAAGGAGGGCAATACGGAATATGTGGTGGCCGAAACCCGCTCCGTGGTTGAGGCCTGGGACGGCCGCACGGAGGTCCAGGACTTTGAGATAGTGAATCCCCGCCTCTGGAGCCCGGAGACCCCTCAGATGTATCTTGCCCGCACGGTGGTTGAGACTGAAGACACACGGGACGTGTATGAAACGCCCTTCGGCATAAGGAGCGCGGAATTCCGCCCTGACGGCTTCTACCTTAACGGCGTGAAAACCTTCCTCAGGGGCGTATGCCTCCATCACGACGCAGGAGCCCTTGGCGCGGCCTGGAATGAGGACGCCTGGCAGCGCCGTCTCATAATGCTCAGGGAGATGGGCTGCAACGCCATCCGTATGAGCCACAATCCTCCAGCACCGGAACTCCTTGACTTGTGTGACTGTATGGGCTTCCTTGTGATGGACGAACTGACGGACACCTGGACCGTTTCCAAGAAGGAGAACGGCTACGCTACGCTTTTCAATGAGTGGGTGGAGAAAGATCTCACGGCAATGATCCGCCGTGACAGGAACCATCCCAGCGTCATCCTCTGGAGCATTGGCAACGAGTGCGGAGAACAGGGCTGGCCGGAAAGATGGGACATCCCCCGCCGTCTCACGGACCTCTGCCACAGGGAGGACCCCACCCGCCTCACAACCGCCGGTAACGACAACCCCGGAGCCGCCTTCACAGGCTATGCGGAAACAATTGACGTCTACGGTTTCAACTACAAACCTCACCTCTATGAGCAGTTTGTCGCAGAGCATCCCGGGCAGCCCGTCCTTGGCTCTGAAACCTCATCCTGCATATCCACGCGCGGATATTACCTGTTCCCGGTGGAAGAGGAGAAGGGTAAGGGCTGGACTATGGACCCTCCCTTCCAGGTGAGTTCCTATGACCTCTACGCCCCCGGCTGGGCATCAAAGCCGGACTACGAGTGGGAGTATGAAGACAAGGTCCCGGAATGCGCCGGAGAGTTTGTCTGGACCGGCTACGACTACCTCGGTGAGCCCACGCCCTTCAATATGGACCCTTCCGTGTTCACCAACTTCCACACTGAGGAAGAGAAGGAGGCCTACCGCAAGATGGTTGCCGCCTGGGGGCAGGAGATAGCATCCGTGCCGCTTCCTTCCCGAAGTTCATACTTTGGTATAATAGACCTTGCGGGTTTTCCCAAGGACAGGTACTGGCTGTACCAGGCCCGCTGGTGCCCGGACAAACCCGTTGCCCACATCCTTCCGCACTGGACATGGCCCGGACGTGAAGGCATCCTGACGCCCGTTCACGTGTACACTTCCGGCGATGAAGCGGAACTATTCCTTAACGGAAAATCCCTGGGCCGAAAGAAGAAGGACGGCTACCGCATAGTGTGGGACAGGGTGTTCTACACCCCCGGCACCCTTGAGGTGGTGTGCTATAAAAACGGCCGTGAATGGGCCCGTGACAAGGTCCAGACCGCCTCAAAGCCTGCAAAACTGACCGCCTCCATAGACTACGAAGGCGAAGACCTCAGTTACATTACCGTGGATGTCCAGGACAAGGCCGGAGTGCTGTGCCCAGGGTCATCGGCCCGGATTAAATTTGAGGTGAAGGGCCCCGCGGAGATTGTTGCAACGGACGCCGGAGACCCAACCTCCCACGTGCCGTTCTACAGCCCGGAACTTCCCGCATTTGCCGGAAAGGCGTCCGTCATCATCCGCCGCACGGGGAAAGGCCCCGTCACGGTACAGGCCTCGTCAAAAGGACTTAAAAAAGCAAAGATAACGTTATGAAAAGGTTGATTCCCGTCATATTTATGGCCCTCGGGGCCCTTGTGACCGCCTGCGACTCCTTCAAGGCCGGCGTCTTTGAAGATGAGATGGTAATGCCCCTTGAGGGCTCTGAGGCCGATTCCCTCTTTTACAAGGTCTCCATCCAGTACGCATCCAAGGGTATGCTCATTCCCGCAATGGAGAAGATGAACGCCGCCATCGTGGCCCAGGCCTTCGATATGGAGGGCGTGGATATCGGCCCTCTTGAAGAAACGGCCGCCCAGTACAGGGAGAACCTCATTGACGAGTACATCACTGAGAACTCCGGTATGGTGGGAGAAATCCCCGTCCTCACCTGGGAGGACTCCCTCACCGGGGAATTTACCGCAAAATACAAGGGGTGGCGCAACTACCTTATCAATTATTACTGGTACAGGGGCGGTGCCCACGGGGCCTCCACATACAGCCAGATAGTGTTTGACGCCAAAACCGGAGATGTTGTGACCGAGGCCGATATCTTCACGGACGGCTACTATGACAAGGTTGCCGCCCTGATGCAGGCGCAGGTCAAGAAGGATATTGAGGCCGATAACCCCGAGGTCCTTGAACTCCTGGACCTTGAGGAGGTGGTTCCCAACACCAACTTCTCCGTGGGCCCTGACGGCGTGCAGTGGGTTTTCCAGCCAGACGACCTCCTGCCTCACGCCTTCGGCCCTCTCTTTGTCACCGTGTCCTGGGATAAACTGAAGCCCTGTCTAAGATGAGGCGGCTGGTCCTCATTGTGGCCCTTGCCCTTGTTTCCACCGGGGCTTTCGGCCAGTATGTCCCTTCGCGTGAAAACCTTGAGGCGCGCGCCGCCTTCAAGGAAAAGAGGCTTGGCATTTTCCTGCACTGGGGCATCTACAGTGCCTATGCGCAGGGGGAGTGGTACCTCTCAACGCACAAACTGGATTCGGTAGCCTATATGGCCGCCGCCGGAGGATTCTTCCCTTCAAAGTTTGATGCCGATGCCTGGGCGCAGGCTTTCGCCGACGCAGGGGCTGGGTATGTAACCCTCACTTCCCGTCACCACGACGGCTTTTCAATGTTCGGAACCCGTGAGAGCGGCTTCAACATAGTGGACGGTACGCCGTTCGGGAGGGACCCCCTTGCGGAACTTACCGCCGCCGTGAAAGCCCGCGGGATGAGGATGCAGTACTATTATTCCCTCATAGACTGGATAAGGCCGGATTATCCAAAAGGAGACAGCGGCATCCAGAAAGACTCCCTGAAGGCATCCTACGGCCATTATCTTGAGTTTGAGAAGGCCCAGATCCGGGAACTTATGGCACATAAGCCGGGGGCCCTATGGTTTGACGGCCTGTGGGACCAGCCCGCAGGTTTTGACTGGAGGGTGACGGAACTTTATGACCTCATCCATTCCATAGACCCGGCCTGCCTCATCGGGAACAATCACCACAAGGCTCCGCTCCCGGGGGAGGACTTCCAGATGTTCGAGCGTGACCTTCCCGGAGAGAACGTATCAACCCTGCCGCTTGAGACCTGCGAAACTATGAACTACGCCTGGGGCTACAGGGTTGAGGACCAGTGGTACAAGCCCCTGAAGGAACTGGTGGCCCTTCTGGTGAAAGCCGTTTCGAAGGATGCAAACCTGCTTCTCAATATCGGCCCTATGGCCTCGGGAGAACTTCCTGCGCCTGCCTTGGAGCGTCTTAAGGAACTTGGCGCCTGGATGAGGGAGCACGGCCACACCGTCAACGGATGCGGCTCCACGGGCATCCCTCCGGAGCCCTGGGGCGTGACCACCCGCGACGCCCATCACATCTACGTCCATATCCTTGAGCCGTCGGCCCTTCCCCAGGATAATATAATTAAGGTAACCCTTGGCAACCGGACATTCTATCCCAAAGTGCCTTCAGACCTTGATCCGGTAGATACAATACTGGAAATTTTTGTAAAGTAAAATATTTTTCTTATCTTTGCAGCCCATTTTGCGCGGACATAAGCCGCAAAAAAATGGGTTGTAACTATAATTTATTTATTAACAAACATTTATGCCTACAATTCAACAACTTGTCCGTAAAGGACGCGAGCAACTTGAAGTAAAGAGCAAGTCTCGTGCGTTGGATGCATGCCCTCAGAAGCGTGGCGTATGTCTGCGTGTGTACACCACCACGCCCAAGAAGCCGAACTCCGCTATGCGTAAGGTAGCCCGTGTTCGTCTTTCTAACGCCAAAGAGGTCAATGCCTACATCC
>JAFSPR010000092.1 GCA_017451395.1 Bacteroidales bacterium
CCCTGGCGCTTAGGGATCAGGAGTACAATCACTCCCGCTGGCAAAGGCTGGAGGAAGCCCGTCTAGTCCCCGGAGAACTGGAGGATCTGGAGGCGGAGCAGAAGGCCCTCGCGCACGCGGAAGAAATTAAGGAGAAACTCTCCGAGGCTTATGAGTTAGTTTCAAATTTGAAACTTAAAGATGCCTCCAGGATACTTGAGAGGGCGTCGGCATTCATTCCGCATCTTGAGGAACTTGCCGGCCGGCTGGAGAGCGCCCGCATAGAAATTGAAGACATTGAGGCGGAGGTAGAGAGCCTTGGAGCGCGTACGGAGGCATCGCCGGAAAGGCTGCAGGCCGTGGAGGAAAGGCTGTCGCTCCTTTACTCCCTAATGCAGAAATACGGAGTCTCTTCCGTGCAGGAACTTGCGGCGGAAAGAGACCGCCTGAAGGCGCTTGTCATGAGCACGGAGACCATTGAGGAAGATGAGGCGGCGCTGGAGGCAGAGGTTTCATCGGCCAGGAAGGCGTATGAGAAACTTCTGAAGGAACTCTTTGATAAGCGTACCGCCGCTGCAGGGCCTTTTGGGAAGGCCATTCAGGAACAATTACGCTACCTTGAACTTGACCACGCCGCATTTGAAGTGAAGGTTGGGGAGAGCAGCGTGGATTTCCTGTTTTCTTCTACCGGAAGGGCGCCCCAGGACGTTGCAAAGGCGGCTTCAGGAGGCGAACTTTCCCGCATTATGCTAAGCCTCAAGGCCCATATGGCGCGGCTTACGCATATGCCAACGCTGGTCTTCGATGAGATAGACACCGGCGTTTCCGGATCGGCCGCAGACAAAATGGGCTCCCTGGTATGCTCCATGGGCGCTTCCATGCAGGTTTTTGCAATTACGCACCTTCCGCAGGTGGCGGCAAAGGGAAGCGCGCATTACCTTGTTTCAAAATCGGCCGATGTAACTTCCGTGAAGGCTCTTGACGCCGATGGCCGCGTGCAGGAGATTGCCCGTATGCTTTCCGGCTCCGTGATTACCCCGGAAGCCATCGCCAACGCTAAGTCACTTCTTAAATAATGGCAGTAAAACCCCAGAAAGGCGTCCGCAGCGTTGAGGAGTTCAAGACGCAGCTTCACAGGCACGGCCTCAAGGCCACGCGCCCCCGGATTGCCGTTCACACCGTGATGATGGACCTTGTCCACGCATCGCCGGATCAGGTTGTGGAGAGATTCCGGGAAGCCGGCGTGAAAGTGACCGTGGCATCCGTTTACAATATCCTTTCTGAACTGTCTGACAACCACATCTATGCGCGGCGTCTCTCTGCCGCTGGCAAGATGTTCTTTGACGCCATCCCGGAGCCGCACGTACATCTTTATGACCGTGATAACCACACTTACAGGGATGTTGTGGACGAGGAATTATCGGCCATAGTGGAGGAGCATCTTGGCCGCCGAAAGTTCAAAGGCTACTCCATTGAGGACATAGACATCCAGTTTGTGGTCCGTCCCACTAAACGTAAAAAATAGTTGGGAAAATGCTTTTTCTTGTGTAAATTTGTAAGACAAATTATAACACTTAATTAAAAACTGATATGAAAACAACGGACATTATGGCACGCCTTCAGGCCAAGTACCCCGGAGAGAAGGAGTATCTGCAGGCTGTTCAGGAAGTTCTGGAATCTATTGAGGATGTGTACAATCAGCATCCTGAGTTTGAGCAGGCAAAGATAGTTGAGCGTCTGGTGGAGCCGGACCGCATCTTCTCTTTCCGCGTTACTTGGATAGATGACCGCGGTGAGGTACAGACCAACACCGGCTACAGGATCCAGTTCAACAGTGCTATCGGCCCTTACAAGGGCGGTCTCCGTTTCCATAGGGCAGTGACCCCTTCAATGCTCAAGTTCCTGGGCTTTGAACAGACCTTCAAAAACGCCCTCACAACCCTTCCTATGGGTGGCGCAAAGGGCGGCTCAGACTTTGACCCCGTGGGTAAGTCCAATGACGAAATCATGCGTTTCTGCCAGGCGTTCATGCTGGAACTTTGGAACTGTATCGGCCCGGATCAGGATATCCCTGCAGGCGACGTTGGTGTAGGCGGCCGTGAAATTGGCTACCTCTACGGCATGTACAAGAAACTGGCCCGCCAGTACAACACCGGCGTCCTTACAGGTAAGGGCGGCACCTGGGGCGGAAGCATTTTGAGGCCTGAGGCCACCGGCTTTGGCGCACTCTATTTCACCCAGCACCTTCTTCAGAAGGCCGGCAAGGACATCAAGGGCTGCCGCGTGGCGCTCTCCGGCTTTGGTAACGTTGCCTGGGGCGCCGCAACAAAGGCCCGCGAACTTGGCGCAAAGGTTGTTGCCATCAGTGGCCCCGACGGCGTATGCGAAATCCCCGGCGGCATTACCCCTGAAATGATTGACTATATGCTTGTTATGCGCGCCTCCAACCGCAATAAGGTGGAGGATATGGCAACTAAGTTCCCTGAACTAGCCAAGTTCACTCCCGGCAAGAAGTCCTGGAGCATCCCCGTGGATATCGCACTCCCTTGCGCCTTCCAGAATGAACTTTCTGAGGACGATGCTAAGGAACTGAAGGCAAACGGCTGCTGGTGCTGCTGCGAGGTCTCCAATATGGGCTGCCAGCCCGGAGCCATCCACTTCTTCCAGCATAACGGAATACTCTTCGCCCCCGGCAAGGCCGTGAACGCAGGCGGTGTGGCCACCAGCGGTCTTGAAATGACCCAGAACGCAGAGCACATCTCCTGGAGCGGAAAGGAAGTTGATGAGAAACTTCACTTCATCATGAAGTCCATCCATGAGCAGTGCGTGAAGTACGGCACCCAGCCGGATGGCAGCGTAGACTACGTCAAGGGCGCAAACATTGCCGGCTTCATGAAGGTTGCTACCGCCATGTTGGAGCAAGGGACGATTTAGG
>JAFSPR010000093.1 GCA_017451395.1 Bacteroidales bacterium
TGAGCTTATTAATGTTGCCGAAGCCCAGTTCGGCATCCAGATAAGAAAAAAAGCTGGCGCCAAGCAGTAAACAACCTGCACGCAAAGGACCCCAAACGATATGAGGTTCAACATCTTTGTGAGCTGTTTGGCGTAACGAAGCAGGCATACTACAAACACGACGAATCAAAGGTACTGGCCCGTACAGCTAGGGAAGCGTTTGCATTGGAGTACATCAAATAGATCCGTTCTAAGGACCCCGGTATGGGCGGAGATAAGATCTGGCGGATGTATAGGCGTGACTTTACGGGTAATCATCCTCTTGGGAGGGATCTGTTTGCAGACATCATAAACAAGCATAACCTGAAGGTCCGATTAAAAGTCCGTAAGCCGCGCACTACGGACTCAACGCATGGCCTTCCAACCTATCCTAACCTAGTGAAGGAGTTCATTCCTACCCGCTCCAACCAACTGTGGGTCAGTGATATTACATATATTACAATCTGGGTTGACGCTTACCATTACATCTTTTGCTATCTATCCCTGATTCTGGATGCCTACACAGAAGAAATCGTGGGCTGGAGTGTTGGCCCTACGCTTGATACAAAGTACCCAATACAGGCCCTGAAGATGGCGTTAAAGCGCCTGGATGGACAAGAGGTCATAGATCTAATCCACCATTCTGACCGTGGCTGTCAATATGCCAGCCTGCAGTATATAAAGTTGCTGAAGGATAATCATATCCGTATCAGTATGACGGAAACGGGAGACCCAAAAGATAATGCGCAGGCAGAGCGGATCAATAATACAATGAAGAACGAGTTGCTTAAGGGTATACGCTTCAACTGCATTGAGGAAGTTATCGCTGCCGTGGAGCGCGCTGTGAGCTTCTATAACAACGAACGCCCTCATATGAGCATCAATATGATGACCCCCACCATGGCGGCCTTATGTGAGGGCGAGATAAAAAAGCACTAGGTCAGTTACCGTGAGAAAGCCATACGTGAGCAGCGGGCGGCTTTGGAAATCCCTGAAAATAGTTTACCTTTGTCCCTAGTTCAGGGGTCTCCTTCCAGCCCACGGTCGTCAGTCAACCCCTGAACGGGATAAGGCCTGGCTAGACAACCAAAACAAGGGATAACGACAACAAGTCAACCCATACCAGTTATAAGTTAAACCAGAGTCAACTTCTATCAGGGATAGACTCCAACCGGAGTCAACCAAAATCCGGAAAGGACAGACCGTCGCAGGTCTGCAAAAAACGCCGGACCTGCGACGTTTTTTTGCTCCTGTGGCCGATTTCCGTCGCAGGTGACGCTAAAAACACAGACTTGCGACACCCCGTCCCACCACCTGCGACGGATCACGGCCTGACCTGCGACACTTTGCCCCACCACCTGCGACGCTTCGCCACCTGCGACATTTCCGGAAAAATCGGCACAGACTATCCAAATTTTTTCTAATTTTGTAGGATGAAACCTCAGGTGTCCATAACGTCCATCAGTCCGGCCATGAAGATGGCAGACCTGCTGGACGTCAATTTTTCTATTCTGGGGGTGTTTTCCCGTTTCGGGATGAGTTACGGCTTTGGCGAGGCTACGGTGAAGGAGGTCTGTGACGGCATGGGCATTGACCCGGAAACCTTCCTCATCATCTGCAAGGTTTATGCTTTTGACGGTTATCGGCCTTCAAGGGAGCAGATGGAAGGAGCCTGCCTTGAGGATATTGTCCGTTATCTGCGTCTTTCCCACACCTATTATCTGGAAACTATGATGCCGGCCCTTGCAGCCGCCATCGAGGATATGATCGGCCCCTGTGACGATATGCACAAGAAGGTGATCCGTAAGTTCTTCGGGGATTACAAGGAAGAACTGGAGCGTCACTTTGACTATGAGGAAAAGACGGTTTTCCCGTATGTGGAGGCTATGATTGACAGCCGTGAGAGGGAGCCCTACACCATAGGGGAATATGAGAAGAACCACTCCAATGTGGAGGAGAAACTGGATGACCTCAAGAAACTTGTAACAATGTATCAGCCTTCCCAGAGCAGTTCCCAGGACTGCTTCAGGGTGCTTTTCTACCTCTACAGCCTGGAGAGCGACCTTGAGCGCCACACCTTCATTGAGGACGGCATCCTGGTGCCCGTAGTGAGCCGGATGGAGGATGAGTCGGAGGTTCCGCGCGGAGAAGGCGGAGAACTCAGCGCCCGTGAGAAGGAAATCCTTGTGAGCGTTGCCAAGGGTATGCTCAACAAGGAAATCGCAGACCAATACAACATCTCCATCTACACGGTCATCTCCCATCGCAAGAACATTACCCGCAAAACCGGCATCAAAACCGTTGCCGGCCTTACGGTGTATGCCCTCCTGAACAACCTGATTGACATGAACTCAATAGAATAAGTTATGGACTACAGTAAATTCATCAAATTCTATCCGGATTTCCCCATCAAGGGAGTGAACTTTGTGGACATCATCCCGTTCCTTCAGGACAAGAA
>JAFSPR010000094.1 GCA_017451395.1 Bacteroidales bacterium
ATGCCCACAACAGTTAGAAGCGTCACCGCCAGAACTGAGGCTACGCTTATGGCTATTTGCCTGGAAGTCATAACCTTATCTTAGTTTTATCTCGTCTCCTTCCTCAAGTTCCACGGGAGGCACCCAGCCGTTGAGTTTGAGGATGGCCTTCTCCTTTACGGCAAAGCGCTGGCAGATGGCGTGGAAATCCTCTCCGTCTTCGGAGACAATATACATTTCAAGGCCTTTGGGGGCCTTTTTCTTCTTTGCCTGGAGGTAAACTACGGTGCCGGGAAGAAGGGGCTGTTCCTTCCTGAGATCATTGTATTTCAGGATCTCCCACTTGAAAAGGTGGTACTGCTTTGCAATGGAGGCGTAGGTTTCACCTTCCATAGAGTAAACGAAGGGGACGTCGTTAAGGGAATACAGAAGACGTGAAAGTTCAAAGTGGAATTCCTCAGAAGGAGACACGGAAATGCCGTTTCTGACCTCAGGGGCCGCTACGGGCTGCTCTATCTGGAGCGGGGACTCCGGAAGCACGGCCTCTTCCTGGCTGGTGAGGATATCGAAACGGGACAGATTGTAGTCCTCTATATATTTAATGAGTTTGGAAGCGTACTTGGGATCCGTGGCGTAACCTGCCTTCTTGAGGCCCGTTGCCCAGCCTTTGTAGTCCGTGCGCTCAAGGTCGAAGAGGAACTTGTAGCGGTCACGGTACCTAAGGAAATCGGAGTGGTCACGGAAACTTTCCTCAACAGAGCCGTATACGCGGAAGCATTCACCGCGGCGGTCGTCGTCCATATACATTGTGTCTCCTGTCCAGCCCTTGTGGCACTTGATGCCAAAGTGGTTCTTACCGTTTACGGCAAGGGTGGAGAGGCCGGAACCGGACTCCAGGATACCCTGGGCCAGGGTTATACTGGCAGGAACGCCGGTACGGAGCATCTCCTGCACGGCAATCCCGGAATATGTTTCTATGTATTTCTGCTGGGCCTGACCCGTCCTCTGGGCCTGTGCGGTAATGGTGACGCAGAGCACAGCGAGGGCCGATATGAGGAACTTCTTCATCTTGCAACAATTTACAAGATGCTAAGTTAAGAAGAAATTTTCATAACTCATAACTCTCGCCGTCGGAAGTGGCGTAAGTTTGAGGGAAAATGCTGCGGCACTCGGCCTCATAGGCCCGGATGTCTGAATTCCGGGAAGAATAATGGCCGATAAGAAGTTTTTCCGCGCCGGCATCCCTGGCCACAGTGGCGGCCTCAATTGTTGTGGAATGATGCCTCAGGGCCGCCTGATCCGAAAGAGCCTGAAGATAGGTGGTCTCATGATAGATTACCGTAGTACCCCGGAGCCACTCAGCCTCCTCCGGGAACTGGGCGGTGTCTGAGACATAGGCGTAACTCCTTGGGACAAACGGCTTGTAGGCTGCCTTGGATACGGGAATTACGGTTCCATCGGCCCTCACTACATCTTCCCCACGCTTTAATGAGCCTATCTCCGTGAGGGTGAGCCCGTACTCCCCTATTGCCTCCTTATATACATTATAGGGCGGCTCTTTTTCTGAAATGCGGAAACCGAAGGTCTCTATCGCGTGATTGAGCGGGAAGGCCTCCACGCGGATTGATTTTGTTTCAAGAACCGTCTCCGGCCCTTTCATCTTCAGGGGCGTGAAACGGATCTCATATGCCACTCCGTCCCCGTAATAACTGAGGAAGAACTTCAGGATGGGGCCGAACGACGGAGGGGCAAAGATGTTAAGCGGCATCTGGCGGCCTTTCATTCCAAGGGTGGAAAGAAGGCCGAAGATACCAAAGACGTGGTCACCGTGAATGTGTGAGATGAAAACGGTGTCCAGTTTCATCATAGGGACGCGGTAACGGGCCATAGCATACTGCGTGCCCTCACCGCAGTCCAAAAGGAACAAGCGCCCGTGCACTTGAAGTGCCTGGGCGCTTTGGTTCCGGTCTCCTGCGGGCATAGCCGAAGCCGTGCCCAGCATTGTGACCTTAAAGATATTGGAAGAAGGATTACTCACCCTTTTCCATCTTGTCCTTGAGGGCTGCAAGAGCGGAGATGTCACCGAGGGTGGTCTTCTCCACGTTGCTCTGGACCTTCTTGATGGCCTTCTTTGCGGTCTCGGCCTCTGCGGTTTCCTTGGCTGCCTTTGCCTCCTGGTAAGTGCGGACGTGGGAAACGCGGATGGTGCGGGTGCTGCGGCGGAGGTCAACGACCTTCACGGGAAGGGTCTCACCAACAAGGGCCTGCTTGCCGTCTTCCTTCACAAGTTCACGGTTGAAGGCGGTAACCTCCGTGCCGTCTGCGAGGGTAAGGGTGGTGTTCTTGTCGCCGATCACGGACACGGTGGCGTCCACGACTGTGCCGGCAGGATATTTGGCCTCGAGTTCATCCCAAGGGTTGGGAGTGAGCTGCTTGTGACCGAGGGAGAGTTTGTGGCTGTTCTCGTCGAAGTCAAGGATGACTACGTCGATGACGTCACCGCTCTGGACCATCTCTGCGGGATGCTTGAGCTTGTTCCAGCTGAGGTCACTGATGTGGATGAGGCCTTCTACGCCGTCCTCAAGTTCTGCGAACACACCGAAGTTGGTGATGTTGCGGACGGTAGCCTTGTGCTGGGAACCCACGGGATATTTCTCGCGGATGCTCTCCCAAGGGTTGGTGGTGAGCTGCTTGATGCCAAGGGACATCTTGCGGGCCTCGCGGTCAAGGGTGAGGATCTGGGCCTCTACCTCGTCGCCGACCTTAAGGAATTCCTGCGCGCTGTGGAGACGGGGGCTCCAGGACATCTCGGAAACATGTACGAGACCCTCTACGCCGGGCTCTACCTCGATGAATGCGCCGTAATCTGCCACTGCAACTACCTTACCCTTCACGGTGTCACCAACCTTGAGGTCTGCGCTGAGAGCCTCCCAAGGATGTGCGCTGAGTTGCTTCAGACCAAGGGCGATGCGCTTCTGCTGCTCGTTGAAGTCAAGGACAACGACGTTGATCTTCTGATCAAGGGCAACAACTTCTTCCGGATGGGAGATGCGGCCCCAACTGAGGTCTGTGATATGGATGAGACCATCCACACCGCCAAGGTCTACGAACACGCCGTAGTTGGTGATGTTCTTCACGACACCCTCCAGGACCTGACCCTTCTCCAGTTTGGAGATGAGTTCGGAGCGCTTCTGCTCCTGCTCGGCCTCAAGGAGTGCCTTGTGGGAAACGACCACGTTCTTGAACTCCTGGTTGATCTTCACGATCTTGAAGTCCATGGTGGTGTCCACGAATACGTCATAGTCACGGATGGGCTTGATGTCGATCTGGGAACCGGGAAGGAAGGCCTCGATTCCGAATACATCCACGATCATACCACCCTTTGTGCGGGTCTTGACGTAACCCTTCACAATCTCACCGCTCTCATATGCGGCGTTAACCATATCCCAAGATTTGAGCTGGCGGGCTTTCTTGTGGGAGATGATGAGCTGGCCCTTGCGGTCCTCTGCGCTCTCTACAAGGACTTCCACCTTGTCACCCACTTTGAGGTCCGGATTGTAACGGAACTCGGGGGCGGAGATGACGCCTTCTGATTTGGCGCCGATGTTAACAACAACCTCACGCTTGTTGATGGAGGTGACTACACCCTCAACTACCTCATTTTCGGTAACCTTGTTGAGAGTCTGCTCGTACTGAGCCATTGCTTCCTTCTTGGATTCACCGGTCTCAGCACCGTCATTCTCAAAGGCTTCCCAATCGAACTCCTCGGGAGCGACGGAAGCGTTCAGAATGGCCTTCTTGGTTTCTTTAATTTCTTCTGACATAATTGATTTTTTAGAAAAAACTAGTAGTTAAACATTATGTTTTGTGCCTCATCGCACATACCCGTGCGAATTTTAGCGCGCAAAGATAGGTATAATTATTTGATTCTGCAAATTTGGCCGATATAGTCTTTCAGTGGAGCCAAGTCTTTTTGGACTACCCACCAGACTGTTTCAAAGTCTACCTGGTAGTAATCGTGGACCAAAACGTGCCTTAAACCGGCTATGGCTGCCCAATTCATACCATTATTAGCCGCCACAAAGTCTTTAGATAACATATATGCGCCTTCACCAATACACTGAAGGTTGTACACAACAGCGTGACAGAGCATCTTATCTGATTTAAATTCTTCAAAAGACTCCACGCCTTCCATAAAGCCCGCAATGTTGGCTATTGATTCCAGCATCAAGACAAGCCGGGCTTCGTCATTAACCTTATCTCTCATATATCAGATACTTGTCTCTTTCTGCCGATTGAACGGCAAATGGTTTAAGGGAACGGTACTCGACAAGGTCTACCTCTCGGCCAATTGCGGCTTCCAAATCAAGCATATATCCGGATATATCAAACAATGACACCTTTTGTGTCCTGTCATATTTTACCAGAAGGTCCAAATCACTCCTGGGGGTTTCTTCCCTTCGGGCGAATGAACCAAACACCCAGGCCTGTAACACGGGAATTGACTTAAAATATGCCTGGACTTTGGAGAACATCTCCATACGGGATTTGTCCAAACCCAGGATAGCCGATTCCAACTTATCTGAAACGCCCCTTCTGGAAGCATACCTGCGGAGTCTGTCATAGTTCACCGGATACACTTCCATTATCTTTTGGAACTCATTTTCAAAGGAGTTTCCCGATGCTATCCGGTCCACTATGTTCATTTCAAGAGTTGGTACGCTGACTCCATTATATTCCACAAGCGGAGATTCCGAGATAAGGCGGCCAACATAGATGAAACCTTCCAACTCAATGGATAAACCTTGAACTTCTTCCAGCGTCAATACTTTTTTGAAAGACTGCTGCAGGGCCGATGTTACAGCAGATATATTCATTTTGGGCACAAAGAGTAAAAGAGTGCTTCCGCGTTCTTTAATACAGAAATCCATCCCCTCAAAGTGCTCTATCAGGAATTGATTAACCTCCTGCATCCACGGCGAAATTATCACCTCATACGTAGGTTTGGGCACCGTTGTATACTCACCTTTCCCTATTGAAATGATTTCACCGCTCCGCTCCAGTGAGCGTATTTTGGCATACACGGATGTCATTGGCACACCCGGCATAGCAGAAACAAAATCTGCCACAGCCAGTTCCCGCTTACTTTCCAGCAGCGTTTGGACACCATTCATCTGTTCTTTGTACTTCATAGCACAAAGATATTTATAAATCGGCAATAATCAAAATAATTTGCCGAAATATAAAATAGTATTAGCGCATATCCCGGACCAGGTCCACTGGGGCAGCTGATTACCTAAAAACGCCCCATTTACGGTTACAGGCTGCCCAAAAGGCCGCTCATTACCTAAAAACTGCCATTCCCCGGCTACCAGCTGCCCTTAAATAGTTTGTTTTATTTGAAATAGCTTACTTTAACATCGAAGAAGATGTTCTCCTTGTCACGGCGGGAGAAGGTGAAGGAGCCCTGCTCGCGGCCGGTGAGGATATCAA
>JAFSPR010000095.1 GCA_017451395.1 Bacteroidales bacterium
AAAACGTCGCAGGTGACACAGCAAAACGTCGCAGGTGACACAGCAAAACGTCGCAGGTCTGCAAAATATGCCGGACCTGCGACGTTCTTTTATCCCTGTGGCCGATTTGCGTCGCAGGTGAAGCCAAAAACGCAGACCTGCGACACTTCACGACCAGACCTGCGACAAAAGCGCAGGACTTATATCAGATTCTTCCTGGAAACAGTGGCGACGAAGTCCTTCAGGTAGAAGGGCTCGAAGTAGGCCAGGTCCTCAAAGCGGCCGGCGCGGAAAGCGGCCTCAGCAAGCGGCGCCATATTGGCGGCGAGGGGCTCCGAAGCCTGAAAAACGGCATTTGGATGGCCTATAACCTCTTTGCATTTCATAGCGCCGTCACCCACAAAAAGAACCTTGCCGCGAGAGAGATACCCGTCATAGGCTCCGGCTTCCACAACCTTTGCTTCAATGGGAGTAATGCGTTCACCCTCAGAACTATACACTGCCGTGTACACTTCCATACGGCGGGCATCAATCATAGGGACAATGAAAGAAGAATCAGGATGCCCGGCACCCGCCACAAGGACATCAAGGGTTCCTATGGCAATGAGCGGAAGCGATGCGCCAAAGCACAGGCCCTTGGCCGTGGAAACGCCTACGCGGAGTCCGGTGTAAGATCCCGGTCCGCTGCTTACGGCAACGGCATCACAGCCATCCAACTTCAGGGAGGCTGCATCCAGCACCTCCTTTACCAGAGGAGCGGTAAGGGATGCCTGCTGACGGGGCTCACGGCAGATACGTTCCGTAAGCACTACCCCGTCCTGGGCCAAAGCCACGGACAGGGTAGAAGCAGAAGTTTCAATAAGAAGGATACGCGCCATTCTAAAGTTTCTTCCTGAGGTACTTGCGGATATCGGCCGCATTGCGGACATTGGCGGCGGCATCGATTTCGCCGTCAACTATGAACCAGGCCATAGGGAGGGACGTAACGCCATAAAGGCCGATGTACGGGGAGTCGATTCCGCGGATGTCGCATACGTTCACCCAGGGAAGATTCTGGTTTCTCATAGCCTTGCCCCATTCCGCCTTATCGGCATTGAGGGACACGGCGTAAATCTCGAAGCCCTTGGGGTGGAATTCCTCATAAAGGGGCTTCAGGGCATCCAGATTGAACATTTTCTGCTCTGCGGTGGTAGCCCAGAAGTACACCATAGTAACCTTGGACTCAACTTCCGAGAGTTTCACATTCTTACCGTCCACGCCGGGGAGATTGATATCGATGTAACCAACCTCCTGGGCCTGATTGATACGGGCCGACAATTCCATCTCCGACACCCGTTTATCGGCCTCCTTCTCGAGGGCCTTCACGTACTTGGAATCAGGATATACGGTCTTGAGGGAATCGCAGATATTACGCATCAGAAGGCCGTCAGTGGGCTGCGCGAATACCGGAAGGCCGTCGTTGATCTTCTGGAAGAACACCGGCACTACGGTAAGGGAATACGGATGGGACATCACGTACTGCACCCTGTCGCGGTAATAGGCGATATACCTGCGGGAAATGGCGGCATCTCCCCTCAGGGGATTGGTGATGATGCGGGAAATATCCCTTACGCAGGCGTTGTAGGCATTTTCCACCTTCTGGAGATTGAGTGTTTCCTCACTCCCCTCCACCTTGTAGGCGCCAAGGGTGTCGGTTTCAACGGCCACAACGTCTCCCTTTTCAAGAAGAAGGGACGCAACCTGGCGGTCCTTATAATAAAGGTACACGAACTCCGGCTGGGCCTCCTTTATGTCCATAGTGTAGGAGAAGGCGCCGTCTTCCTCGGTCCTGAGGGTATCCAGCACCTGGAAACAGTTCACGTCCAGGAGTTTGACGATGAGTTCCGACTCAGGGCCGTCCTTCAGGACACCGCTGATGTAGGTTTTCTCAGAGTCACAGGAGAAAAATACGGTGCAAAGGAGAGCACCAAGGAGAATGCGGCTAAAGTTTCTCATACTATGCAAAGATTTTGGCTGCTATTTCCTTCATCTCCTGAGGCTCCAACTGAAGTTTTGCCTTCCTGAAATCAAGGTCTCCTTCAGTCTGAAGAGGCACCAGATGAATGTGAGTGTGAGGCACTTCCATACCAAGCACGGCAACTCCCACCCTCTTGCAGGGAACGGCCGCCTTAAGAGCCACCGCAACCTTGCGGGCAAAGGCCCAGAGGCCGGCGTAAGTGGCCTCGTCAAGATGGAAGATGTAGTCGTCCTCAACATTCTTGGGAATCACGAGGGTATGACCTGCGGCAAGGGGGGAAATATCCAGGAATGCGTAGAAATCATCTGACTCTGCGCACTTGTAGGAAGGGATCTCGCCTTTCGCGATTTTTGTAAAGATTGTAGCCATCTTACAGGGAAATTTCCATAATTTCAAACTTCATGATGCCGCTTGGGACCTTAGCCTCAACGACCTCACCTTTTGAATGGCCGATAAGGGCCTTGCCGATAGGGGTTGTGGCTGCAAGGAGGCCCTTGGAGAAATCGGCCTCGCTTTCAGGGACGATTTGGAAGTTCATCACCATCTTATTGGTAAGATTCTTCACCTTCACCTTGGAAAGGAGTTGCACGGAATCGGCAGAAAGTTTACTCTCATCTATCACGCGGGCGTTTGCAACCTTCTCCTTGAGGCGTGAGATCTTCACCTCCAGAAGACCCTGCGCGTCACGCGCGGCGTCGTATTCCGCGTTTTCGGAGAGGTCTCCCTTCTCCCGTGCCTCTGCAATTGCAGCGGCGATAACCGGCCTCTGGGCCAGGGCATCGGCGAGTTCCTTCTTGATCTTGTCCAGACCCGCCTGAGTCATCATTTCAATTGCCATTATATTTACTTTTTATGTTGTCAAAAAAAGTTGCAACGACCCTTTTAGGCCGTCGCAGTTTATGTGTATGCAAAGATAGCAATTACTTTTTACAATTCAAAGCATCCTGCTCCAGTTGGGCCCTGAGGGCATCCAGGGAGGGGAATTTGCGCTCGTCGCGGATGCGGCGGAGAAAACGGACGCGAAGCGGCAGGCCATATATGTCCTCATTGAACCCAAGGATATGGGTTTCAATGGTTCTGGCCGTACCTCCAACCGTGGGTCTTGTGCCAATGTTGCACATGCCCCGGAACACATTCCCGGTCACCTCCACGTTCACGGCATAAACGCCGTTCTGCGGCACCAGTTTCAGCGGCTCATACAGTTGCATATTTGCCGTAGGGAACCCAATGGTGCGGCCCATCCTGTTCCCTGCCACAACCACTCCATGCAGCCCGTACTCATACCCCAGCATCCCGTTTGCCGCCTCCACATCCCCCTCCTCCAGCGCCTTCCGGATACGCGTGGAAGAAATAGGAGATTCTTCGACTCCGCCCTTCGGGCTCCGCTCAGAATGACAAGGCTCGACTGCGACTACAGGCAAGGGAGATATGTGGTTCCCAGGCCTCTGGCCACCCTCGGCCGGATAAGAGGGAGGGGCCCAGCCAACGGCTGGGAGGGGTCGCGAAGCGACGGCCGGGGAACTACATATCTCCCTTGCCGTAACTTTGTCACTTCCTATCCTGTTGTCATAACCCATCACAATCAGCGAAGCGCCGTAACGCTGCTGGAGGAGGCAGAGGTATTCATCGGCCTTAAGGGAGGCAAACTCACGGGTGAAGGGCAGAACCTCCGTGCGGTCTATGCCGGCGGCGGCAAGAAGGGCCTTTTTCTCCTCAAGGGATGTGAGCAGCCTGAAGTCCCGGGCGTCCTGCTGCAGGACAGTCCTTGGATGAGGCCAGAATGTAACCACAACGGCCTCCTCTCCCCGTTCACGGGCAGAGGAGACCACTGTCTCAAGCACACGACGGTGCCCAAGATGGACACCGTCGAAGAATCCTGTGGTTACTACAGCCACTTCACGCACTCAAAACTCTGACGATGCGCAAGAAGCGGGTGCTTTGCGAACACGCGGGCACCAACGAGGTAGGAACCGGTCTTTTCGGGAAGGACATCCACTGCGTAGTGAGCCACGCCGTCCTTCACGGACACAACCTTGAACTCCTGGACATCCACGATATGCACCTTTCCGCGGGCGTCGGACTGAGCGAACACAATCTCAAGGCCTACCTCCTTTGCGGTGAGGTCTCCAAGTTGGATATCCATCTCTGCGTGGTAAGGCTGAGCCACTGAAAGGTCATAGGTGGTATCGGGCTGGGAACGAGACACAAGGCGCACGTTCTCCCACTCACGACGTACGTGAGTCTTCCAGGCGGCAAGTTCCCTTGCCTTTGCGAAGTCCTTGGCCTTCACGGCTGCAACCGCCTTGGACTGAGGCTCATAGTACTGATTCATGTAATCGGTGAGCATGCGGTTGGTGGTGAAGTTGCAGGCAACCTTGGCGATGGTGTTCTTGATGTAGCCGATCCACTCCGAACTGCGGCCGGTCATACGGTCTACATTATAATATGCGGGAGCGATGTCGTTCTCTATGATCTGGTAGATGGTAGCGGCGTCAAGTTCATTCTGGAAGTTGTTGTCCTCGTAGGCCTGCTCGATGGGAAGAGCCCAGCCGGCGCCTTCCCTGTAACCCTCTACCCACCATCCGTCAAGCACGGAGAAGTGCATGGTTCCGTTCATGGCGGCCTTTTCACCGGAAGTACCGGAAGCCTCCTGGGGACGGGTAGGATTGTTCATCCACACATCCACGCCCTGGACCATACGCTTTGCAAGGGTGATGTCATATCCGGGAACGAACACTATCTTGCCGATGAAACGGGGATCCTTGGAGATGTCCACGATCTGCTTGATGAGGTCCTGGCCGGCTTTATCGGCAGGATGGGCCTTACCTGCGAAGAGGAACTGCACGGGCTGCGTGGGATTGTTCACGATCTTGTCCAGGCGGTCAAGGTCACGGAACAGCAGGGTTGCCCTCTTGTAAGTTGCAAAGCGGCGGGCAAAACCTATGGTGAGGACATCGTCCCTGAGGTTGTCCATGATTGTCACAAGCTCTGACGGGCTGTAGTGATTGCTGATGGAACTGTCGGAAAGCCTTTCCCTCAGGAACTTGATAAGTTTTGACTTGAGGATGCTCTTTACGCCCCAGACCTCTGCGTCAGACACGCCGTAGATGCCGTCGAAGCAGGATTTGTCGTAGTGGTGAGTTGCAAATGCAGGGCCGAACACACGTGCGTGCACGGGCTTCCACTCAGGGGCGCACCAGGTGGGATAGTGAACGCCGTTGGTGACATAACTTACAAAGAGTTCCTCCGGGAGATAACCCTGGTACATATGCTGGAAGATCTCCTGGGACACCTTTCCGTGAAGCATTGACACACCGTTCACATTCTGGGAGATGTTGGCGGCGAGGTTACTCATTGAGAATTTCTCGTGGGGATCAAGAGGATTGTCCTTACCAAGGGACATAAGGGTTTCCCAGTCCACTTTGAGGCGCTCCGGATAATGGCCGATATACTGCCTCAAGAGGCCTTCGTCAAAGGCGTCGTGGCCTGCGGGGACGGGAGTGTGGGTGGTGAAAAGGGAACTTGCACGAACAACCTCAAGGGCTTCCGTGAAGTCAAGGTTGTCTTTCTCAATGTACTCGCGGAGACGCTCCATCCCGATGAATGCGGCGTGACCCTCGTTGCAGTGATACACCTGGGGATCAAGGCCGATCTTGCGGAGGGCGCGGATACCGCCCACGCCAAGGAGGAGTTCCTGCTTGAGACGGTTCTCCCAGTTGCCGCCGTAGAGGTGATAGGTAACCTCGCGGTCCTCGGGGATATTGGCCTCATAGTCGGTATCCATAAGATAGAGGTCCGTGCGGCCCACTTCCACCTTCCACAGGCGGGCGGTGAGGTTACGGCCGGGGAAAGCCACTGAAGTGGTCACCCAGTTGCCGTCCTTGTCCAGCACCGGAACTGCGGGAATCTTGGTGAAGTCCTGGGCGTCATAACCTGCCACCTGATACCCCTGGGCGCTGAGCACCTGGTTGAAGTATCCGTAGCGGTACAGAAGTCCCACTGCCACCAGATTCACGTTCATATCGGAGGTTTCCTTGAGGTAGTCACCTGCAAGGATACCAAGGCCGCCGGAGTAAATCTTCAGGGATGTATCCAGGCCGTACTCCATACAGAAGTAAGCGATGGACGGATCCTTGCGCTTTGCCTTTGCGGCCATATAAGTGTCAAATTCGTCAAGAACCCTGCGCATACGGGCAAGGAATTCAGGATCCTCGGAGAGTTGCTGGAAACGCTTGATACTTACGGTGTCCAGCACTGCAAGAGGATTATGGCCGCTCTTGTGCCAGATCTCAGGATCAATGGAGCGGAAAAGATCCTTAGCGCTCTCGTTCCAGCACCACCACAGGTTCTTGGAAAGTTTCTCCAGGCGGGAGAGCTTCTCCGGAAGATGGCGTGTAACGATGATTGAACGCCAGGAGGGAGAAGTTACGTCTGATTTGAAATATTGCATTGTCTTGTCTTTGGATTTGTAGGAGTCCTTACGTGCCTGAACTTTCTCAAGTGCAAGCGAATATGCCTCCTTATAGTATATTATCTGATTTTCCCAGAGGGCTATCTGAGCAACCTCACGGGCATTTTCCCGGTATGCCTTGCGCTGGGCCTTGTCAAGGTTTGCAATTTCCCTGACGCGCTGCGCAACGCCGTCCACCACCTCCCCATAGTTGGTTTCATCCCTGTGAAGGACGGTGATACCGGGATGTTCCTTCTTGTAATGGGTTTCCACCCAGAGGCCAAAGCCGGCGAGGTCAGTGGTAAGGGTGGGAATCCTGAAGGCTAGAGCCTCCAGCGGGGTGTAACCCCAGGGCTCATAATACGACGGGAACAGGGCAAGGTCAAGCCCGCACAGGATGTCGTAGTATGGCATATTGAACACGCCGTCTTCCCCGGTGAGATATGAGGGGATGAAGTAAACCTTCACCTTGTCCCCTATTGAGTTCACAAGGCCGGTTTCCCTCAGGCGGCGGGTGATTGTGTCGTACTCCGCATTCATGAGGTAATGCGAAGTCTGGGTCTGGTAATGCTCGTCTCCGCGGCCTTCCAGTTTAGCCACCAGTTCTTTGTCGGGACCGTGATGGCCGGAAGGAATCATAATGAAAGCCTGGACGGGACGGCCCTCGAAGCCTTCACGGTTGAGTTTGTCCAGGGCATCTATGAAAACGTCTATTCCCTTGTTGCGGAATTCATACCTTCCGCCTATGCCGATAAAGATGGAGTTCTCCGGGACAGCCTCTGCGCTCATAGCGGAGGCAACCTTCACCAGGCGCTCGCGGGCGGCCTTGTGGAGGGTGTCATAGGCAGCGTCCGAGGACGGCGTGAAACTGTTCTCAAAGCCGTTTGGCGTTACAACATCAACGGGACGCTCCAGGAACTGGGCGCACTCCTTTGCGGTGATATCGCTCACGGTTGTGAATACATCGGCATTCTGGGCCGATTTCTTCTCCAGCGAGTAGATGGCGGTGACGTTGAAGCGGCGCGCCATCTCATCACCGTTATATTGGGCGATGTTGTCGTAGAGCGGGAGATTGTTGCCGGCAAGGCATCGGCCCATCATAGTGGCGTGGGTTGTGAACGCCGTTGCGATGGGAATCTGAGCCTTCCTGAGGTGAAGGATGCCGGCGCCGGTCTGCCACTCGTGGAACTGGGCCACCACCTTCTCCCCGCCCTTGAGGTTATAATTCCAGAAACTCTCTATCACGCGGCCTGCGATGACCCCGAATACGGCCGACTCCTTGTAATCCCAGTTTCCGGAGATGGAGTCTACGCCGAAGTCATTCCACAGGGCTCCCAGGATGTCATCGGCCTGGGTGAGGAACTGCTTGTAATCCACGAGGATTGCCACAGGGCGGCCGGGGATGTTCCACCGCCCCACGCGGAAGCGGAGGCCCTCAGTGAGAGCCTGCGCCTTCCACGAGCGGTAGAGCATAGGGTCTTCCAGAAAATCCGGATTGTCACTTCTGTGCATCCAGACATCCGGGCCGATGAAAATGTGGCGCCTGCCAAGTTGTGAACTCAGGTGCAGGGCCTTGGTGGCCACTACGGTGTAAATGCCGCCAACCTTGTTACAAACCTCCCAACTTACTTCAAACAGGTAATCCGGTTGCAGTAATTCTTTTCTCCTTGTTGCCATCACTTAATCCAACGCCGCGCGTTTTTCGTCCAGACGGATCTGGAAGTCGGAGATAACATTCATATAGTTGATGAATGCCTCGTAGGGAGTATCATAGGGATTGAAGTACTTGTGAACTTCACCGTCACTGAAGAACTTCGTGCACATATAGTAGAAGTGGTCGCTCTCCTGGAGATGGCCCCAGTCCTCATATAGGTCGGGGTCATTCACGATTGCGAGTTTCTCCTTCATAGCGTAAACCTTCTTGAAGGCCTCCTGCTGGAGTTCGTTTCCAAGCCA
>JAFSPR010000096.1 GCA_017451395.1 Bacteroidales bacterium
GAAGATAACGATTTTATAATTCATTTGGGCTAAACTGAGAAACAATTTATCAATTTAGCCCGAATGAATACTCCTGTATTCCTATGAGAAGGGGCAGCAGGAACTTCTCCTGCTTTTTCTTTTGGAACATGCGTAACTCGCGCAAAAAGTGTATATTTGTACAAGTTCCTCTGTCTTTTGAGGTCTGAGTTCTTTGTCATCGTTTTTATAGGCCTGGGATGTGTTTGATAAACGTACACAAAACCATACACAACCCCCAAAAACGCCTCATTTTCTCGCGCCGGTATTTGCCGCTTTTGTTGTTTGGAGAATGTTTATATTGATTGAATATCAATGATTTATATCTCCGGCGGCAGGATGGGACCAGGAGTGTGGTAAGCGCTACTATACGATTGGTGGAATGAGGAAGAATATTGATTTTATAACATATTGAAAATCAATAAATTACAAAACTGCCGTGGTTGATACCTTGGCAGTTTTTGGTTT
This sequence comes from Bacteroidales bacterium, assembly GCA_017451395.1. Lineage (GTDB taxonomy): Bacteria > Bacteroidota > Bacteroidia > Bacteroidales > UBA932 > Cryptobacteroides. Next base: position 487 of record JAFSPR010000096.1, read on the forward strand.
TTAGCCCACTTTGGGACTATCCCTGAAAGAAAAGGAATAGTAAAAGAAAAACGCTATCTTTGTATTATGATAACAACAAGAGTTTATATTGTCTTTTATTCCGGCAGGCCGTTGAATCACCAAAGAATCGCTGAACTGTCGGGGGTGGAGCCCACACGCATAGAAGTAAAAGGGGAACCAAAAATCAGTCGCATTACCGGCGATATTGTCAAGATACAATCCAAGAATGGAGAATGGACTCCTCGGATTAACGAGCACAATTCATTTGAGTATCATTTGCCAATTTCACATGGCGTTATAGTGCAAAGGCAGTATAATAAACTGATGCGGGCAATCAAGAACCCCAAGCAATTGGGAGACTATTGCAAGGCTCATGGCATTAAGGTATATGTACAGGTTGTCATTGGCGGCATCACCGACACTTACTCATTTCCTGTACTTCATATGGATAAGAAGTTTATATCTTTTCTAGCTGACCTTAACAATGCAGAGATAGACTTTGACATTTATACGGAGCCGTGGGGCAAAGATGGAGCTGATTACAAAAAGCCTACCCCTTCCGGAGTAAGTCTTTACAAAATATAGGGCGGAGATAGTGATTACTGATGGTTGTGGTCTATTTGTGACATTTCAGCCTGCCTCAGACTTCCCCTGTGACTATCCAGAGTTTTTGAATACCGGCATAAGTGTTTGATAATAAGACTATTACAAAAAACTACACAGTCTTTGGAACGAGGAGGAATATTGATTTGATAATCAATTTGTTACAGATACAAGCCAAGGTTTTTTGCCTTGGCTTTTTCTGTGTTTTACTACCCAATTACTTTCCATTTTTGGAGGAAATCCTCCTGAAAAAGGAGGAGGAATAGTAAAATAATATGCTAACTTTGTATGTATGAAGTGGAAGACAGTTGAAATAATCACGTTAGTTACCAGGCTTTTAGGTGTGCTACTCTTCATATACACCACATTGTGTTTTGGTGTGTTGGAAAAGTATAATCTCCAAGGCATAGGGAACAATAGTGCTTATGCCCTTTATTGGAGGTGTCTTATTATCAGCTGTGTGGTATTTGTCTTGGACTTCGTTATACAGATTTTCAAACTGGTTTCACTGAATTCATCCGGGCTAAGGTTTTGTCAGGCATTTTTATACTTGTTTTCCTTTGTACTTGTGATACTGATTTCAACAAACTATCCGAACTTAATCTGTGATGGAGATAGGTACGACATCATTGGAATGTTGGCCATTGAAGACCAGATTAGGAGTGTCCGTGAATCTGTGGTCTTTGATAGCCTGTACATTGGTATTCGCAGCCTGGTGTATTCTGTGATTCTGGTATTATGGGTCAGTAAAAAGAGGGAATAAATGGCTCAAATGGTACCCTGCAAGGGGCCTCAGACTTCCCCTGTGGCTATCCAAGTTTTTAAACACGAACGTAACTAACTGATAATAATCAGCCTACAGAAGTTGCACAATATGTGGAATGAGGAGGAATTGTAGCGTAGAATGTAAACTGTTTATTATCAATAGTTTATGCAAAATGCTCCGGGCGAAATCGCCTGGAGCATTTTGCATAATGTGCTGTAAATGAGTTGTTTACATTCAACGGCCTACTGCGCCTTGAAGAAGGCCTTGGCATTGGCGTCCCAGCCGGAGGGGTAGGCGTGGCCCATCTTGGGGTAGAATGTCATCTGCTTGCTGCCCGCAGGAGTTTTGGCGTTGTTGTAAGGCGCAATGTTGGTGTGGGGAGGGCAGATGTTGTCCTGAAGGCCGATAGCGGCAAAGATGGGGCAGGAAATCTTTGTAGCCAGGTTCTTGGTGTCAAAGTACGACATGAACACATACATCTGATCATCTGTCCATCCCAGGGACTTCTTACAGTTCTGGGCCATACTGGGGAATCCGCCGCCCTCGTTGGGGACAATCGTGAAGTAATCCGGGAAGTCACCCATAAATGCCACGGCAGCGGCAATGGCCTTTACGGGATAATCCTTGCTGAGGGATGCTGCAGCGTATGAGAAAGCGCCGCCCTGGCTCATTCCCTCCACAAAGAGGTTACTCATATCTATCCTGCCCTTGACCCTTTCGTCTTCACAGAGGGCCAGGAAACGGATGCCCTGGACGCAGTCCATATAGGCGCCGCGATAGTAGTAACTGTCCTTATCGCCGAAATTGACCGTGAACCACTGTTTGCTGTAGGGGTTCTGGAAATCCTCTTCAATTCCGTCGTCCCTGAGTTTTGCCGTGCGGCAGTTGATTCTCTGACCGCGGGTGGATACATACAGGTGGGCGAACTCCTCCCTGCCGTGTGGGCAGTCAAGATGGCCGGGGTTCCAGTCGTCGTAGCCGTAATAATGGACTATGACAGGATGAGCCTTGCCATCCTGCAGAGGTTCAACGTAATAGCACCGTATTTTCATCGGCTCACCTTCAAGGCCATCGGGAATGGACTGAAGTTCAACCATATACGTACCGTCGTACTTTGTGGGGACAAAGACCGGCTTCATATCAACGGCCTTTAACTGGGTAATGGCGCTTTCCCAGAAAGAGTCGAAATCGGCCTGATAATCCGGGGCCGATACAATCTCAAAAGGATCTATGCCGATAGGAGTTGCCGACAGGAAGTTCTTCCTTCCCACCTTGCCGGTGATCTTGTAAAAACCGGGGGCGAGGTCCTCTTCCGTGGTGATCTGAAGGGTTTCGGTGGCCTTTGCCGCCACATCCTTCGTAAACTCATAACTTAAAGCCTTCTTGCCCTTGTCCGTGCTCACGGTGACCTTCATTTCCGCCGTTGCGGTCACGGAATTGGGATTGGTGAGTTTGAGGGTAAACTGAGGCCTTTTGGAGAAGATATAATCCTCTGAGCCGGAAGTGACGCTGAACTCAAAAGGTTCAAGGTCTTCAGGGTCAACAGACGGGGGTGTATCCTCTCCCGAGGGAGTTTGTTCCTCCTTCTGCGGCTCCTCCGCGGCAGGCTGCGGGGTGCAACCGAAAAACACTACGGCAAGGGCCGATATTGCTGCGAACAGTTTCTTTGTCATAGTCAATTAAGTCTTAAGTATCCGCTAAGTTAAGGAAAAAATCAAAAAATATGTTGAATCCGGAAAAATATAGGTAACTTAGGGCCGATATACCTTTGAATATGAGTTACACAGCATCCCCCAACCGCTACACCTCAATGCAGTACCGCCGCTGCGGCAGGTCCGGAATAGACATCCCCGCCATCACCCTTGGCCTCTGGCAGAACTTTGGAACGGAAACGCCCTTTGAGCGTATCCAGGAGATGGCCCACTTTGCCTTCGACCAGGGCATCTGCCACTTTGACCTTGCCAACAACTACGGTCCTGAGCCCGGTGCCGCTGAGGAAAACTTCGGAAAACTCCTCACCTCCTCATTCAAGCCATACAGGGATGAACTGTTCATCTCCACAAAGGCCGGCTACCTCATGTGGCCGGGGCCCTACGGGGAATGGGGATCCCGCAAGTATCTTATCTCCAGCCTGGACCAGAGCCTTAAGAGAATGAAACTGGATTACGTGGACCTTTTCTACACCCACAGATATGACCCCCGCACTCCCCTGGACGAAACCCTCCAGGCCCTTGTGGACATAGTGCATCAGGGAAAGGCCCTCTATGTTGGAGTTTCACGCTACCCCAAGCAGGCTGCCGTGTATGCATACAACTACCTTATCTCCCACGAGACCCCCTGCCTCCTTTTCCAGGACCGCTACAACATCATAGACCGCAACCCGGAGCGCGAGGACCTCGTGTCCCTTGCCGGAGAGGCCGGAGCCGGCTTCATCCCCTTCTCTCCCCTGCAGCAGGGCCTGCTCAGTGACCGCTACCTTGACGGCGGCATCCCTTCCGGATCACGTATGTCCAAGAGCGGCTCCCTAAGGCCGGAAATCCTCACCCAGACTATGCTGGATGCCCTTCGGGGCCTGAGGGAAATAGCCCGCGGCCGCGGCCAGACCCTTGCCCAGATGTCACTGGCGTGGCTTCTTGCAAAGCCCCACATCACGTCCGTGCTGCTGGGCGCAAGTTCCGTAAAACAGTTGTCGGAAGACCTTGGCGCTTTGAATAACACCACCTTCTCAACAGAAGAACTGGCCGCCATAGACCAGTTCTCAAAACCCATCCAGATTACAGACAGGGTGTAAGCGGTTCATCGGAGAGCCTCAGAAGATACTGCCCGTACTGGTTCTTGGCCATAGGGGCGGCAATCTCACGCAGTTTATCGGCCGATATCCATCCCTTGCTGAACCCTATTCCTTCAAGGCAGGCTACCTTGAGGCCCTGGCGCTTCTCTATGGTTTCAATGTAGATGGAGGCCTCGGCGAGGGAGTCGTGGGTGCCGGTGTCAAGCCAGGCGAAGCCCCGCCCAAGGGTCTGGACCTTCAGGAGGCCTTCCTTCAGGAATTCCTGGTTGACGGACGTTATTTCAAGTTCTCCGCGGGCCGATGGCTTTATGTTTGCGGCCACATCCACCACCTTGTTGGGGTAGAAATACAGGCCCACAACGGCGTAATTGCTCTTTGGCTTGGCGGGCTTTTCCTCAATGGAAAGGCAGTTGCCGTCCTTGTCGAATTCGGCCACGCCGTAACGCTCCGGATCACTTACCCAGTAGCCAAAGACCGTGGCCTTACCCTCTTCCTCTGCGGTTCTTACAGCCTCCGTGAGAAGGCCGGTGAAGCCGGAGCCGTGGAAGATATTGTCTCCAAGGACAAGGCAGGCGGAATCATTGCCGATAAACTCCTTCCCTATGATGAAAGCCTGCGCAAGGCCGTCCGGGGAAGGCTGCTCCGCGTATTGGAGATTGATGCCGAAATTGGATCCGTCTCCAAGGAGCCGCTTGAAACCAGGGAGATCCTGTGGCGTTGAAATAACAAGGATATCGCGTATCCCGGCCAGCATAAGGGCGCTGATGGGATAGTACACCATTGGTTTGTCGTATATGGGCAGAAGCTGCTTGCTAACGCCTTTTGTGATGGGATAGAGGCGCGTTCCCGAGCCTCCCGCCAGAACTATTCCTTTCATCCGTGTTATCAGTTTGGTATGCAAATATAGGCCATTAACGGCTCTTTTCCAAAAGGTAGCGCCTCCGTTCCTCATCCGGGAATCTCTCTATGGCGTAACGGAGCATCGTGCGGGGCATCTGTGATGCGCGGGGCCCCAGCCAGGCCTCCAGGGCGGCTTTATCCCTCTTTCCGGCCTCCCTCAGGAGCCAGCCAACGGCCTTGTGGATAAGGTCGTGGTGGTGGTGAAGGAGGATATCGGCAATCCTGAAAGTATCAGTTAACTGGCCGCTGCGGATAAAGGTCATAGTGCTCACGATGCCAATTCTCTGCTCCCAGATGGTGCGTCCGTTTGTTGCCAAATTATAGAGAAGCGAGCGGTCCTCCTTGTCCAGAAGCCACTGTCCCAGAAGCGGGTAGCAACTGAGATCCACAAGGTCCCAGTTGTTGATCCGGGCCGTGTGGGAGAGGTAGAAGTCTATGCACTGCTCTTTCGTCACCCCCTGTTCCGTTGACGTCACCCCCGACTTGATCGGGGGTCTCTTTCCGGCGTGGGAAAACACTTCCACCAGGGCAAGGAGGGCGGCAAGCCGGACCTCGTGGTATGGGCTGGTGATGCACTCCTCAAGGTCCTGGAAACTCACGGAACGCCAGCACTCCTTTACCACGGCGCGGGTGACGGGAACCTTGATTCCAAGGAACTTGTCCCCTTCCCCGTACTGGCCCGGGCCGGTCTTGAAAAAGCGGGAGAGGCCGGGTACCTGGGAGGGATCGGCCTTGGATAGCATCCTTGTCAGGAGAACGTTCATAGTTTCTTTGCAAGCATCACGGCGGAGGCGCCAACTGCAACGGCCATAGCGCTTACGATTGCCTCAAGGGCCACCATGCTCACGGAATTCATGAGGAGCACGGCGCCGGCATCCACCAGGAAATGCAGAAGGATTGCGGCCGGGAACAGCCACATCCACTTGCCGCCCTTACGAACCGCCGTCCACACAAACACGGACAGTCCAATCTGGAGAATTATGGCTGATGCCCTCTCCCAAAGGCCCGTGAGGAAAGTTCCGGGAGTGGAGGTCTCAAACTGCGCGAAGGTTCCCTGCATCTGGGCCTGGGCTTCGGCGGGGACGGCGGAAAGGATAGTATCGGCCTGTCCAAGATTGATCATTGATGCAATGACAAGATTGGAAATCATAGAGACACCGAAGATGATGAGCATCTCTATGCCGCCGTGACCAATTCCGTATGCAACCGCGGTCCTGGCGCCTTGAGGCTCATCCTTAAGGAGGAACTTCATAGCCAGAAAGCGGCCGGTCTCCTCAAAGATTCCTGCAGCAAGGCCGCCGTAAAGAGCATAGTACCAGACGTTTCCGGTGATAGCAGGGCCGATAGCGCCCTTCAGCACCACCTGATGCAGGATGGTTTCCAAAACCAGGGCAAAGAGTACAAAGACACCGGCGCCGATCAGGATGGTCCTTACCTTTACATTATACTTTTTCACCATCCAAAGGCTGAGGAGGATGGGCACGGCAATGCCAAGGACGGCGCAGATTGCAATAGTGATAATTGAACTTACCGGTACCATATGCTATAACTGTTTCAATGCCTTGGATAACTGGTCCGGGCAACTGGTGCCGCGGCCCTTGCAGTTTATGCCTTCAAGGCGGGAGATTATATCGGCCTTATTCATTCCCTGAATGAGAGCACCTATTCCCTGAAGGTTTCCGTGGCAGCCGCCGGTGTAGCGGACGCTCCTTACCACGTCCCCCTCAAGTTCAATGTCTATCTGGCGGGAACAGACAACGCCGCTGGTCTGGAAGGAAGCCTTGCGGATGCCCCCTTCAGTCTGGTCTGAGATCTTTGTTACTTCAAACATACTATTTCTACGTTTCTGGTGCGGGTGATGTGACTTTTTTCAGCACACCACCGGCACTTTCGGCCCTTTTCTGCGGGTAATGTGACTTTTTTCAGCACACCACCGGCACTTTCGGTCCCTTTCTGCGGGTGATGTGACTTTTCTTGGCACATCTCCGGCACTTTTGGCCCTTTTCTGCGGGTGATGTGACTTTTCTTGGCACATCTCCAGCACTTTTGGCCCTTTTCTGCTGGTGATGTGACTTTTTTCGGCACATCACAGGCACTTTTAGCCACTTCCTGCGGGTGATGTGACTTTTTTAGGCACATCACCGGCACTTTTGGCCCTTTTCTGCGGGTGATGTGACTTTTTTTGGCACACCACCGGCACTTTTGGTCCTTTTCTGCGGGTGATGTGACTTTTCTTGGCACACCACAGGCACTTTCGGCCCTTTTCTGCGGGTGATGTGACTTTTCTTGGCACATCTCCAGCACTTTTGGTCCTTTTCTGCGGGTGATGTGACTTTTTTCAGCACACCACCGGCACTTTTGGCCCCTTTCTGCGGGTGATGTGACTTTTTTCGGCACATCACCGGCACTTTCGGCCCTTTTCTGCTGGTGATGTGACTTTTCTTGGCACATCACCGGCACAAGCTAGGTGTGGTCAATGGTGTACAGATTGCCCTTTCGGACAATCACGTTCTCATTTTCATAGGGCCTGTTTTCCGACACCTTTTTGGTGCGGAAAGTCTGGTACTTGATTTTGAGCAGGTCTCTCATCCTTGGATCTGCGAACATTGCTGCGGCAGACCCAAAGTAAAAGTGTTCACGGGTGTCCTTGACCTCCACGTGAATGATGGTTCTGTGATGGATTAACATATTTGCTGGAACAAATATACCACTTTTCTACAAAAAACAAAAAAAAGTTGCAGAGATGTCAACTATTTAATATATTTGTAGAGCCGTGCAAAAGTGCGGGAGATAGTTATGAAAAGGATATATTTACTGAGCACGGAACACTTGGAAGATGGCCTGTGGTTCCGGGATGAAGAAGATTTCAAAGTGGCCATGAACTACATTGCTATAGAGGCCGCGCGGCACCCTGAAGTAGTGGTTCTGACCTTTATTCTGATGTCCAATCACGTGCATTTTGTGCTGAAAGGCACAATGAAGGATGTCAAAGATTTTGTAGATAACTTCAAAAGACGCTACTCAATCTACTATCAGAAAAAGTATGGAATCCGGAAGTTCCTAAGGCACAACAGGCTGGACATCAAACTCATTCCCTATGAGGATGAAGCGGTGGAAAAAGCCATCGCGTATGTACTGATGAACTGTGTGGGGGCTGGAATCTGCGTCCATGCCAGTCAGTATCAGTGGGGAACGGGCGCCACGTTCTTCGGCCAGCCGGAAAAGGGGGGACGTTTTTTAAAGAGTTTATCGGCCCGTGAAATAAAAAAACTTCTCCATACGGACGAAGAAACTCTTCCGGGAGAATGGATTATCGGCCAGGATGGTTACATCCTTCCACAGAATTATGTGGACTGCAAGGGCGTGGAAACCCTTTTCAGAACGCCCCAGAGGCTGAACTACTTCCTGAACAGTTCTTCAAAAGCCCGCAAACGGCTGGAGTACGCAGACTCTAACCTCCCCGCTTTCCGGGACCAGACAATCCTCGCAACGCTGCCAGACCTCTTGAGGAGCCTGTTCCACAAAGATACATATACGCAACTCCTTCCTGAAGAGCAGGTGGAATGCGCCCGCCAAATCCGTTTCCGTTTCAGTGCAGACGCCACCCAAATAGCCCGCGTGTGTGGCATCACATACGCTAAGGCCGCACAGCTGCTGGATAGCATATAGACTGAGTGCGGGAGATGTGACGGAAAATGTCACACCACCTGCAGAAAGGGCCGAAAATGCGGGAGATGTGACGGAAAATGTCACACCACCTGCAGAAAAGGGCCGAAAATGCAGGAGATGTGACGGTAAATGTCACACCACCTGCAGAAAAGGGCCGAAAATGCGGGAGATGTGACGGTAAATGTCACACCACCTGCAGAAAAGGGCCGATAATGCGGGAGATGTGACGAAAAATGTCACACCACCTGCAGAAAAGGGCCGATAATGCGGGAGATGTGACGGTAAATGTCACACCACCTGCAACAAGAGGACGTTATGAAGTGCAGAGAAAATGTTGTAAATTTGGACTGTGAATCAGGTATGGGTCCAATGAACTGAGAAGTGGGAAGTGGGAAGTGGGAAGTGGGAAGTGAGACGTAGGAAGTGAGACGTAGGAAGTGAGAAGTGGGAAGTGGGACGTGAGGGCCAGATGAACTGAGAAATGAACCGTGAATACAGAGAAACATCCATTTGAGCCGTTTTTGCCGGAAGGGGCGCGGATACTGTTCCTGGGGAGTTTTCCGCCCCAGCCGCACAGGTGGTGCATGCCGTTTTACTACCCCAACTGGATCAATGATTTCTGGCGCATCATGGGCCTTATCCACTTTGGGGACAAGGACCACTTCACTATCCCCGGTGAAAAACGGTTCAATGAGGCCGATATCCGCGCCTTCTGCACAGAACACCGCCTGGCGTTCTATGACACGGCCACTGAGGTCCGCCGCCTCAGGGACAACGCCTCCGACGCCTTCCTGGAGGTTGTCACCCCCACGGACATCCCTGCACTCCTGAAGCGAATTCCCAACTGCCGTACCCTTGTCACCACCGGCCAGAAAGCCACGGAAGTTGTGGCTGAGGCCTTTGGATGCCCCATCCCCCCTGTTGGCGGCTGGGAGAAGATTGATTCCATAAAGTTCTGGCGGATGCCATCCACCTCCAGGGCGTATCCAATGCCGTTGGAGAAAAAAGCCAATGAATACCGGAAGTTATTCACCCGCAAGAAACTGATACTGTGGGACCTTGACGGGACTCTCATAGACACCCTGGAGGACCTTTCCGCCGCGGTGAATCACGCCCTGGAACTTCGCTGCCTGCCGCTCCACAGTGTGGCCGAATACCGCAAGATGGTGGGCCACGGCGTCCGGAACCTTGTGAAGCAGACCCTGGAGGCATCGCTGAAGGAGACCCCCGATCAGGTCGTGGGTGACGGAAGCGGGCTAGGGGGTGACGGAAGCGGGCTAGGGGGTGACGGAAGCGTGGCAGCGGGTGACGGGCAGCACCTGCGTGCGTCGGGATTGCGATGGCAGGAGAGGCAGGTGCTGCCGGAGGAAGAGCGGCTGCCGGATGCGTACATTGACGCGGCGCTGGCGGATTTCAAGGAGTATTATTCCGCGCACATCGACGTGCATACAAGGCCGTACCCCGGGATGCAGGAACTGCTAACGGAACTTCAGACACTTGGCGTGAAGATGGCGGTGGCTTCCAACAAGTTCCAGGAGGGCACGGAGCACCTCATCAGGGAGTTTTTCCCTGACATTCAGTTTGTCTCAATCCTTGGAAACAGGCCGGGATACCCGCTGAAGCCGGATCCGGAGATAGTGCGGGAGGTGCTGGCCCAGGCCGCTGTGGAGAAAGAAGACGCCATAATGGTTGGGGACTCCCCTACCGATATGCGAACGGCCGCAAACGGCGGGATTGATGCCGTGGCGGTGAGTTGGGGCTACAGGACGGAAGAGGAACTCTCCGGGAACCAGATTGCACATTCCATTGAAGAACTGCGAAGAATACTATGTTTTACGTAAGTGACCCAATATCAACGCCCCCGGAGGCATTTGCCACCAGACTCCAACAGACTGTCTATGAGACGTTTGCCGCAAAGGGCATCGCCTTCACGCGGGTAGATACGGACCCCGGAATCACAATGGAGGACTGCCAGCACATTGACGCCAAAATCGGCATCCATATTGTGAAAACCATCTTCCTCTGCAACAGGCAGGAGACTCAGTTCTACCTCTACGTGACAAGTGACGATAAACCCTTCGTAACCAGGGATTTCTGCGCCGCCATGGGAGGGATTCCGAGGGTTTCTTTTGCATCGGCCCGGAAACTGTGGGAACTCACCGGTGTGGAAGTTGGCGCAACCACCATCCTCAGCGCCGTGCTGCCGGAAGCCGCAAACGTTCATCTTGTGATGGACGCCGACATATCCAAGGCCGATTACTTCGCCTGCACTGACGGCACCCCCACCTGCTTTGTGAAAATACGCACGCAGGACCTACTTGACAAATATCTGGAAGGCAGGAAGTTAACTCTTATCTAAGAATAAACGCTAACTTTGCACTATGGAAATCATTGAACTCAATACGCTCAAGGAGCAGGACATCCAGGACCTCCTGGGTCTTATGGAGGTGCTGGACGGCAGCGTCAAAGTTACTCCGGAAATTCTGACAGCGGCGGCTCAGGCTCCTGAAACCCACCTTTTTGCGGCGGTGGAAGACGGAAGGATCATCGGCACGGCAAGCCTATGCATCACCCGGCATCCGCTTGGCCTCAAAGGCGGCATCGAAGATGTGGTGGTGAGTCCTGAGGCGCGGGGAAGGCATATCGGCCGGAAACTTATGGAGCATATCATTGAATACGCCCGCGGCCTTGCACCCATCGAACTGCACCTTTCGTCCCGTCCGTCAAGGGAAAAGGCAAATCTGCTGTATCAGGCCCTTGGATTCCGGCAGCACGTCACCAATGTCTATAAACTCAGCCTATGAAATCAACCATCACAGAGGAGAAAAAGTGGACCATCCTGTCCTCTGAATACCTTATAAGGCGGCCCTGGCTAACGGCCAGGCGTGATGTGGCCCAGCTTCCGGACGGGCGCATCAACAATGAGTACTACGTGCTGGAATACCCTGACTGGGTGAACATTATTGCCATCACCGAGGACGGAGATTTTGTAATGGAGAGGCAGTACCGCCACGGCCTTGGGAACACCTGCTATGAACTCCCCTGCGGGGTCATTGAGGAAGGAGAAACACCCCTTCAGGCCGCCCAGAGGGAACTTTTGGAAGAAACCGGATACGCCGGCGGCACCTGGAAGGAGTGGATGACACTCTCCCCCAACCCCGCCACCTCAAACAACCTTGCCCACAGTTTCCTTGCAGTTGGGGTGAAAAAGGTTTCCGGCCAGCACCTTGACGCCACGGAAGACATTGACGTCTATCTGAAAAAGCCGGAATTCGTGCGGCAACTTCTTGAAGAGAACCAGATCCTCCAGGCCCTTATGGCTGCTCCGCTCCTGAAGTACTTTCTTTCACAGGCTCCATATGGACTATGATATGGGACTGCTGCCCAAAGCGGTCCTTGAAGCGGCGTTCCACCTCCGAGGCCTTCTCATGAGCCTCCGTGAGGGACTGCCGGCCGTCAAGACGGATGTGAACTTCCGCCGCAATACGGTTGCCGATACGCCGCGTCCTCAGGTTGTGAGGGTCCTCAACGCCGTCCACAGACTTTATAATCCGGAGCATCTCCTTCTCAGTCTCTGCGGGGAGAGAACTGTCCGTGAGTTCTCCAAAAGACGGCCCCAGGAGGTCCCAGGCCACCTTCACCAGCATTGCGCCCACAACAATTGAAGCCAGCGGATCCAGCACGGCCCAGCGCGGGCCAAGAAGCAGTGCGCCTCCAATGCCGATAGCCGCCCCAATGGAACTGAGGGCATCGGAGCGGTGATGCCAGGCATTGGCCTCCAGGGCCTTTGAATCCAGTTTCCGGCCCTTTATACGCGTATATTGATACAGGATTTCCTTCACACCGATGGAGATAAGCGCCGCCCAAAGGGCAATGGCACCCGGGCTCTTTAACTCCTTCCCCTGCAGCCACTGCGCCAGTTTGGTGGCCCCGGACACCACAATTCCAACGGCCGCTGCAGCCAACGCAAGGCCGATAAGCAGCGTTGCCAGAGTCTCAAACTTCCCGTGGCCGTAGTCGTGGCCCTCATCCTGCGGCCGGGCGCTCACCCTCACAAACACCAGCACCACAATATCAGTGACAAAATCCGACAGCGAGTGCACGGCGTCCGACACCATGGCCGCACTGTGCCCCGCCACCCCCGCCACGGCCTTCAGGCCCACCAGCAGCAGGTTCACCACGCTCCCCGCCAGCGTCACGCGGGCTATCTGTTCTTCACGGTTCATTTTGTTACCCTTCCAGGACCTGGGAGGCGGCGTTTTTGGTGTCCACTTTCTCTATGATGCGCACCAGTATGCCGGCCTCGTCAAAGATGAACGTGCGGCGGAGGGTGCCAAGTACGGTTTTGCCGTACATCTTTTTCTCGCCCCAGGCGCCGAAGGCCTGGAGCATTGAGGTGGAGGTATCGGCCAGAAGGCGGAAAGGAAGGCCGTGCTTTGCCCTGAACCCGGTGTGAGACTCGGCACTGTCCTTGCTCACGCCCACAACGTTGTACCCGGCGGCCGCCAAAGCAGCATAGTTGTCCCTGAACGAGCAGGCCTCGGCGGTGCAGCCGGAAGTGTTGTCCTTGGGGTAGAAGTAGATGATGGTTTTTCGGCCCTTGCCGATAAAATCCTGAGACCTTACCACGTTTCCGTCCTGGTCCAGAACCTCAAAAGAGGGCATCTTGTCACCGATTTTCAGCATAGTATTTCATTGTTAAAGTTTCAGATTCTCCGGGCGCCAGAACCCGGGTTTTCCCAAAGGCGCAGAGCGTTGGGTTCATAATAATCACGGCGTGCTTGCCGGCAACTGGGCCGATATTTCTCACCGTCACCTCCACGGTATCTCCGGAAAAGACCGGCCGGCTTTCCTCAAAGGACGTATACGACAGTCCGTGGCCGAAAGGATATGACACCGCAGGGGCATCGGCCCTCAAAAACGCCCTGTAACCTACCTCAAGGCCCTCCGCGTAATCCGTGTAGCCCACATTTGGGACGTCCTTTTCCCGGTCCTTGCCGCCGGAAGCCATAGTGCTACGGCCGCTGTAATTGTACGGGAAATGGGCCGATGAAGGGAGATCGAAATAATCCACCGGGAATGTCACCGGAAGCCTGCCGCTGGGGCTGACGGCTCCGTCCAGAACGCGCGCCAGGGCCGATCCTCCCTCCTGCCCGGGCTGCCAGGCAAGAAGGACAGCATCGGCAAGATGCTTCCAGGAGGCTGTTTCTATGACGCCTCCTATGTTAAGGACCACAACAACGCGTTTCCCTTGAGAGTGGAAAACCTCCGACACATCAGTGAGCGCCTGCCTCTCCCCTTCCGACAGCAGGAAATCATCCTCCATATGGCGGTCTCCGCCCTCGCCGGCCTGGCGGGAGATGGTGAAAATGGCAATGTCCGAGGAAGCCGCCTTTTCCACCAGTTCACGCGTTACCGGCATTTCCGGCGCGGCGGGAGAGCCAAGCATCCCTGAAAGGAAAGTCTTCTTGGGCTTGTTCTTTGAAAGATAGCCGCCGTAAGTATCAGACAGATACGAGTTTATCTGGAAGCCTTCCGTTTGGAGGCCGCTGGCAAGGCTCACCACATACGGCCGATGGACGTGGCCGGAGCCCGTGCCGCCGGGAAGAGCCTGATAGGAGCCTACGCCAAAAAGAGCCAGGGTTGCACTGGCCTTAAGAGGCAGTACACCATCATTATCCAGCAGCACTATCCCCTCCTCCGCAGCCTCGCGGGCCACAATGGCGTGAGCCTCCAGGTCCGGCGCCTTGGACCGCGGCACGCCCCTGAACGTGGGTGTTTTCACTATGAGTTCCAGCACGCGGCGGACACACACATCCAGCGCCTCCTCCGGGAGTTCCCCTTTCTTGACGCTTCGGACAAGTTCCCTTGTCTGGGACGCCCCGCCGGGCTCCATCAGGTCACAGCCCGCAGCAATCTGCGCCGGAGTGTCCCGCTTTCCGGTCCAGTCCGTCATCACAAGGCCCTCAAAGCCCCATCGGCCCCTTAGAACATCTGTGAGGAGCCAGCGGTCCTGCTGCGTATGAATCCCGTTCAGACGGTTGTAGGAGGCCATTATTGTCCAGGGCTGAGCCTCCTTCACGGCAATCTCAAAGCCCCGGAGGTACAGCGCCTCTAGGACGTCCGGGGCCACCCTGGAATCGTTCCAGAAGCGGTTGGTTTCCTGATTGTTGGACGCAAAATGTTTGGCCGATGTCCCCACCCCCCGGCCCTGCACGCCGCGTATATACGCCGCCGCCGTGCGCCCGGAAAGGAGCGGATCCTCTGAAAAATACTCGAAGTTGCGCCCGCAGAGAGGGTTCCTCTGAAGGTTCATCCCGGGCGCAAGGAGAACGTCTACGCCATAGGCCAGGGCCTCGGCCCCGATTGCTTCGCCAACCTCCTCCACAAGTTCCGTGTTCCAGGTGCTGGAGAGCATAGAGCCTATGGGAAAACCCGTGCAGGTTTGCTGAATGCGCACCCCGGCAGGGCCGTCGCTGAGAACTATTGCAGGAATCCCCAGCCTGGGAATTGCCTGCGTCATCCCCGCCGCCCCGGGGACAGGCACCTTGAAGCCAAACTGCCCCGCCAGCATACTCTTGTAACCGGCGCCAACAACAATGGTGGCCTTCTCCTTAAGGGTCATCCGGGCAATGACAGCGTCAATGTTGTCCGGGCTCAGAGTAATCTCCTGCGCCACAAGGACAGCACACGCGCAAACTGCTGCAAACAATGTGATAAAGCGTTTCATTACTCTGCTAAGTTAAGCATTTTTTGTGGCAACTGGACCAACCGGGCAGTACATATAATTATGTATTGATATAAAATGCCATCACAGGTATCTTTGCCAGTGATTATGTGTATTCGGTATTACTAATTAATTATAGGTTTATGGAAATGAAAAACACTTATTGTGCACCCGAGTGCGAAGCAGTCGAGATGCGTGTAGAAGGCGTTATCTGCCAATCCATCGTTGAAGGAATGATTACTCCTCCGGATATTGAGGACGGTGGAAATTTACCATTTTAATTAAAGGGAGGACTTGTGATGAAAAAGATTTGTTTTGTAGCAGCCGCATTATGCGCAATGGTTCTGGCTTCCTGCCAGGCCCAGCTCAATCCCCAGGAAGAAAACATCCAGGATGAGACTCCTCAGGAGGTTAATGGCGTTCCAATGACACTGAAGGTATCTTTTGGAGACACAAAAACCACCTATTCCCCTAATGGTATAGCAGGTTTCAGCTGCAATTGGGAGGCCGGTGACAAGATTTCTGTCATTTCTTTTGACTCCGACAGCGACTATGCAAGTATTACTGCCATCGACAACTTTGAGACGACGGCCGGAGACGGCACTTTCGAAGGTACTTTCACCGGAGGCAGCGCTCCCAGGATAATGGTGGTCTATCCCCATCTTGAGGCTTATGAGGGAAGCCCCAGCGGCAATTGGGGCTCTGAAGCCCTTAATGGTACTTCCGGAGCAGGCGCACGCCGTTTGATTGACGGAGTCAAGATAGGTGAAGGAACAATGTCCCTGTATCCTTATTCATTTGTTTATTCAGATGAGAACATGGACGTCGACGTCATCAAGGAGCGTTCAATCTTATATGGTGAGGCGACTATTGCAGCCGGAACTATGACTGCAACCCTCCAGAACTACTACGGTGTCCTTACGGTAGAACTGGATTTCAGGGTGAACGAGTCTGATCCCTGGGACTTGTCTCCCATGTCATCCGCATTGAAGACGGTCGAAATCAACGCAGACCATTTTGTTTGCAAGTACACGTCCTGGGCCTATCTTGCCAGTTTCAAGGCCGGAAGTGCCTCCAATTTCTCAAAAATCATTTCCTATTTCGGCGCTCCTGACAGCGGCGAAGATGATCCCACGGGATTGAATCTTCCAATCCGCCCTGCAAGCACCAGTTCCTGGGTGAAATACTACATCGTCGGTGATTTTGTAGATCAGCTTGAAAATTATGTTTGGACCGTGACGGCAACTGATGCCAACGGTTACGTGTATGAGAAGGAACTGACTTTCAGCTCTGATTACAGTTTCTCAAAAGGTGCGGGTGCGAAACTCTCGACAACTGCCGTTGCAACCACTCCTATCCTACCTACAGCAACGGAACTCGACGGCGGCGGCACGATGCCCTCCAACTGCTATATCGTTCCCTGCACTGCCGGAACATACAGTTTCGCCCCCAAGAGCAAGCGCGGGTTCAACTATCCGTACTATTATAGTGCTTCATCCAGCGCCATTGTTCTTTGGGAAGCTCTTCCTTACAACAATTCAGTTAAGGACGGAGACATTATCAAGAGCGTCAGATTGTACAACGACAATCGTGTTTATGTTGAAACAACCGGTACCGAGGGCAATGCCGTTGTTGCGGTAGTCAACGGTTCGGGCGAAATCGTGTGGAGCTGGCACCTCTGGGTCACCAACTACGATCCCGAAACTGATGGGACAGCCTATCACAATATCCACCTGAATGGAGACCACTACTACATGATGAAACGTAACCTTGGCGCCTTCCAAAATGCAGGCGTAGATATAAACGGCTATCGTCAGGAACAGGTCGGTCTGTATTACCAGTTCGGCCGAAAGGATCCTTTCGTCGGGGTGAACGACATTTATGAAGCTTCTGATAACCGCGAAACTACCAATTCCGGCAACTGGGCGCAGGTGGATTGCTCAGGTCTGGTCAATAATGCTTATGCCATAAGCAATCCTATGACCTTCATCAAAGGCACCACGGCCAGCAAGAGCTGGCTGCCTGGTGTGGGTGCCGTAGACGGACTCTGGGGAGATGTAGATGATGAACAAGATCCTTGCCCGTACGGATGGCGTGTTGCAGATACCAAGATATGGCAGGCTATTACCGATTATGCAGACAGGACTCTTGACGGATCCGATGTCAATTTCTGGGGAGTCGCTCCTGACAAGCGTCCTATTTCAAAGACTATCAACGACAGCGGCACCTATGGCGGTACATATCAGTTTGACGGCCTTACCCTTCCTTATTGCGGATTCTACTATTATAATACTGGAGATTCTTCCTGGAGCATCTGGCAGACATACAGCTACAGTGTTGACGTTGGAGACGCATACTACTGGGGCAACAGTATGTTTAGTGATACA
>JAFSPR010000097.1 GCA_017451395.1 Bacteroidales bacterium
CCAAGGCTCTGCATGGGAACGCCGTTGTCCTTTACACTAAGTGAGCCGATGGTCATGGGCCCCAGGTTCTCTACCGGCAGGTACCACTCGGTGTTTTCAGAGCCCACAAACATGCTCCAGCGCTGGGTGACCACTGCGCTGCCGTCCTTATTGACGGCTACGCTTATGTCAAGGTCCTTAACCTCATGGGCCGCTGCCGTAGCGCAGAGCGCCGCGGCAGCAACAAGTGCCAAAAGTCTTTTCATCTAGATTTCCGGGTAATCTTTCTTGGATACGTCGTCGGCAAGGTAATCACGCTTTGCAAAGCCCAGGATGCCGGCCACCAGGGAGGTGGGGAATACGCGGACCTGCTGGTTGAAGCGGGTCACAGTGTCGTTGAAGGTCATGCGGGACAGGCGGACGTTCTCCTCATAGTCCTTGATGTCCTTCATGGTCTGCTGGTAGTTGGCGCTGGCCTTGAGGTCCGGATAGGCCTCTGCGACGGCGATGAGTTTTGCTCCGATTGCAGCAAGGGCTTCCTCGTTGGCGTTTATATCGGCCGCGGTGGGATTGGGAGAAGAGACAATCTTTCTTTCCTTCACAATCTTCTCAAGGGTATCGGCCTCATAGGAAGCGTATTCCCTGGTGAGTTTGATGAGGGCCTTGAGGGCATCGAAACGGCTGATCTGCTGGACGTTGATCTGCTTGAGGGCATTGTTGCATAGTTCGTCACTTTTGACAAGGCGGTTCTGAACGCCGATAATCCAGACAACAAGGACTGCCAGGACGGCAAGGATGATAGCTAAAGTCATAGTACTGTTGAGTTTTATTATGCGAATATACAATTTTTGCATAAATTTGCGTATAGAAAACACGATAATCAGATATGAAAACCAATCAGGAATTCAAGAACGCCGCCCTTGACGCGCTCCGCGGCAACTGGGCAAAAGCCGTTGTGGCAACTCTAATCTATGTGCTTGTCCTTTCATTCATAACCGGTCCTACGGTTTACAGCACCACCCAGGTCCAGAAGCAGCTGACGGATCTTGCCGCAACTTCTCCCACCGGATATCAGGCCGCGGCCCTTATCACATCCCCTGAATTCATAGCCCTCCAGAAAACGGCCACCCGTACCAGCGGAATCTCCACCCTCCTGCAGTTCCTTCTGGTCATGCCCCTTTCCCTTGGCTTCCTCAATGCATTCCGGAAACTCCTTGTAGCCGGAGACAGCCAGATTCTGTCCAACACTTTCCGTATCGGCTTTTGCAACTACTGGCACAAGGTATGGGGTATGCTCCTTATGACAATCATGGTGTTCCTGTGGTCCCTGCTCCTTATCATTCCCGGTATCATAAAGTGGTTCTCATATGCCATGACCCCCTTCATCCTTGAGGAGAATCCGGAGCTCAGCGCATCTGACGCCATCCACCGCAGCCGTATGATGATGCGCGGCCATAAGTTCGACCTTTTCTATCTGTACCTTAGTTTTATAGGCTGGTTCATCCTGTGCATCTTCACCGCCGGCATCGGTTTCCTGTGGCTTGGTCCTTACGTGGACACCGCCCTCGCCGCCTTCTATGAGGATGTCAAGGCCGATTACGCCCTCAACGGCGGCCTGGACTAGCCCCTTTGCCGTGTTGACGGCTAAAACGCGTATAAGGCCGATTCCGGAGCCAACACGGCAAAAAACCTACAGTACGTCCTTGAGATAGGGGCCGGTTACGGAGGCGGGGTCCGAAGCCAACTGCTCCGGAGTACCCTGAGCCACAATCAGGCCACCCTTGCGGCCGCCTTCGGGGCCCATATCGAAGAGATAGTCAACGCTCTTCAGGACATCCAGATTGTGCTCAATGATAATGATGGTGTTCCCTGCCTCAACAAGTCTCTGAAGCACTCCCAACAGCACTTTGATGTCTTCAAAGTGGAGGCCGGTGGTGGGTTCGTCAAGTATGTACAGGGTATTTCCCGTTGAAGGGCGTGAGAGTTCCGCCGCCAGTTTCATACGCTGGCTCTCGCCGCCGGAAAGCGTGATGGCGCTCTGGCCAAGGCGCACGTATCCAAGGCCCACATCCAGCATAGCCTTCAGTTTGGCGGCAATCTTGGGAACAGGCTTGAAGAACTCGTAGGCCTCGGAAATGGACATCTCCAGGACATCGTTTATGTTCTTCCCCTTGTAGCGTACGGCCAGGGTGTCCTCGTTGTAGCGCCTTCCGCCGCAGGTTTCGCAGGGTACGTGCACGGACGGCAGGAAGTTCATCTCTATCACCTTGATGCCGGCGCCCTTGCACTCCTCGCATCGGCCTCCGGGAACGTTGAAGGAGAATCTGCCTGCCTTATAACCGCGGACCTTGGCATCTGGCGTTTCCTCGAAGAGGGTGCGGATGTCGCTGAACACGGCAGTGAAAGTGGCGGGATTTGAGCGCGGCGTACGGCCGATAGGGCTCTGGTCTATCTCTATGAGTTTGTCTATATTCTCTATGCCCTCGATGGACTCGTACGGCAGCGGACGCTCCTTGGAGCGGTAGAACTTCTGTTTGAGTATGGGCATCAGGGTCTCATTGACAAGGGAACTCTTGCCGGATCCGGAAAGGCCGGCTACGCCAATGAGGCAGCCCAGCGGGAAACTCACGTCAACGCCCTTGAGGTTGTTTCCGGTGGCGCCACGGAGCGTGAGGAACTTGCCGTTCCCGGGCCTTCTGAAGGCCGGAACTTCTATGCGCCTCTTCCCCCGGAGGTAATCCAGCGTAAGTGACTGGCCGCTCTTCAGAAGTTCCTTCAAAGGCCCGTTCAGGCATATCCTGCCGCCGTTTTCTCCCGCGCCGGGGCCCACATCCACAAGCCAGTCGGCGCTCATCATAGTCTCTGCGTCGTGCTCCACCACCATCACGGAATTGCCTTCGTCGCGGAGCGCTTTCAGAGACGCAATGAGTTTACGGTTATCCTTCTGATGAAGGCCGATAGAAGGCTCGTCAAGGATATACAGCACATTCACCAGTTTGGAGCCAATCTGGGTTGCCAGGCGGATACGCTGGCTCTCGCCTCCGGAAAGAGACCCGGTGGGGCGGTCCAGCGACAGGTAGTCCAGGCCCACATCCAGCATAAACCTGACGCGTTCCCTTAGTTCCTTGAGTATGTCCCGGGATACGTTCAGTTCCTTCTGGTTAAAACCCTCCGGAATCTTATCCAGCCAGGTGGCAAGTTCCGAAATCTCCATCGCCGATACCTCCGCAATGGTTTTTCCGTCCACCCTGAAGCACATCGCCTCCTTGTTGAGACGAGTGCCGCCGCAGACTGGACAAACCACCGTGTCCTCGATATTCTCAATGACTCCGCCCCAGGTTTCCATCTCCGTGAGATTCCCCTCCCCTACGCGGAAAAGGTCCTCGGAGCCATACACCAGAAGGCTCACGACCTCGTCCGGAAGGGTGCCGATGGGGTCGTACAGGCTGAACCCGTATTTACGCGCTATGGCCCGGATTATATCGAATTTCCTGTTCTCACGGACCTTCCCGAGGGGCACTATGCCGCCATCGGCCACACTCCTTGAGCGGTCCGGGATGATTGTGTCCATATTCACGTCCACAATGGTCCCAAGGCCCTTGCAGTGAGGGCAGTAGCCCTGCGGCGAGTTGAAGGAGAAACTGTGCGGCTGCGGCTCCTGCAGGGAAAGGCCGCTCTGAGGGTCTACAAGGTGCTTTGAATAGTGGGAAATCTCTCCGCTTTCAACGTCAAGGATGGCAACGGAACCCTTTCCAAGGCCGATAGCCTTCCCCACCGAGTCCCTCACCCTTCTGTCGTCTCCGGCTTCCGGAATCAGGCGGTCTACCACCAATTCTATAAAGTGCGGCTTATACCGGTCAAGGGCCATTTCAGGCACTATGTCCTGGATTTCGCCGTCTATCCGCACCTCCATATAGCCTCGCTTCCGAAGCTGCTCGAAGAGTTCACGGTAGTGTCCTTTTCGGCCCCTGACAAGCGGGGAAAGAAGGTAGCATTTGCGGCCCGCGAACTTACTCATTATGAGGTCCACTATCTGGGAATCGTTGTAGCGGACCATCTCAAGGCCGGTTTCCGGGGAAATGGCCCTGGAGCCCTTGGCGTAGAGAAGTCTCAGGAAGTCGTAGATTTCCGTTATGGTACCAACCGTTGAACGGGGGTTGTTTCCGGTAGTTTTCTGCTCTATGGCAATGATGGGGCTGAGGCCGTTTATCTCCTCAACCTCAGGCTTTTCCAGTATGCCCATGAAGTGCTTGGCATAGGTGGAAAGGGTGTCCATATACCGGCGCTGACCCTCCGCATACAAAGTGTCAAAAGCCAATGAACTTTTGCCGCTGCCGCTTAGGCCCGTCACCACCACAAACTTCCCGCGGGGGATGTCAACGTCTATCCCCTGCAGGTTGTTTGCCCGCGCTCCGCGTATCTCTATGAAGTCCCCGGCCATACCTGAATTACAAGGTTTGTCCGCCGATGAATTCCCTCATTATGGACGTGGGCGGAATTGCCTCTATCTCCTGCGGCTGCAGGGCCACTATGAAATCCAGGAACTTCAGAAGGCGGCGGGCCTCAGAGTAGGCCGGAGAAGAGGGCAGGATGCGCCTCAGAAGAGGCTCTGCATAGTACCTGAGCATCGGCAGTTCATACAGGAGGGCCGTATTGAACTGGGCATCGGCATTCTCCTGGAAGGGGAAGATGTGCTTTCCTTCCCCGCGGCGAACGGACGGCCAGCGGAGGATGGTATCCTCCGGGGTAATGCCGCGGACGCGGTTGTCGCGTACCATACGCCTCAGGAGCCTGTTGTCCGTTGTGGAGATGCAGCAGTTCTCGTCCAGTTTAAGGGACGTAAGGGCCGATGCATAAATGCGGAAAATGCGGCTCTGGTCTACGCTGGGCACCATATTGGGATCAAGGGCGTGGATGCCCTCCATCACAAGGATGTCGTTCTCCTCAAGGTGCATCATATTGCCCTCGAAGAAGGGGCGTCCCTGCTTGAAGTCATAGCGGGGAATCTCCACCTCCCTGCCTTCAAGAAGGTCATTGAGGTGCTGCCCAAGAAGTTTAAGGTCCATTGCTTCAAGGGCCTCGAAGTCAAGGTTCCCGTCAGAATCCAGAGGCGTGCGCTCGCGCTCCACAAAGTAATTGTCCAGTTCTATCACCTTAGGGTTCAGCCCAAGGACTTTGCACTGCTGGGCAACCCTAAGCGATGAAGAAGTCTTTCCGCTGGACGAAGGCCCGGCGATGAACACAATCTTCACGCGGTCTCTCTGGGCGTAAATACGGTCGGCAAGGGCACCGTAAGCCCTTTCCTGACGGGCTTCGCACAGGTTTATAAGTTCCACGGCCCCGCCGCCAAGGAGGCGCCTGTTTAGGGCTCCCACACTCACTACGCCCGTAGTCTTGCACCAGTGTCCGTAATCCTTCAGGGTGGCGGTGAGTTTCATCTGCTTCTGCCGGACGATGGTCTTTGTAATATCATCGTCGGAAGGATACATCAGGCAGAATCCGTGGTGGAACGGCATCAGGTCAAATACCTCCAGATAGCCGGTAGAAGGCACCAGGGCGCCGTAGAAGTTGTCGGCCACCCCGTCAAGATAGTTCACCTTGCAGTAGAACTGGCCCACCGTGCGTATAAGATCGGCCTTAAGGTCCTGATTCTGGGACTCGAACAGTTCTATCGCCTCGTTGGCGGGAAGAACCTTCATCGTGAACGGAAGGTCCCGGGCCACCAGACTTCGCATCTCCTCACGGAGGGCCATTATCTGCTCGTCCGTTATGCGCTCGCCGCGGAGTTTACAGTAAAGGCCGCTGGGAAGGGAGTGGTTTATCTTGAACTTCCTGTCCGGGAAAAGCGTACGGGCCGCCCGCTGGGCAAGGAAACTCAGGGAACGGAGATACGTGCGGCGGCCATCCGGGTGGTTGAATCCCACAAACTCTATGGAATGGGGGCCGTAGACCTCGTAGTCCAGGGACTTGAGTTTGTGGTCACACAGGGCGGCAAGCACCGGGTATTCCTTTCCGGTCTTGGGGTCCGTCACGGTTTTGGGGGCAATGGAGGCCAGGGTGCTCCCTACCTCCACGTTTATCTTCTCCCCGCTTGATGCGAGCGTAATGGTGATCTGCTTCATCATTTTTCTCTTAGGCTAAGGCCGAATCCGCCGCTGCGGGCCATCCACACCTTGAGGGTGCTGTCGGCGGAAAGAAGGTGGCGGCTTATCTCATAGGCCTGGGGGTTGGTCTCATAATCCGCGTCGGGGGCATCGGCATAAAGGGTGGCTTCATAGACAACGCCGGGCTTCAGGAAGTCAAGCGGAATCTCAACCTCCCTTGCGTTCTCTCCGGTGACGCCGCCAACAAACCAGACGTCCTTTTCAACGCCGCCCGGATGGGCAAATTCATAAGCGCCGGAAGTGCCTTTCAACCGGCCCGAATTCAGGGTCTTGTAATTGGGATGGCGGGCGGTCACAATGTACTCTCCGGGCTCTGCCATAAGGTAGATGCTCCTGTCCCAGTCCACCGCAACGTCCTTTATGAACTGGAAGGCATCCATAAAGCGGGCGTAGTTCTGGGGAAGGTCCGCGGCCATCTGGAGAGGGCTGTAGAAGGTTACATACAGGCCAAGTTGATTGCCGATGGTATGGCGCATCTTACCGGTCTGGCCCGGAGCGGTAATGGACATATCCTGCTCGAAAATGCCGGGCGTATAGTCCATAGGGCCGCCCTGAAGGCGCGTGAACGGGAGGATGGATGTATGGCCGGGATTGATGTCCATACGGAACTCCGTACCCATAGCACTCTCGTTTCCTATCATATTGGGCCAGGTGCGGCAGAGACCGGTGGGACGCACGGCCTCGTGGGCGTTCACCATAATGTGGTGCTTTGCGGCCTCAACCACGGCATAGTGATAGTGGTTGATGAGAGGCTGGCTGTAGTGGTGCTCTCCGTAAGGGATTATATTGCCCACATATCCGCTCTTCACGGCGTCATAGCCGTACTTGTTCATAAGATTGTATGCCGCCTCCATATGGCGCTCGTAGTTCACCGTGGAAGAAGAACTCTCGTGGTGCATAATGAGGCGTATTCCCTTGCTGTGGGCGTACTCGTTAAGAGCCGGAAGGTCAAAATCGGGATAAGGAGTGACAAAGTCAAACACATAGTCCTTCTGGGCTCCGAACCAGTCTTCCCAGCCCTCGTTCCAGCCTTCGATGAGAAGGCCGTCAAAGCCGTTTTCCGCAGCGAAGTCTATGTACATTCGCACATTCTCGTTGTTGGCGCCGTGATGGCCGTGGGGCTTCGCCTTCGCATAATCCGTGACGCCAAGTTGGACTGACGGGAAATCGGAGGTGTAGGACCAGTGGGTGCGGCCCGTAATCATCTCCCACCATACGCCCATATATTTTGTGGGGTGTATCCAGGAAACGTCGTCAAGGGCGCAGGGCTCGTTGAGGTTGAGGATAAGGCGTGAAGCCAGAACATCCGTAGCCTTCTCACACACCTGCACCGTACGCCAGGGGCTGTGGCAGGGTGCCTGCAGGCGGCCTTTCACGCCCTCAGCGTCCGGGGTGAGGAGGGTGGAGAAAGTGAAGGTTTTGTCGTCCAGGTCAAGGTTGGCTGTGGGATAATCCAGGACCTCGGCCTCGTGGATGTTGACGTACAGGCCGTCATCCGTCTTCATCTGAAGGGCGGTCTGGACGGAAGTTGCCGATGCAACTGTCTGGGACGCGTTGTACGGACGCTCCTCCGCATTATACTTCCTGATCTCCGACAGCCTGGAGCGGGTATAGTTGTACTCCTGGGTGTCATAATCACCGGCAATCCACCACGCTGTATGGTCTCCGGTAAGGGCGAACTGAGTTATTTCATCGGCCACCTTGAAATATGTGAGCCTGTTCTCCATAGGGAACTCATATCGGAAGCCAAGGCCGTCATTGTAAAGGCGGAAGCGCACGTTCATCGCAACTCCGTCCTCCCTTTTCAGGATCACCAGCATCTCGTTGCAGTGGTTCCTGATTTCCTTTTCCTCTCCCCAGACGGGCTCCCAGGTTTCATCAATGGTATTGTACAGGGTACCTTCAAGGGTGAATCCTTTCAGAAGATCTGTGCCGCCCACAAGTTTGTAGCCAAGTTTGGAGGGCTTAATCACCGCCTTGCCGTCATAATTCAGTTTGTAAGCGGGAGTTCCGTCCTCATAAAGGAGAAACTGCGCCTCAAGTTTGCCGTCCGGGCTGGTAAGGGCCTCAACGCTCTTAGGCATAACGGTTTTGGGGCCGCAGGCTGTGATTATCAGCGCGGCGCTGGCTAGTAAATGTTTGATTTTCAGCATAATAACAGTATAGCGGTGCACCTGCAAGTGCACCCGTGATGTTATAAGTTACTCATTCTCAGCGCGTTGTGCGCCAGGAATAAATTCTACAATAAGGGCCGATTTGGGAGCAACGCTGAAGCCGTTGCAAAGCGTAACGGTTTCCCCGCTCAGAACTTCCGTTCCGGTGGCGGGCCCGCTCACGAACTCCGCGTAATGGTCCCAGTCAAGCGTGCGGGGCTCAAGGCCGTTGTTGATGAAAACGAACACGGCGTCATCCTCCGTATAGCGGAAGAAGGAGTATGTATTGTCCGTAATGTTGACGGGGCCCACGTTCTTACGTGACAGGAAATGCAGCGTCTCCCCCTCCTGGACGGCCTTGCAGGTGCGTCTCCAGCGGAAGAGCGTACGGGCGTAGTCGTGAAGTTCCGCCGCGTGGGAATACATTTCCGGGGCCGATGCCCTCCCCGCTGCCGAGAACAGCGTAAATGAATCATCGGGCCATCCTCCGGGGAAGTCTATGCGCTTTGCTCCGTCCGAGCCCGGCTTATCCTTCCTCTCCAGGAACATCATCTCGTCTCCGTAGTAGAGTTGAGGTATGCCGCGAACCGTGGCAAGGAGCGCCAAGGCCAGTTTCATACGCTCCGGATCCTCCTTGAATGTGTCTCCGGTACGGGGGTGGTCGTGATTGGCAAAGAAAGTGAGAATATGGCTCAGGTCCTTGTACACGAAGTCCTGGGCCAGAACCGTGTAAATCCTGGTCATACCCTCGTTCCAGAACACCTCATCCTCCATAAGCGCCGTATGGATAGCCTGCTCCAGCGGGAAATCCATAACGGAAGGGAGATTGGAGTTGAATCCGTTCTTGTTGGGATTGTCTTTCTGCCAGTATGCTACCTGCGGGATGGAATAATCCCAGCATTCTCCAACAATGTTCATCCCTGGATATTCGTCAGTCACCGCCTTGCACCACCGGGACATAGGCTCCGGTTCATTGTAGGGATAGGTGTCTACGCGGAGTCCGTCAAGGCCGGCATACTCTGTCCACCAAACTGCCCACTGCTGGAAATACTTCAGGACAAAGGGGTTGTCCAGATTCATATCCGGCATTGACGGCACAAACCAGCCGCTCTCCTGACGCTCACGGTCCACTTTTGCAACGTGAGGGTCCATATACACGGAAAACAGGGCGTTCATCTGCATATAGGGTTCGTTCACGTGGTACCAGTCGTCAAAGGGAGGATTGTCCATCCACCAGTGGCCGGTGCCGCAGTGGTTGGTGACAACGTCCATTATCACCTTGAGGCCGCGGGCATGGCAGGCATCTACAAATGCCTTGTACCCGGCGTTGTCCCCAAAGCGGGGATCAATGTGGTAGTAGTCCGTTATTGCGTATCCGTGGTAACTGCCGCGGGGCTGGTTGTTTATAAGGAGAGGAGTGCACCAGATGGCCGTAGCGCCAAGGTCCCGGACGTAATCGAGGTGATCGATCATCCCTTGAATATTGCCTCCGTGGCGGGCGTTGGGGTCCTTCCTGTCCACCTTATCCAGCATAAACGGGACCTGCCAGGGGTGGCCGGAGCCGTCCTCATAGGCTCCTCCCTGGGCTTTCCCCTGAGCAAAACGGTCCGGCATAATGAGATAGATCATATCGGCCGTTGAGAAACTCTCACGGGCGGCACTGCCGCTCTCCCGCTCCCGGATGAGGTACGGATATCTGAAACTTTCCCCCTCCTTTGTGAACACTATGTCGTAGGTGCCGGGCTTTGCTTTAGGGGACACCTCCACGTCCACAAACAGGAAATCCGGGTTATCGGCCTTATGCACGGCCTTAACCTTGAGACCGGTGCCTGCCACTGCTACGTCACAGGCCGATATCCCAGGCCCCTGCACCATAAGTTGGAGACCGGTTTTCATACCGGTCCACCAACTCAGGGGCTCTACGCGCGTTATTTCCGCGGGGCCGGCCTCCGGGACTGAGGAGGAATCTATCCTACCGGAACAGGCGGCCATAATCAGTAACGCGGCAAAAAGGACATACTGCTTTCTCATCCTTTATTTGGTGAGGACAATGTACTCGCCGGGGGCAAGGGTTATGTCGTATGGAGTCTTGATCACGTTGCCTGTGAAGACGTCCTTGTATTCTCCCTTGAGGTTGAGAGTCATAGTGACAGGCGCGGCCTCAAGATTCTTGAAAGGCTCCGCCACAACGTCTCCCTGAGGACGGTTGTCGTTGGCATCGGCCTTGGCCTCGGGAGCCTCCGCGGGCACGGGAACGCCGAAATTGGCAATCACAATGACCATATTTCCCTTGACTTCCCTGTGAAATGCCACCCAACCTTCGGGAGCGTCCCACCATACTATGTCACCGCCTTTTTCGCCGGCCTTGAGGGCGGGATTGTTGTGCTTGAGGTCACAGAGAGTCTTCCAGAAAGTGGTGTACTCGTTGGCGCTCCAGTCAGTGATGGGATCCTTCTCAAAGAATTCCAGACGGCGGCTCAGGCCGATTTCCTGGCCGGTATAGATGAGCGGCTGGCTGCCCGGAAGAGTGAAGCAGAGAACTGCGCAGGCATTTGCAGCAGCGCCCTCGCGCTCGAATTCAGTGCCGCTCCAGGAGTTTTCGTCGTGGTTGGAAGTGAAGGTAAGGCGGAAGGCCTCCTTGGGGAAACGGGCGGCGTCACGTGCAACATACTCCTTAAGGTCGTCCACGGTCTTGGCACCCTTTGCAAGGGAGTTCAGAAGGTGGTGGAGTTCCCAGGCGTAGTTGGCGTCGAAGGTCACGAGGGGATCGGCCAGATTGTCCCTCTCGGCCTCGGCGAGGAGGTAGATGTCGGGGTAATCCTTGTTCATCTTGGGGAGGATTCCGTACCAGAATTCTGCGGGGACCTCGCCGGCAGCGTCGCAGCGGAAGCCGTCCACGCCCTTCTCAAGCCAGAAACGCATAGCGTCGTCCTGGGCCCACCAGACTTCCTCGTTCTCATAGTTGAGGCTGCGGGTGTCGGTCCAGTCGTACTCCCAGATGGCGTTGCCTTCTGCGTCCCTCTCATAGAAATCGGCCGGCTTCTCCGTCATCCAGATGTGGTCCGGGGCGGTCTGGTTGGCAACCCAGTCAAGGATTACCTTCAGGCCAAGTTCGTGGGCCTTTGCAAGGAAAGCCTCAAAGTCTTCCATGGTGCCGAATTCAGGATTCACCTTCTTGTAGTCGGAGATGGCATAGTATGAGCCAAGGGTGCCCTTACGGCCCTCCGTGCCGATTTCAAACATAGGCATAAGCCATACTACGTCCACGCCAAGTTCCTTCAGGCGGGGAAGTTGAGCAGCCGCTGCCGCAAAGGTTCCCTCCGGGGAATACTGGCGGATGTTCATTTCATAGACAACTGAGTCGTAGGTCCATTCGGGGTGATACTGAACCTTGGGTGCGCAGGCTGCAAGGGCAAGCGCTGCAAGTGCGATGATAATCTTTTTCATATGTGGTTGTTACTGTTGAAATACTACTGAAGAATATGCGGGGAGGGTGACGGACTTGCCGCTTACCTCAACTTTCTGGTTGGCAACTATGATCTTGTCCAGTTTGTCACTGTCACGGGTGACGGTAACGGGAGAGGATGAGAGGTTATGCATCACCAGAACCCTCTCAGAGGCCGATTTCATATACCAGGCGGCAACGGCGCCGTTGCCGGCGGAGGTGGACTCCATCTCACCTTCGGCAAGGGCGGAGTGGGTGTTGCGGGCATATGCGAAGTGGCGGTAGAGTTGCAGCAGGGAGCGGTTGTCGGCGGCCTGGGCCTCTACGGAAGAATCGGCCGTAATCACGCTCTTGTCAAAACTGCACCAGGAGGTGGGGACTACGCAGTCCTTTTTCCAGTTGATGGGCTGGCGCACGTTCTGGTCTCCGCTGGATTTCACGCCCCAGTAGCCAAGTTCCTCGCCCTGGTAGATGTAGGGCTTGCCGGGGCTGGTGAGAAGGATGGCCGCTATCACGCGTTTCTTCTGGGGATGGTTGCCGATTTCAGACGCCACGCGGTTTTCGTCGTGGTTGGAGAGTTTGATAGCATCCTCAAAACCGGTCCTGTGGCTGTGGAGAGCCTGGCCGTAGGCATTCTTGTTCTTGTTCTGGATGCCGGATATGGTAGACGCCAGATCTGAGCCCTGGCCCTTGTTCACCCTGTCCTTCACCGTGCCGTAATAGGCAAAGTCAAACAGGGAAGGAAGGCCCTTGTAGTAGGGGGCCACTACATCGGCATTGAAGTCATATGCTTCACCCACCATATAGAAGTCTCCCTTGCCGCCGCGGGCCTTGTAGGTGGCGTTGCAGTGGTTGTACCACTCACTGAGGAACTTCACGTTGGCGTCAGTGTGGCACTGGTAAATCCACATCACGGCGTCAAGGCGGAGGCCGTTCACGCCAAGGTTGATCCATTTGTCGGCGCTGGCCGCAAGGTCCTTGAAGGCGGCCGATGTCTCGCAGGACTGCCAGGGGCCGTAGTTGAGGTCGGGCATGGAGCCGGAGAAACTGCCCCAGTAGTAAGTGATGCTGCCCCCGAAGATTATGTCGTTGGCGGCATTGCCCTTGACAAGGGTCATAGGCGTTCCGAACGTAATCTTGGGATTGGATGCGGGCGCGCCCCACTTGTGGTCTCCCCACTCCGTGGCGTGGTCCTTCACAAGGACGCCCCAGTTGTTGTCCACCTTGAGGGTTAGTTCGTACACTTTGTCGGTGGAGGTCTTTCTCATCTGATGGGCGTTGTTGTCAAAGATGTACCAGCCGGCGTCTCCGTCCGCCTGGGCGGCGTCGGAGGTTTCCGTTATGGTGAGTTTGGGGGCCGATGCGCTGGTCACATCCAGTTTGAAGTGGAGGTTCTTGGATCCTGTGTAGGCGGGGTTACCCATAGCCACGGAGTGCCATTCACCCATACGTCCGTCTTTCTGGCCGGCGAAGTTGTCCACCTTTCCTGCGGCTACATCGGCCGTGTAATTGTCCGAGAACACATAGTAGTCCTTGTATTTCTCGTCCCCGGCGAGGGCGCTCTTGAACCAGCCGCACTGGTCTCCGGAGTGGTTGAGGACATAGTCTATGTAGATGTCAATGTTCTTCTTTCCGGCCTCGGTGATGAGTTCCTTGAGTTTGGACTCTGCCTGGGCTGCGGTTGCGCCCTTTCCGCCGTACTTTGGATTGATGGCGTAGTAGTCCTTTATGTCGTAGGCGTGGTAGGACTGGGAGTCGTTTACCGGCGACAGCCACAGGGCCGTGGCGCCGATGGCATCAAGGTAATCCAGGTGGTCAATTATGCCCTGGAAGTCTCCCCAGCCGTCTCCGTCGGAATCGGCAAAACTGTAAACGTTGAGCTGATAGGTGATTCCGGACTTTTTGTCGGAGGGAGCGAGGGAGGCGCTGTAATCTCCCAGGAGGTCTCCGCCTTCTTCCACCTTGGCTTCATCGGAGTGCGTGAAAGCGCTGCCTGCGGTGAGGAAATACCCTATCTGGTTGGTTTCCGCTATGTAGAGGTCATAGGTGCCGGCGGGAAGTTTGATATTGTCCCCTCCCTGGGAGAGAGACACCTTTTCCCCAACTTTTACGGACGAGGCGCCAAGGTTCACATCCCAGTTCTTGTTCTTACGGAACTTGAATTCGTCCGACGCCGTGACTGTCACGTTGAAGGCGGCGTGCCAGGAGCCGTCGGTCTTCATCGCGATGTCCTTTGACCAATTGTCTCCGCCGATTGTGCCTATCACAGACCATTCGCTGGCCTTGTCGAAGGAAGAGGCCGGAGTAACGGGAGTGGAGGGATTGTCCGGAGTTTCATCGGGCTTTGTTTCCGGTTTTGTGCAGGAAAACACGGCAGCCGCAAGGATAATCAGTAGATGAAAGCGTTTCATATCTTGTGCTTTTAATTATCGGTTTAGCATACAATTATAATAAAAAAGCGTTGGAAATCCAACGCTAAAATACTGTATTGCCAAGTTTTTTGGATGGGCGGTCAAATCTGCCTCTGACGCACGGCTTCAAACAGCAGGATTGCGGCGCTTACAGACACGTTAAGGCTGTCCAGATGCCCCAGCATGGGTATGCGTATATGGGCCGAAGCCGCTTTCCGCCACTGGTCCGTAAGGCCGGTGGACTCCGTTCCCATCACAAGGGCCGTTCCGCGGCGCATGTCTATATTGTAATACAGGGAAGAGTCCTGAAGCTGGGCCGTAAGTATCTGTATGCCGCGGTCTTGAAGGAATGAGATTGCTTCTTCTGAGCTGCAGGCCACAGTGGGCACGGTGAACACCGCTCCTATTGAAGCGCGGATGAGGTTGGGGTTGTAAAGGTCCGTGAGAGGATCGCAGATGAGAACTGCATCGGCCCCTGCGGCGTCTGCGCTCCGAAGCACAGCGCCAAGGTTTCCGGGCTTCTCAACGGCCTCCAGCACCATTATGAGCGGATTTTCAGGAAGACGCAAATCACTGAGTTTGCGCTCTTTATACTCTACCTCCGCAATGATTCCCTCCGTACTTCCACGGTACGCAACCTTGCGGTACAGAGCCTCCGGAATCTCGATGACGGCAGGGGAAGAGACGCTTCCCGTAGCATTTGCCCGGACAGGGTTGCGAAGCAACGCGGAGGGAAGCGTCTCTTCCCCTGCAATCTCCGGACATACAAAGAGCGTCCGGACATTGTACCCTGCTTCAAGGCAGTGCTCCAGTTCCCTTCGGCCTTCAACCACAAAAAGACCCTGCTCCCGCCGCGCCTTGGATTTTTCCTGCAGCAGAAGCAGATTCTTGATCTTGGGGTTCTGGGCCGATGTTATGGTCTCCATCTAGAATTTTTCCGGTCTCATCATGGGGAAGAACAGGACGTCCTGGATGCTGTCCTTTCCTGTCATAAACATCGTGAGGCGGTCTATGCCGATTCCGATACCGGAGGTGGGAGGCATGCCGTACTCAAGGGCGCGGACGAAGTCATAGTCAATGTACATTGCTTCGTCGTCTCCCTTTGACTTGAGGGCGGCCTGCTCCTCAAAGCGGTCAAGCTGGTCAATGGGGTCGTTGAGTTCAGAGTACGCGTTGGCAAGTTCCTTACCGTTCACAAAGAGTTCAAAACGCTCCGTGAGGGTATCGTCGTGCCTGCAGCGCTTGGTAAGGGGGCTCATCTCCACGGGATAGTCAATCACAAACGTGGGCTGTATGAGTTTTTCCTCGCAGTACTGGCCGAAGATGGCGTCGATGAGTTTTCCTACGCCCATCTCAGGGCTCACCTCAACGTTCAGTTTCTTGCAGGTTTCACGAAGCGCGGCCTCATCCATACCCTTCACGTCAACGCCCGCGAATTCCTTGATGGCGTCAAGTATCGGCAGCCTGCGGAAAGGTCCCTCGAAGGAGATCTCGTTGCCGCCTATTACCTTCTTCACGCCGCCGGTGGCTTCGGCCACCTTCTGGAGCATCTTCTCCGTGAATTCCATCATCCAGAGGTAATCCTTGTATGCTATGTACATCTCCACACAGGTGAACTCCGGATTATTGGTTTTGTCCATACCCTCATTGCGGAAGTTCTTTGCAAACTCATAAACGCCCGCAAAGCCGCCCACGATGAGGCGCTTGAGGTACAGTTCGTTTGCAATCCTCATATACATATCCACGTCCAGGGCATTGTGGTGGGTGATGAACGGACGGGCAGTTGCGCCGCCGGGGATGGCCTGGAGGATGGGGGTCTCCACCTCAAGGCAGCCAGCCTCGTTGAAGCACTGGCGCATTGTGTTGATGATGAGCGTGCGCTTCACGAATGTTTCCTTCACCTGCGGGTTCACCACAAGGTCCACGTACCTCTGGCGGTAGCGGAGTTCAGGGTCCTCGAAACTGTCGTGGACGGTGCCGTCGGCATCGGTCTTTACGATGGGAAGGACCCTCAGGGACTTGCTAAGGACGGTCAGTTCCTTTGCGTGAACGGATAACTGGCCGGTCTGGGTAAAGAACGCAAAGCCCTTTATGCCGATAATATCGCCGATGTCAAGCAGTTTCTTGAACACGGTGTTGTACATTGTCTTGTCCTCTCCGGGGCAGATCTCGTCACGCTTCACGTACACCTGGATACGGCCGGCGCTGTCCTGGAGTTCCATAAAGGAAGCCGCGCCCATAATGCGGCGGCTCATGATGCGGCCGGCAATGCACACGTCCTGGAAATTGCCTTCTTCCGGCTTGAAGCCTTCAGCAATTTCCACCGTTGTGGTGTTTATGGGGTACAGGGGTGCCGGATAGGGATTGATGCCAAGTTCACGAAGTTTCTGAAGGGACTCCCTTCGGCCGATTTCCTGTTCGTTGAGTTCGTAGTATGCCATAAGTCACAAATTAGTTTGCAAAGATAGCAAAAAAGCGGGACTTTTCCTCGCTGGTGGTCATATTGTTGATTTCCAACCCTTTACTGATATCTGATTGTGCAAAACGCCCAAGCATGTTTACATAAAACATTGATACTCATCACATTGCCCGCCAGGGGCGTTTCCAGCACTTGTTTTCCCATTCAGTGTGGTAATTGACCAGCCCACAATCGGCCTGGCGGTTATCGGCCTGAAAATCAACGCCTTACACAAATCTGATTGGCTAATTTGCACAGTCAGATTAACTTAAAGCGCAGATTATCAGCCGTTTATCCACCAGGACAATTTGACCTGATTCAGAGTTTCTTAATCGGCATGTGGAGATATTTGCCAATTTGCTCAGACGGGGCGCGAGTCTGCTTTCTGAGAAGAAGGAACAGTTCATATTTGCGGTCCATATCATATGACAGGATATCGTGAATATCATTTACCCCGCACTCCCGCAGAATGATACCTGTCATCTGATTATAGTACGCATCGGACTTTCCCACAAAGGGTTCGTTCAGGTCATATTCGCTGCCTGTGGTTGAGTGGATGGCCGTAAGCATAGCCCTGTAGTTGCCGTCAAAATAACTCAAGGCCGTGTCATAGTCAATGACATTGTATTTTGAAATGATATAATCTGTGAGTTGAAGGGACTCCCGCCTGTCAAGTTTTCTGAAAAAACGCCTTAACCTGGCATAATTGAGTGGCCGATCGGCATTCCTCAGTCCGTCAACCTCATCCAGGACCCGCCTCAAGGACTGGCTGGCTTTATCCTTAACCAACTTTTCAGAGAAAGGATGATCGCATTCGGCATAGGCCAGGAAAGTCCATCTGTACTCTTCGGCCTTTCCCGCCAGTTGACGCTCAACAGGATTGTTGGCAATGTATATGATGTTTGACCTGGCCTTTTTGGCACCAACCTTAGGAGCACTTCCAAACGGATGTCGGAAATAATCTCCTCTCCTGTGACATGCCACGTTGTGCTCAACGGCAAAATCGTGAGCATATTCTGACATAAATGCCGATAATGTTTTCTTCTGCGATGTAACAACTGACAAGTGCACGTGATCCGGCATAGGGCACATCGCCAGAATGGTCACCTTATGTTTCCTTGCCTTAGTACAAACAATGGTAAACCAGACAAGATAATCACGAACGGTATAAAAAATCACACCGTTATCCTCTGCCCGATGGTAACAGTGGTTTACAATATCTCTGTAATACTTGCGTCGTCCCATAGCTTTTTTCACAAAGATTGCAACGGGGAGCGGAAATTGAAAAAAATCTGACGAATAAGGTGGCCCGCCCCAGTCTGGCGGATATCAACCTGAAAATCAGCGGGTTACAAGAGCACGATTAAGCGCTGCGCACAAGCAGATTGGCGTAAGTTACTGAAATTCACAATGTTAACGAAGGATGAAAAATCACGTCTTGATACGGGCCGATTAAAAGACGGGCTGAAACTCAAATACCCGGCCTGGCGCCTAAGTCACACGCTATCAACACCTTACAAGATTCTGATTGGACGGTATGCACAAGCAGATTTCTGTAATTGTTTGATTGTGAGGCCGATGAGCGCCAGGTGGAACAATGCGCATTTTTAGCTATATTTGTAGAAAATCGGTTCAATATGGCAGAAAACATCTACAGGTACAGGGAAAGGATTGAGGCCGCGAGGGCGCTGATGCGCTCAAACGGCTGGGATATCCTCATCATCACCGGAACGGACCCTCACGGGAGCGAGTACATTGCGCCCCGCTGGCAGCAGGTAGCCTGGCTTTCCGGGTTCACCGGGGAGGCCGGGGACATTGTGATAACAATGGACCACGCCGGCCTGTGGACGGACACCCGCTATTTCATCCAGGCAAGCCGTCAACTCTCCGGAACAGGCGTTGAACTCCATAAGATGCGCGTCCCGGAGCAGGTCCCCATCCCCCAGTGGATAGCGTCCCTGGGGCTTGACGAACCCGTAATTGCCGTGGACGCGCTCTGCCAGAGCGTCGCCGCCGTGCGGGAGCTGCAGGAGGCGGTGCCATCGGCCATAATTGTGCCGGTTCCGGACATAATAGGGCCGCTTTGGCAGGACAGGCCTGGAGTTCCGTCAACGCCCATCATCACCCTTGGAGAAGACCTTGTAGGAGAGAGCCGGGAGTCAAAGATTGGCCGTCTTCGCAAATGGCTTGTCCTTCAGGGGGCCGATGCAATCCTCCTCACCGCCCTTGACGAGATTGCCTGGCTTCTCAACGTCCGCGGACAGGACATAGACTACAACCCCTATGTGATATCATACCTTCTGGTGTCCCTGGAGGATGTCCAGTGGTTTGTGCGGAAAGACGCCTTCGAGGACCCGGATTCAGAGACCCAGGCCAGTTTTGAGGAACTTGAGGCCGATGGAATAGCCATCAGGGACTATTCAGACGTGAATTTCACCCTGGCTTCACTGCGTCTTGACGGGATGGACAAGATATGCGTGGATCCTTCCGGAATAAGTCATGCCTTAAGGGATGCCATAGATGACGGAGACCTTCTCCCGGAGGTCATAGAAACGGCATCTCCAGTCCCGCTCTGGAAGGCCGTGAAGAATCAGGTGGAGATAGACGGGATGAGGGAGGCCCACATTGAAGACGGCCTTGCCGTGGAGCAGTTCCTCTACTGGGTGGAGCAGCACGCCGGCCGTGTTACCGAGTGGGAGGCCGCCTGTGAACTGGGCCGATTGCGGGCTCAGATTCCCGGCTACCGGGGGGACAGTTTTGAGACTATATCGGCCTATGGGGAAGGTGCGGCCCTGCCTCATTACATAACGCCGGCAGAGGGCTCCTCCTTACTTGAAGCCCGAGGCCTGTACCTTGTGGACTCCGGCGGGCAGTACCTCTTTGGGACCACCGATATCACGCGTACGGTGCCCCTGGGGCCTTGTACGCCGCTCGAAATTGAAGATTATACGCTGGTACTGAAAGGGCACATCGGCCTTGCGATGGCCGTTTTTCCTGCTGGCACCGCCGGCTGCCAGATAGATGCCCTTGCGCGTGAGCCGCTGTGGAGGGCGCGCCGTAACTTCGGGCACGGAACTGGGCACGGCGTTGGCTTTTTCCTTGGCGTGCACGAGGGCCCTCAGGACATCCGCCAGAACTTCAACTCCCAGGCCCTTCTGCCCGGAATGATCCTTTCCGACGAACCCGGTATCTACCGGGAGGGAATGCACGGCGTGCGCCACGAAAACCTTGTGCTGGTGCGTCGTCTGGGAGACAACGAATTTGGCTCCTGGCTGGGTTTCGAGCCTCTGACCCTGTGCCACTTTGACACGTCCTGCCTGGATGTTTCTCTGTTATCGGCCGATGAAATTGAGTGGCTCAACGCCTACAACAGGCACGTTTATGAAGTGCTGAGCCCCCGCCTCCCTGAAGAGGTTGCGCAATGGCTGCGCGTCAAGACCGGGCCCGTTTAATCATACTGCCGGCCGACGGAAAGAATGGCACGAAATTAGCGGCTTTTCATAGATAATACCGTTTTTTTATGTAAGTTTGTACAAATAAACATTGAATACTACTATGGCAAACGAAGATCCCCTTGAGAGAATCGAGCGCGAAGAGCGCGAACGTAAAGAAAAGAAAGGACCCCGCACGGTTATGACCATCCTGGCCTGCGTTGCGGCCGCACTTGCCCTTGTGCTGGGCTATATGCTCTATCAGAGGAGCACCCTTGTGAAGGCCCTGGAGAGTGAAAAGACGGAACTTGCGCAGCAGATGAAAGACCTCCAGAGCGATTTCTCGCAGTTAAGTTCTGATTACGACTCCATCAACAGCCAGTTGGACACTTCCCGTGAGCAGGTTGCAATGCTCATCGAGAAACTGAGCAAGACGGAAGCCACCAACCGCGCAAAGATCCGCCAGTATGAGAAGGAACTGGGCACCCTCCGTACCATTATGAAGGGCTACATAGTCCAGATTGACTCCCTCAACACCCTCAACAAGAAACTCACCGCAGACGCCGCAGCAGCACGCCGTGAGGCCGCCGAGGCCCGCACCGCCAACGAGGAACTCACCCAGCAGGTGGAGCATCTCTCAACCCAGGTGAGCGCCGGAAAGGTGCTCAAGGCCCGCGCAATCTCCCTCACCGGCTACTACAGCAACAACAAGCCCGGAGACCGCCACAGCCGCGTGGACTATATGGTGGCTGGCCTCACGCTGGTTGAGAATTCCCTCGCAGACCGCGGCCCGCTTCGCGTCTATGTCCGCGTAAAGGATCCCGAGGGCATCCTCCTTATGAACAACGAGTCCACGGAATTCTCCGTGAATGGTACGGTCCTCCAGGCCACCGCTTCCCGTGAGGTGGACTACGAGGGCGCGGAGGTGGACCTCTCCATCTACATCAATGACATTGAGGAATATGTAAAGGGCGTCTACACCCTGGAAGTGTACACGGAAAAGAGCCTCCTTGGCAAGGCCGAATGTATGCTCCGCTAGTATGATCTACATTCACGTCCCCTTCTGCAAAAGTTTTTGCACCTACTGCGATTTCTTCCGGGAAATCCCGCAGGAAGGTGCATTTGACACGTACACCCGCCTGGTGTGTGAGGAGATAAAAAGCCGATGCAAGGAGATGGATGACTCCCTTCACACCCTGTATTTTGGCGGCGGAACGCCATCCGTGCTTCCGCTGTCAAACCTTACAAAGATACTCCTCGCCCTTGAGGAATGCGGCCACGGCGGTCCTTACACGGAATTCACTATGGAGGTGAATCCGGAGGATATAGTGGAGAAGGGACTTCCCTACCTCCAGAGCCTGAGGATGCTGGGATGTAACCGCATCAGTATTGGCATCCAGTCACTGGACGACGACCTCCTTCAGTGGATGAACCGCCGGCATAATGCGGAGCACGCCGTGAGGGCCGTCCGGATGGCAAGGGAATCAGGGTTTGAGAACATAAGCGTTGACCTTATCTTCGGGCTTTCAAACCTCAGGGACGATGTCTGGGAGCGCACCATAGACCACACCCTGGAACTTAAGCCGGAGCATATCTCCTGCTACCAACTCACCGTGGAAGGAGACAGCGTCCTTGCCCACAGGCTGGAGGCCGGAGAATATGAAGAAGCGCAGGAGGAGCAGTGCGCAAGGCAGTACAACCTGCTCTGCCACAAACTCCACGCGGCAGGGTACAACCACTATGAGATCTCCAACTTTGCAAAGCCGGGGTTTGAGGCAAAGCACAACGGCGGTTACTGGCAGCGGCGGCCCTATGTTGGGCTTGGTCCGTCGGCCCACTCCTTCAGCGGAAGGGGCCGCAGTTGGAACAGCAACGACATCTCCGGCTATACCCGCACGGAGGAAGCCCTGAGCGTAGAGGACGAGATAGTGGAAACCCTTATGCTGAGCCTCCGCACCGCACACGGGGCAGACGCTGAATTCCTGGAAGCCAACTGCAAGGCCGCCGATATCCAGCGCCTCATAGGGGAAGGGGCCCTCACAAAGGCCGGGAGGCGTTACCGCATCCCGGAAAACCGGTTTTTTGTAAGTGACGAGATAATAAGGGAACTGATATGACGTATTTAAGAAGAGCGGCAAAGTACTTTGTCCAGATAACCATAATATTTGTCCTCATCATCGGAATCCTGATGCTTTCAGGGATGGTGTCCAAGGATGTCGCCGTGGCTTTCCGCAACGGCTGGCAGTCAATCTGGATGATCCTTGCCCTGTTTGCCGCAATGAGCCTGGCGTATCCCTTCTTCGGATACGGAAAACGTAAAATCCACGCAAACGGGGATCCCGCCCCTATGTGGGAGAAGATTGACGAGGCCCTGGAGGCAAGGGGCTATGTGTTTTCCGGAAACACGGAAAACGGCGGCCGGAAATACCATCTTGGCAACACCCTCAACAGGGTGGCGCACCTTTGGGAAGACACCCTCACCATAGAATCCGTCCTTGGCGGCTTTGAGATAGAGGGCCTCGTCAGGGACCTCTCCCGCGCCGTTATGACTATAGACCGTAAAATTAACGATTATGGAGACTGATAAACAGAGTTTCAAGACAGTAGCCACCTTCACGGACAAGGTTATGGCCGATATGTGCGTAGCAATGCTTGGAGAC
The DNA here is from genome assembly GCA_017451395.1 of Bacteroidales bacterium. Taxonomy (GTDB): domain Bacteria; phylum Bacteroidota; class Bacteroidia; order Bacteroidales; family UBA932; genus Cryptobacteroides. Next base: position 22,702 of record JAFSPR010000097.1, read on the forward strand.
AACGGCATCCCTGCCGGAGTCTTCGGGGCAGACTCCTCATACCCGTCCCTGAGTTTTGCCAGGAACATTGAGGTGAAGGTGAATGAAAGCGACTACGAGGCCGCAATGAGCATTTTGGCGGCTTCCGACAAGGCGGAGTAGAACTCCTCCCCAAACGCATCCGTAAGCGGCCCGCGGAGAAATTCGTACACACGGATTCCTTCGCGGCGCCCTTTTTCATAGGCATCCCTGCAGATATGCCAGCGGTGAAGGTTGAGTCCCACCCTTCCGCCGCCTAGGTCCACCACGCGGATGGGATAGAGAGAGCAGGAAATGGGCTTCCGGAATGTCCCGAGGCCCTTGCAGAACTGGCGCTCAATGGCGCAGAAGCAACTTCCATCGGCCTCAAAATGGCAATAGGCACATTCCTCGGAGCCGGGGACGACGGGCGTGACAAGGTCTCCGTCACGGTCGATTTCAAAAAAACCCTTGGCTTCTACGGCCGCCCTGCCTTTTTCCGTCATAAGCGGGGAATATATCTCATAATTGGCCTCCAGCGGTTCCAGTTCCTCTTCCTTAAGGGGAGCGCCGCTGTCTCCTATTATGCAGCAGCAGCCCTTGCACACGGGATAGTCGCAGGCAAAAAACTCCAGGATGACATCCTCTGAAACAAGGACGTCACCAATCTCTATTATGGTTCCGAAAGCGCTGCTCATTCCACTATATATTCTACTGCACCGCCGGCCGCAAGGGAAGCGAGGAAACCGCGCACCTTTTCAGGGGTTACGGCCTGAATGCTCTCCGCATAGCGGGAGTTCACGTCCTTGTTAAGGGCATAACGCACCTGCTGGGCGGCGGTAAAGCCCTCAGGCGACGCCATTCTCACCTTCACCCTTTCCATAAGAGAGTCTTTCCAGGCCGATACATCCACCGCCGACGGCATCCTCTTCCCGGCTTTTGCAATGGCCGAACGGACCGCCGTGACGGCCTTTGTCACATCCGGCTCCGCCACATCTCCCGGAAGGCCCTTCACCGGCACAGGGAAGCAGGAAATCTCCATATAGAAGCGCTCCTGGGGCTGGGTCATCGGGCCGATTGAAACATCGGCCGTAAAGCCATACGGCGAAAGTTCCCAGATAAGGGACTGCTTCATGACCTCCGCCGCCACGATGGAAAGATAGTAGTTGTCCGATGTAACCGAAATTGGCGCCTCCATCACTACGCGGATGCTGCGGGGGCCCTTGTCCCCGTTTATGGTGACGGTGCCGTTCCGCTGCCTGAACTCCACGGGACGGCGGGGGGTGGTGCCTTTCTGGACGCCCACTCCGCCAAGGTACCTGCTGAGAAGGCGTTTCACCACGCCGGCATCAAGGTCTCCGGAGATGATGAGGACTCCGTCGTTGAAACGGGCGAAGCGGTCGGCGAAATAGGCCTCGGCCTTGATCTGGGTTTGAGCCGTGAGAGCCCCCGGACGCTCCGAATAGCGGTATCCGGGATGCAGCTGCGCATACAGTATATCCTCCTGGGACGGTTCCCTTAGCCCCTGGGCCGCGCTGTACCGGAGGAATTCCTCCCTGTTCATCTCACGCTCGTTGCATATGGCAAGGAGGGTCTTCAGGAGGAAGGCAAGTTTTCCGGAAGGGGCGCTGCCGCTTATGACAAGGCTGTTCAGGTGGACATCGGCATTCATTGAAAGGCCGTTCACCTCAAGCATATCCCTGAAAACGGGGGCGGGGATGCCGCCTACGTCGTAAAGCCCAAGCATAGGGCCGATATGCCCGCCTTCCCCTTCCTGAAGGTCCGGAATCTGGGACAGGCCGCCGCCCAGCACAAGCGAATAATTGAACATCCGGGAGCCCTTTATCTCCTTGTAGACCACCTTTACGCCGTTGGAGAAAGTCCACACCGTGCCGCCGGAAACGGGCTCCGGCTTCTCTTTCTGGATGCGGACCCTGGAAGGTGTGATATCTATGCCGGCGGAATCTGCGCCGTGCCAGGTATAATCGGCCTCAAAAGGCACCGCAAGGCCGTTTTTATAGGTGGCATTGTAAACCATCAGAGCCTGGGCCGGATCCAGCGTATCCCTTGCCGACAACTCCAGCGTAAGGTTGTCCTCCCCCGCCAGAAGGGCCGATGCAAACTTATTGAAAAGCCTGGTCTCCGTCTCTTCAGGGACGTTTTTACGGGCAAAGAGGCGCACGCGCTCCGATGCCGGAGCAAGGTTGGCCCCAAAAAGGAAATGGGCGATACAGGGCCCCATCTTGTCTTCCACCGCGGCCGCATTCCTAAGAAGCACGGGCCTCAGAACTTCCTTGGCATCCGTGAATTCCTTAACGCTTACCCCCTGGGCATCCATCGACGCCAGCGTACGGGCCATCACCCTCAGGGCGTGGTCTTCCTGACCCGGGGCGATGCCCGCCGTCACGGTATAACGCTCATCCCCCCTGTAGTCACAACTTCTCAGGGAATTGAAGGTGATGGAACTGAAAGTGACGCCTTCACGGACGAAATCCTTCTCCAGCCTGTTTTTAAGGAGCACCAGGAATTCCAGCCCGAAGATATCGGTCACAAGGGCCTGGGCGGTGTTCATAAACACGTCCGGAATGCGGTTCCCGGCATATGTGACGGAAATGGAACCGGGGCCGATGCTAAAATCCAGGGCCACCGGCTGATGAGGATTCCACTCGTACGCGGCAACCGGCCCGGGGGCGTCCAGTTTTCTGACAAGCAGCGAGAAGATGTCCATCTTCTTCCTGAGTTCCACCGTGGGCGCAACGTCTCCGGAAACGATGATGGCCTGGGGGGCGCTACTCTGCGCCATCTTCTGGAAAGTGTAGAGAAGCATCGAATCCAGGACGTCCTTCTTATAGAACGGAACATCCCTGAAAGTATATACCGTTGAGCCTTCCCATTCCGTGAGGAATCCGTCCCTGGCGGGTCCTACGCCCATCCTGGCAAGGAAGGCCGATGACAGCCCCGCACGCTTTTCCGCCGTGAGGGAATCCCCTTTCTGGACCAGCGCAATTGAGGCGTATCCCTTTCTGACAGGGGCCTTTACAATATAATAGGAGGCGTCACAGCCAAGTTTTCCCATCTCTATGGAAGGATCTGTCTGGAGCGGCGGCAATTGCTGGGCTGGCACAATTATTGCGAAACAAAGCCCGGCGAGTATGGTAAATATGCTTTTGGGTATATTCACTCTGCAAAGTTAAGATTAAAATTGCTATATTTGCAACTCGCACGCCAAGATTGAAATAATTTAAACTTTAAGGATATGAAGAAATTTTTAGTAGTGTTCGCATCTTTGGGTCTGGCTCTTAGCGCAATGGCCCAGGATTTCAATGAGGCCGTAGAGACCTTCAACCAGGCCGCCCAGGCAGAATCAAAGGCAGAAGCCCTCAATCTTTTCAAGCAGGCTTACACCCAGTTTGTCGCCTGCGGTGAAGAGGCCGAGGCCCAGGACAAGGTGGAAGAACTGAAGGATATCATCCCCGCATATTCCGTAGCTGTTGCAAAGGAAAGCATCGCCTCCAAGGATTATGACGCTGCCATCGTGGCCCTTGAGGCCGCAGCCGCAGACTGCGCAGAGTTCGGCGCAGAGGAAAAGGCCGCAGAAGTCAAAGACCTTTTTGGTTTCACCTATAAGGCATCGGCCAAGAAAGCCCTTGCCGCAAAGGATGCCCAGAGCGCTTTCGCTCTCCTCAAGAAGAGCGTGGAGTATGATCCCAATGACGGTGAGGCTCAGTTCCTCCTTGGCCGTCTCTACCTCAGTTCCGGCAAGATTGACGAAGCAAAGGCCGCATTCGACATTGCATCGGCAAACGGTAAGGAGGCAGATGTAAAGAAGCAACTCTTCAACTACTACTACAACAATGGCCAGAAGGCTCAGCAGGCCAAGAAGTACGCAGAGGCCATAGAGGACTACAAGGCAGCCCTTGAGATTAATCCGGAGCCCGAGAAAGCCGCCATCTTCTTCAAGATGGGCATCAGTTACGGCGCACTTGGAAAGAAGGCCGAGCAGAACGAGGCCCTCAAGAAGTACTGCACACTTGACGCCGCGGCAGCAGCCAACGACGACATCCTCCTCACCATCGCCCAGAACGCCGTGGCCCTGAAGGATGCCGAAACCGCCAAGGAATTCTATGGCAAACTTGCTTCCAGCAAGAACGAAGCCTACGCCAAAGAGGCCAAGAACTACCTGAAATAGCCCCCCCTTGGCGTAATGCCGATGCGGTGGAACTCAATCACCTAAGAATGAGCAACTTACCGGGTTCTTTGGGAAAAGATTTAATACCAAAGAATCCGGTAAATCTTTATAAATCAACAGTTTAACCTCCACTTATGTTCCGTACCGTTCTTGCACTCATCGGCCTTACAGCCGCAATGACCATTCACGCCCAGGAATACAGGCTTCTTGTGGGCACTTACACGGAAAACACTTCCGCCGAAGGGGTGTACCTCTATTCGTTTGATTCAAAACGTGCCGATGCCACCCCTCTGAGCATGGCTCCAAGCGGCAATCCGTCGTTTGTCATCACTAACCCGGGACAGACCAGGGTGTACTGCGTGAACGAGTTCAACGACGGACGTCAGGGGGTAAGTTCATTCATCCTTGACGGGAATTCGCTCCTGGGGCTTAACAGCGTCACAATGGCCAGAGGAGAGGACCCCTGCAACCTTCTTTTTACCGGAGAGGCCATCATCAGTTCCAACTACACAGGAGGCTCCGTCACGGCATTTTCCCTGGCCGATGACGGCGGCATAATCGGCCTGTCACAGAATTATGCCCCAACCGGCGGCACCGCCCATATGCACTGCGCCGTCACTTCTCCGGACGGGAAGTATGTCTTTGTCACAAACCTTGGGATGGACTGCATCCATCGCTTTGACCTTGAAGACGGCAAAAAGCCCCTGGATGATGCAGAGCTTACCTGGAAGAATCGCAAACGCACAAAATTCGGCCCCAGGCATATGGTTTTCAGCCAGGACGGCAAGTACGCCTACCTCCTCTGCGAACTGGGAGACAAACTGGTGGTTTTTGAGTATGACAACGGAGAACTTGCTCCCATCCAGACCCTCACCGCCTACAAGGGCAAGGGACACGGAAGTGCCGATATCCACATCTCCCCGGACGGCCGTTTCCTCTATACCAGCCACAGGCTGAAGGAAGACGGTATTGCCATCTTCTCAATCAACCAGGCCACTGGGAAAGTGAAAAAAGCAGGTTATCAGCCCACCGGGCGCCACCCAAGGAATTTTGCCATCACCCCTGACGGGAACTGGCTCCTGTGTGCCTGCAGGGACGATAACCGTATCGAAATCTATTCAATAGATAAAAAAACCGGAACACTCACTTCTTCTGGCAAGGCCATTGAAGTGGGTGCTCCGGTGTGCGTACAGATTCTTTAGTCCCTTCCGGAATAGGATGTGGACTTGAAGTCCTTAACCCAGACCTGGCGCTCGATGGGCTCATCCAGGGAGATCATAGTGTCAGTGGACTGGATGTAGGGAATCTTCTGGATGGTGTTCAGGAGCACCTCCATAAGGTGGTCGTTGTCCAGGCAGTAGAGTTTTGCGAGGATGGCGAAGCGGCCGGTGATGAAATGGCACTCCACAATCTCCGGGATCTTCTTCAGATTTGCAATCACCTCAGGGTATTTTGTGGATTCGCTGAGGGAGATGCTCACAAATGCGCAGATATTGAGACCCAGGGCCTGGGGCTTTACCAGAAGGCGGGAGCCGGTGATTACGCCGTTTGACTCCAGCCTCTTGACTCTCTGGTGAATAGCCGCGCCCGAGACGCCGCATTCACGGGCAATCTCAAGGAAGGGCATACGTGCGTTCTTTACCAGGAAGGAGAGGATTTTCTGGTCTACTTCATCAATGTGATATTTTGCCATAAGTTACACTTTTTAACTAACCAACGGCAAAAATACAAATTATTTTGATTTATTACCTCTTCTGACGAACTTTTTTGTGGGTCCGTTTTCAGAAATAATCGCCTGACAGTCAGCCTCCGTCAAAGAAGCGGCATCTTTTCCGCGGGGAATCTTATAATTTGATTCTCCCTGCTTGATATACGGGCCGTACCGGCCGTTGATTATCTTGATGTCCCCGAACTCCGCAATGATCTCCTGGGCGGGTTTCTCCGCGGGAGTTTCGTTGATGAGGGCTTCGCACTCCTCAAGCGTTATTGTAAGAGGGTCCTTGCCGCGGGGCAGTTTGACATTTCTGACACCATATTTGAGATAGGGGCCGAACTTTCCGCGGGTGGCAATGACGTCAAGTCCCATAATCTTTCCTACGGTGCGTGGAAGTTCCAGAAGTTTCAGGGCATCGGAGAGAGTTATGGTTTCAATCAGCTGGTCCTTCCCGAGGGATGCGCTCTGGCGGTTCTCCCCCTCTCCCTTCTGGACATAGGCGCCGAATTTTCCGAAGGTTGCCGTAACCATCTGGCCGTCCGGGGCAAGGCCCAGTTCACGGGTGACGCGGCTGTAGCCCTTCTCCTGCAGCACCTTCTCCACATTATTGTGGAAAGGACGGTAGAACGAGCCTATGGTTGAACTCCAGTCCTTCTTTCCGTCGGCAATCTTGTCGAAATCCTCCTCAACGGTGGCGGTGAAGTCGTAATCCAGGACATCGGCAAAATTATCCACCAGGAAATCCGTCACGATAAGGCCGATTTCCTGAGGCAGGAGTTTGCCTTTTTCCGCGCCCACAACCTCTTTCTTGACGCTTTCCTTGATGACGGAGCCCTTGAGGGTGAGGTTCTTCACCTCATACACGGTGCCGGGCTTGTCTCCCTTCACGGCATATCCGCGGCCACGGGTAAGGGTGTCCACTGTGGCGGCGTAGGTTGAAGGACGGCCGATTCCCAGTTCCTCCAGTTTCTTCACAAGCGTAACCTCCGAATAGCGCTGAGGCGGGGCGGTGAACTTGGAAAGGGCGTAGACGCCGTGCTCCGTGAGAGGGTCTCCGGCATTCAGGGACGGGAGCATAATCTCTACGTCGTCCTGGGAGTCGTCGTCGCGGCCTTCCATATATACTTTCATAAAGCCGTCAAAGAGAAGTTCCGTGCTCTGGAGGCCGTAAAGTTCAGGCCTTCTGTCCTGCTCTATGGTGATTGAGGTGTTAAGGACCTTGCTGGCGGCCATCTGGGATGCGATGGTGCGTTTCCAGATAAGTTCATAAAGCGCCTTTTCCTGAGGGGTTCCGTCAATGCGGGGCGATCCTATGTATGTGGGACGGATGGCTTCGTGGGCCTCCTGGGCGCCCTTTGACTTGGTATGATACTGGCGTATGTTAAGGTAATCCTGGCCGTAGCAGTCAAGGATATACTTCTTTGCCGCGCCAAGAGCCAGGGAGGAGAGGTTGGTGGAGTCCGTTCTCATATAAGTGATGAGACCTCTCTCGTATAGAGTCTGGGCGACTCTCATAGTGGAGGCTACGGAAAAACGGAGTTTGCGGCCGGCCTCCTGCTGAAGCGTGGAGGTAGTGAAAGGCGGTGCAGGATAGCGCTCCCCGTCCTTTTTGTCGATGGAAGCGATCCGGTAATTTGCGCCGATACTCTCCTCCAGGAAGGCCCTTGCCTGGGCCTGTGAAGGGAATTTTGTATCAAGGGTTGCCTTAAGGCCGATTTTTGAACCCACCGGGCGGAATTCAGCCTCAACCCTGTAGAAAGGCTCCGGCTTGAACGCCATAATCTCCTTCTCACGGTCTACGATAAGACGCAGGGCAACACTCTGCACGCGGCCGGCGGAGAGTTTTGGCTGAATCTTCTTCCAGAGGATGGGAGATAGTTCGAATCCCACAAGGCGGTCCAGCACGCGGCGCGCCTGCTGGGCGTACACCAGGTTCATATCGATGTCCCTCGGGTGCTCTATGGCCTCAAGGATGGCGGGCTGGGTAATCTCGTGGAAAACGATGCGGCGGGTCTTGTCCTTAGGGAGTTCCAGGGTCTGGGCGAGATGCCAGGAGATGGCCTCTCCCTCACGGTCTTCATCGGAGGCGAGCCAGATGGTGGATGCGGAGTCTGCGAGTTTACGGAGATCCGCCACTACCTTCTTTTTGTCGGCGGGGATTACGTACTCCGGCTTGAAGCCGTTCTCAACGTCCACCCCAAGATTATGTTCTTCCAGGTCCCTTATATGGCCGATTGACGCCTTTACCAGGAAATCCTTTCCCAGATACTTCTGAATGGTCTTCACCTTTCCGGGTGACTCCACGATTACTAGATTTTTGCCGCTCATATCCTTCAAAATTTTATGCAAAGTAAAGCACAATCTGGGCAATTTTCCAAATTTTCTGATTATTTTTGCAGTTCCATATTTAGGCAAGACCTAAGGTCTTGTAAAGGACAAAATTTTTTTGCTCGGATATGACAGATCAGAATAAGAAGAAGGTCACCAAATGGTTCTGGATTCTCATCACCGCTCCGGTGGCGGCGGTTATCGGCCTGCTGTGCCTCGTATGGGCCTTTGCCGATATCCCTTCGCTGGAAGAACTTGAAAACCCGGATTCCAAACTTGCAACACAGGTAATCGCGGAGGAAGGGGAGATCCTTACCACTTATCATATAGAGAACCGTACGTTCGTCAGTTACGACGAACTTGCGCCCTCCCTTGTCCAGGCCGCCGTTGCAACGGAGGACAAACGCTTCTACAAGCATTCCGGAGTGGATCTCCAGTCACTTGGCCGCGTGCTTTTCAAAACCCTCCTCTCCAGGGATTCCTCCCAGGGCGGCGGCTCCACCATCACACAGCAACTTGCAAAGACGCTCTATCCCCGCGGTGAACGCGTGGGCAAACTCAAGATGATATGGATAAAACTCAAGGAATGGATCACCGCCATAAAACTTGAGCGCAACTACACCAAGGAAGAGATAGTTGACATGTACCTCAACGCCATCTTCTTCGGGTCCAATTCATACGGCATATCATCGGCCGCAAACCAGTTCTTCGGCAAAAAGCCATCGGAACTCCTCACCCAGGAGAGCGCCGTGCTGGTTGGAATGGTGAACAAGCCCACCCGCTACAACCCCGCAATCAATCCTGACAACGCCCTTAAACGCCGCAACCTTGTGCTGGACCGTATGCGGGAGATGAAATACCTCACCAAGGCGGAATGCGATTCCCTCCAGGCCCTCCCCATTGAACTTCACGCCCGTCAGGGAGACCGCACCACCGGAGTGGGCCCCTATTTCAGGGATATGCTCCGCCGCACGCTCAGCGCTTCCCAGCCCAAGCGCTCCTCCTACTATACGGTGGAGGATTACAGGGCCGATTCCCTCCTCTGGGCCGACGACCCCCTCTACGGCTGGCTGAACAAGAACACGAAGAGCGACGGAACGCCGTATGACCTTGACCGTGACGGCCTGAGAATATACACCACCATCAACTACAAGATGCAGCGCTATGCGGAGGAAGCCGTTGCAGAGCACCTTGGAAAGGACCTCCAGAAGGCCTTTGACAGGGAACTCAAGTATAGAAGGAATCCTCCTTTTATGGCCGATACCGAGAAATCCGTCATAGAGACCACCATGAAACAGGCGCGCCGCTGGAGCGACAGGACCCGTATGATGAAGGCTTCCGGCGCAACGGACGCGGAGATAGAGGCTTCCTTCAACGAACCCGTAAAGATGAGGGTCTTCACCTGGGACAAGCCCGGCTACAGGGACACCGTTATGACTCCCAACGACTCAATCCGCTACTACAAGTCCTTCTTCCGCGCCGCGTTTATGGCCATTGAGCCCGGCACCGGCCACATCAAGGCATATGTGGGCGGCCCGGAATACCGTTACTTCAAATACGACAACGTCCGTCAGGGCAAGCGTCAGGTAGGTTCTACCGTAAAGCCCTTCATCTATACGCAGGCAATGGAGTCCGGTATGACTCCCTGCGACCCTGTCCTCAACTCCCCCGTGGTGATAGTCATCAACAAGGACGGAGACACCTGGTCTCCACAGGACACCCACGCCGACGGAAGTATGGTGGATCTCACCTGGGGCCTTGCGCACAGTTCCAACTCGGTATCGGCCTATCTTATGAAGCAACTGGGCGCGGAATCCATGGTGTCCATGATGAGAAAGATGGGAATCACGGGATTCATTGACCCTGTTGTGTCGCTTTGCGTGGGCGCCGCAGACCTTTCCGTATATGATATGGTAACGGCCTACAACACCTTCCCTTCCGGCGGAGTATACACCAATCCTATGTTCGTAACACGCATTGAGGACAGCGAAGGCAATATCCTGGGGCAGTTCTCCACCCGTAAGCACGAGGCCCTCTCCCAGCGCACCACAGGAGAGATGCTCACGATGATGAGGGCCGTGGTGGATCAGGGCACGGGCGTAAGGCTTCGCCTCAAATACGGCCTCAAGGGAGAGATTGCGGGCAAGACCGGCACCACCAACGACAACTCCGACGGCTGGTTCATCGGCTACACCCCCCGCATCACCGCAGGTATCTGGGTTGGCTGCGAAGACCGCTACGTGCGCTTTGCCAACAACAGCCTGGGCCAGGGCGCAAATATGGCGCTTCCAATCTGGGGGCTCTGGATGAAGAAGGTCCTGAAGGACGGCACCCTGGGCATATCGGAGGCCGATGTCTTCCCCGACGAACTTAAAGGCTACTGGTGCACCCCGGCAACGGAGCAGCAGGCACCTGAAAAAGAAGATCTTGAAAATTATTACTTCGAATAATGGCAAATTATAAGTCTATTGCAGTTATTTACGGCTCGGACTCCTCAGAATGGGAGGTCTCCTGCCGCAGCGGAGAGTTCATCGCCTCCCGTATAGACGAGTTCAAGTATGACGTCTATGAAATCCTGGCACGCTTTGGAAAGTGGAAACTGGTTGCTATGCGCAAGGCAAACTCCATGCGTATGCCCTTCCCGGAAGGAGCGCAGCCTGAGATTGACAAGACGGATTTCTCCGTTATGGTACTTGGAGAGAAGGTCCAGTTGGACTTTGCATACATAATGCAGCACGGCGCGCCCGGAGAGACCGGCCTTCTGCAGGGCTACCTTGAGATGCTGGGAATCCCCCACTCCACCTGCAGCGCCTTTGTAACAAGCGTTGCATTTGACAAATATTCCTGCAAGAGATATATCCAGGATGCAGATTACGTGAAATTCGCCCCTGACTGCGTGATCCGCCGCGGAGAGGACGTCCATTCTTTCTGCAAGAAGGTTGCGGAAAGGCTCCGCTTCCCGGTGTTTGTAAAGCCCACGGACAACGGCTCCAGTTTCGGTATCTCCAAGGTCACCAGGCCGGAAGACCTCCCGTCGGCCATAGGATTTGCATTCTCCGAAGGCCGCACCGTGATGGTGGAGCAGGGCATCCCCTGCCAGCACGAGTTAACCTGCGCCGTTTACGCAGACGGCCAGGAGGTCAAGGCCCTTCCGGTCATAGAGATTATCTCCCAGACCGGCTGGTTTGACTATGACGCAAAGTATAACGGCCTGAGCAGCGAAGTCTGCCCCGCGGAGATCCCGGAAGAACTATCCGTCCACGTCCAGGAAATCTCCAAACGAATCTACCGGCACCTTGGCTGCAAGGGGCTTGTGAGGATGGACTATATATCGGCCCCTGACGGAATCTATTTCCTTGAGGTGAACATCATCCCCGGTATGACCAACGCATCCCTCGTGCCCAAGATGGTACGCGCCGCCGGAATGGATATGACCTACTTCCTCTCAAAGATCATAGACAACGCCTGATGCTGCTTGCCGATTTCATCAAGAAGGGCGTTGCGGCCCTTGAGCCCCTGTACCCCACCGCCGAAGCCCACAGCATCGTCCTGATGCTGTGCGAAAGCCTTATCGGCACAAAGAGTTACACGCACATAGTGGAGCCCCGGTACGACATAGACAAAAAGGCCGAACAGCCGCTTGCGGAGGCTATGCTGCGCCTGCAGGCAGGTGAGCCCATCCAATATGTCATCGGCCGCACCGATTTCTGCGGTCATTCTTTCAAGGTGAACAGGAACGTCCTCATCCCCCGCCCGGAGACCGAACTCCTGGTAAGGGAGGCCATAAAGATAGCGGGGCGCATCCAGCGTATGAGAATCCCCTACGGCAAAAGCGCAGAGCCCGTGCGCGTGCTGGACCTCTGTACCGGTTCCGGCAACATAGCTTGGTCCGTGGCGCTTGGAGTCCCGGGGGCGCGCGTTGTGGGCGTAGACATCTCCGAAGCAGCCCTGGACGTAGCCAGAAGCCAGAATTTCTCCGCCGACCTAAAGGCCACTGGAGCCCTTGCCCCCACCTTCGTGGCGGCCGATGTCCTTGACACGGAGCAGGAATTCAATTACGGTTCCTTCGACCTTGTGCTTTCCAATCCTCCCTACATTATGGAAAAGGAGAGGGCTCTCCTCAGGAAGAACGTGGTAGACTATGAGCCGGCATCGGCCCTCTTTGTCCCGGACGATGACCCCCTTCTGTTTTACCGCGCCGTTGCACGGTGGTCGGAGCGTTTCCTGTCGCCGGAAGGAAAGGGCCTTACGGAGATAAACGAGGTCCTTCCCAAAGAAACCGTGGCGGTTTTCAGGGATTCCGGATTCGGGGAAATTGACGTAGTTAAGGACTTTTTTGACAAAAAACGTTTCGTTTTCTATATGAAATAGGCATCTGAGACCACTCAGGTGCCTTTTTTCCGTTTCATCCGTTTCACTATTTTTGAAACGGATAACTCTCCTCAACTTTGTATCCGGAGCCGGGCTTTTAATCCGGGTATGAAATGCTATGAAAAAAAGTTTGCTATTTGTGGCCGTGGCCGCCGCCGTCATCTGCGGCTGCCACAAGAATGACTTTGAACCTGAGACCGCGCGCGAGGATGCGCCACGGTATGTTGCGCTGGAGGACGTGGCAAAGATATTCGCCGGCCTTCCCATAGGCGTGGAGCAGATGACGGAGGTGCACGACGCGGCGTCTCAGAGCGCCGGCAACGGCTACGACGAGGAGTACCTGATGAAGGACCTCTTCGAGGCCCCGGGAACAGGTGTGGGGGACGCTCCCACCAAGGCAAAGGAGTATTCAAAACCCCTCAGGGACCTCCTTCTGGAGGCCTTTTCCACCAAGGCCGATGCCGGCGAAGGCACTCAGTGGCTGGATTCCCTGATGGTTTCCGACGTCCAGATCTACTGGCCGTTCAGCGACTCCTGGAACGGAGCCTCCCTGCCGGTTATCACCTTCGATCCCGGGGACCTTGCAACCAGCAACGTGGGCTATGCCCTCAGGGCCGATGGCGGCTTTGACAAGGTTCTTGTGGACGAGCAGATGGCCCGCGAAAGGCCGGTGTGGGTGATGAACCGGAACTCAGACGCAGAGTTCAAATCCCTTGAGATGAGGCGCCGGGAGGACCCTTCGTGGGGAAACGGCGGCGGAGACATCATCGTAAGGCCAGACACTAAGGCCCAGACCGATATTAAGACCCTGATTCTGCGCTCTTTCACCGCAAACCGGCAGTACGACAGCTGGTTTGCCGGCGCTGCTGAATTCTTTGTGAAAGTGGGAAGCGTGGAGAGCTTCAAGGCCTCAACAGAGGCCGAACTAAGGCTCTACAACCCCACCATCACGGACTTCATGATTGTTGTAAGAAGAAAGCAGATGGGGCAGGAGATCCCATTCAATGCCGTTCTGGTGTCAGAGTGGACAAAATCCCTTACCAACTGTGCCCTTATGCTCATTGAGGATGACGGAGGCTCCCGCACCACCTGGAAGGCAAATGCAATGGTTAAGGTCAATTCCAAAAGTTATGGCATTGAACTGGAACTGCCCCTTAACTCCCGAGACGACGTTGTGTGGCGCGGTTCCCTCACCCGTTCCTACATAGAAAAATACAGCGGAGAACCTGGCCACTTTGGCGACATTGACATGGTCCTGGAACTTATTTGATATGGGTGCCGTAGCATTAAATGTTGTTACAGATTTGTTTTTCTGTAATAACATTCCTACCTTTGTCATTGAAATGGACAAGAGTATGGAAACCACAATCATAAAGATTGGCAACAGCCGAGGCATAATCATTCCCGCATCAATTCTGAAGAAGTTTCACGTGAAGGAAGGAAGCAAGGTCAGGCTTGACGAAAAAGACGGAGTGTTCACACTTAGTTTCGTTGAGGAGGAAGAGCCTTATACCGGGCCATATACCGGACCTTTCAAGGCTCTCAAGGACCTTGTAGATGAAGACGCCTGGGGCGGAAAAGATATGGATCCCGTGGAATACGTTAGGCAGCTCAGAGATGACAGCAAAGCCGAGAAACGTGTAATAGACTGGGGAGATTTCTAATATGTATTTAATTGATTCCGACACTCTTATTGCCCTCGGACGCGGGAAAACCTTTATTCAAGATAGAATAAACCGCTGCGGCATAAATAATTGCGTCCTATCTGAAATAAGCCTGGCTGAACTGTATGTTGGTGTTTATAAAATCCGGAGTAGCAAGGAGGAACTATTTCTACAGTTTTTAGAAAACAGCTTCAAAATAATCCCGATTTCACCTGCAATAAAAACTTTTGCCAGACTCCGGGCGCAACTGGAAAGCTCAGGTTTTATTCTTGATAAAATGGACCTTTTCATTGCAGCAACGGCGCTGGTCAACGACTACACGCTGGTAACCCATAACACCCGCCACTTCTCCCGCATCCCAGGATTGAAACTTGAAGACTGGGCCGTTTAATCACCGTATTGAGACACTGTCATTTCGCACTCTGCACAGTGGAAGTCCAGGCGCAGGCGCTTGCCGGCGTTGAGAAGATAGAGAGGTTCGGGCTTGTATTTGCCTTGTTTGGGGCACAAGCCAAGCTCATGGCGCACGCAGTACTTGCTGCGCATAAGTTCGGCCCCTTCCCTATGGGTAATCTCATAGGCATCTTCAATCTGGGCTGCACCGCGGGAAGAGTAGAGTGCGCGGTCCATGGAATTGGCCACATTGGCCTTGTAGGACAGTGTTTCCGGGGATGCGGCCGAAGACATCGCACCCGCTTTCAGCGCAATGGCATTCACTGGCATTCCGTCAAGCTCAGCGGCAATATCTCTCCGGATGCCGTTGAGGAAGGAAGCCGCCATGAAGGGTACGGTGCCGGATGCATGTAAATCAGTTACTTCAAAACTGTAGTGACCGCTTCGTTTTGAAAGCTGCCCGTGAATAATCTCCAGCATCCTGGAGCGGTCCCGGGCCGAATCCGTGCCCGCAGGGAACTCCCTGGTCACTTTTCGGCCATCTTCGGAAATAGCCGTAACCGTAAGGGATTCAGGGGAAACCGTCACGCTCAAGGATACGCCGATCTCTCTCACCGGGGCCGAAGCCTCCAGCCTTTTCTGAAACCTGGCGCTGATATTCCGATAAAGCCTTGTGCCGGCCCGGAGTTCTTCCGGTACCCGGCAGCAGAGGTTCAGCCCTTCGGCGACATCGGCCCTGAAGCCAATAATCTCGTTGCCGGAGAGGAATGCAAAGCCGTCTCCGTTTGCAAGGTCAAGGGCCGAAGACTTCAGGACTATTCCGTCGGCGGTAATGCGGGCAACTTCTCCAGCGTATTCCCCGATGTATGTGGGGACATCCATTGAGGACCATTTTCCGCGCTTCCCGTCAATGAAAAGGTCTGTGTATCCGCGGTTGAATGTCTTCCCAAGGTCCGGTGCAATTCCGCCGGAAACGCTGCCGAAAGATGCCCTGGAGTATTTCTCCGGGTGTTTTTGGACCAAGGCGTTCAAGGCCTCGCTGTATGCGGTGACAACGTTCCGCACGTATGATTCGCCCTTGAGGCGCCCCTCGATCTTGAACGAGCATACCCCGGCTTCGGCAAGGTCTTCAAGCCGGTGAAGAAGGTTGTAGTCCTTGAGGGACAGAAGGGCTTTGTCCCTTGCCAGCACCTTCCCGCTGCCATCCATAAGGTCGTAGCGGCTTCGGCACACCTGGGCGCATTCCCCGCGGTTGGCGCTTCGGCCCGTAAGATATTCTGACAGGTAGCACTGGCCGCTGTAGCATACGCAAAGGGCTCCGTGGATGAAGAATTCAATTTCGGCCGAAACGGCCTTGCGTATTGCGCGTATGTCATCAAGGGAAAGCTGGCGCTCAAGTACCAGGCGCCCATATCCGAGACTCTCAATGAACCGGGCCTTTTCCGGCGTCCTTATGGCGCACTGCGTTGAAGCGTGAACTATAAGGCCGGCCTTTGATGCCATCTCAATTACAACAGGGTCCTGCACGATGAGGGCATCCACGCCGGCACTTGCAAGCTGCCAGACCAGTTCCTCGGCGGCCTTCAGTTCATCTTCATACAGGATTGTATTAACCGTGGCGTAAATCCTGACGCCAAAGCGGTGGGCGTAGGAGCACAGTTCCCTGATATCCTCAATGCTGTTTCCGGCGGCGGCGCGGGCTCCGAACGCAGGCCCTGCAATGTACACGGCATCTGCGCCGCAGTCGATGGCGGCTTTGCCGATTTCGGCCGTACGAGCCGGTGCAAGAAGTTCAAGATGCAGCATCAGTTGGCGCTTAAATATCTGACAGACAACGGGTTACGCATTTCAGGGTGCACCTGCAAGTGCACCCGACAAGTTATAATCAATTGAGATCCAGCAACTTACCAGCCAGGGTCAAATCTTCTGGAGTAGTGATTTTTATGTTGTATTTTTCCCCTTCCGTGTAGGTGAGGGGAATGCCGAAGCGTTCCGCCACGGAGGCGTCGTCGGTGAAAAGGGTGTCGTACCCCTGCGTATAGGCCTCCTTGAGGGCCTCACTCCAGAAAATCTGAGGGGTCTGTGCGCCAAAGAAACGGCTTCGGTCGGCCTTTTCCCCGGAAGACACCAGTTTTCCGGTTTTGTCCTTGTCCAGCACCTTCAGTGTATCCGTCACGGGCATCACGGGGATAAGCGCCTCTACGGAAGCAGCCTCCTCAAACAGCCTTTTGATACAACTGGCCGATATAAGCGGCCTCACCCCGTCCTGAACCGCCACCAAAGCCCCGTCCGGGACATACGCCAGGGCGTTTTTCACGGAATGGAAGCGGGTGAATCCCCCCTTCACGAGGCGCTGCGGGCAGGTGAAATTTTCCTTTATGCAGTACTGGCGCCAGTAGGCTATATTAGCCTCCGGAAGCACGGTGACGATATGGATGTCCGGGACGGCCGCCATAAACTTTTCTATGGTTATGCGGAGTATGGGTTTACCGCCCAGTTCAAGGAACTGCTTGGGAACGGCGGCCCCCATCCTGGTGCCCACACCCCCCGCCGTAACTATGAGGTACTTTTTTTTCTCCATAGAGTAAATACTTTACGCAAATCTAAACAATTTTTAGTAACTTTGAAAGTTAATCGCAAATAGACCTATACATAGCATATGGCTTTCAGTTTTTTAAGTCAGGAACTGGCAATAGACCTTGGAACCGCCAACACCGTCATCTTCCAGAATGACCAGATAGTGCTGGACGAACCCTCCATCGTCGCCATTGACAACCAAACCGGAAAATGCATCGCACTTGGCCAGAAAGCCAAACTGATGCACGAGAAAACAAACCCCGGAATCAAAACCGTACGCCCTCTCCGTGACGGCGTCATCGCAGACTTCAACGCGGCGGAAATGATGATCCGCGGCTTCATAAAGCAGGTGAACTCCCGCCACCGCAGCCTCTTCGCCCCCAACATCAAACTGGTTGTGGGCATCCCTTCCGGCTCAACTGAGGTAGAGATCAGGGCCGTCCGTGACTCCTCGGAGCACGCCGGCGGACGTGACGTATACCTAATCTACGAGCCTATGGCCGCAGCCCTTGGTATCGGCCTTGACGTTGAAGCGCCTAAGGGAAACATGGTTGTGGACATCGGAGGCGGCACCACGGAGATTGCAGTCATCTCCCTTGGCGGCATCGTCCAGCAGGAATCCATCCGCGTTGCCGGTGACGTCTTTACGGCCGATATCCAGAATTACCTGAGGCAGCAGCACGTGATAAAGGTAGGTGAAACTACCGCCGAAAGAATCAAGATCGCCGTCGGCGCAGTCATTCCACAACTCCCCGGCGAGGAACCGGAGCCTTTCGTGGTACGCGGTCCCAACCTTATGACCGGCCACCCCGCAGAGGCCGTCATCCCCTACCAGGAAATCGCCCACTGCCTGGACAAATCCATCGCCCGTCTTGAGGCAGCCATCCAGCAGGTCCTGGAGCAGACTCCGCCGGAACTGTACTCGGACATTGTGGAAAACGGCATCTTCCTAAGCGGCGGCGGCGCCCTTCTCCGCGGCCTGGACAAGAGGCTCTCCGACAAAGTGAACATCCCGTTCCACGTGGCGGAAGATCCCCTCAAGGCCGTTGCCCGCGGCACCTGCATCGCCCTCAAGAACACAGACAACTACTCCTTCCTTATGAGATAAAGGATGCCAAGACGCAGTGCCCTTCCCGGAATAGTGAACTTCGCGGTCTTCATTTTACTGGAGATCGCGTCACTGTATCTCATAACCCACAGTTCAGAACTTCAGAAAACCTGGATTGCGGGTGCGGGAAACGCTGTCAAGGGCGCCGTCTGGGGCAGTTCTGAGAAGGTTCGGAATTTCTTCTCCCTCCGCGGAACAAATGAGCAGCTTTCTCAGGAGAACTACCTTCTGGAGAAGGAGGTAATACGCCTCAGGGAGCAACTGAGGCTTGCCAAGGCCGATACCGTGAAACTTGGGAAACTCCCCGGCTACACCACCCTTCCCGCAGAAGTTGTGAAGATGAGCCGCTCAAAGCAGCACAACTACATCATTGTGAACAAGGGCTATGAAGACGGCGTCCAGGAGAAATCCGGCATAGTGACCCGTGAAGGCGTTGTGGGCATCATAGATGCCGTAAGCGCCCATTTCTCCTATGCTCTCTCCTTCCAGAATGCCGATATCTCCATCAGCGCCCGCCTTGGCTCCGAGGGCGGCAGCGGACTTCTTGTATGGGACGGCAAAAGCACAAACGGTGCCATCCTGAAGGAAATCCCACTGCAGTACAAGTACAGCCCCGGTGACACCATCTACACCAGCGGCCATTCCCTGGTGTTCCATCCGGACATCCCGCTTGGAACGGCCGGCAAGGCAAAGATCGTGAACGGATCTACCAATGAGATCCAGGTAACCCTGTTCCAGGAGTTCAAGGCCATACGCTACGTGACCATAGTGCACAACGATTCATTTAACGAAGTGGAGGAGTTCCTGAAATGAAAAAGAGTTTCTGGATAGCATACGCGCTTCTTTTCATTGCCCAGTTACTCCTGTGCAACTACTTTGTGTTCACCCCCTGGATGATGGCAACCCTCCTTCCGGCAATGGTCCTGTGCATACCCCTTAACATAGGCACCACCGGGGCTATGATCATAGCCTGCCTCACCGGCCTTGGGGTGGATTTGATGGCCGAGGGTATAATCGGCATCAACGCCCTTGCGCTTGTGCCCGTTGCCTTTGCCAGGAAGAAGATCATCTCCATGGTGTTCGGGCAGGACCTCATTACCCGGGAAAAGCCATTTACAATCTGCAGAAACGGCCTTACAGCAGTGCTTATGGCTCTTTTCATAAGCCTTGCCATCTACCTTGTCATATATATCTGGGCCGATTCCGCCGGCACCCGCAGTTTTGGCTTCAACGCTGCACGCTTTGGCGCTTCGCTGGCCGTAAGTATGGTTTTCTGCGTGCTTTCCGTGAGGGTTCTCACGCCATCGGATTCCAGGTAGAATGGAGCCGGGAAAGCGTCATATCCCGCTGCTCATCGGCCTTACGATAGCCGCCCTGGCGCTGCTTGGAAAGATCTTTTCCCTGCAGGTGATTGACCGTTACAAGGAAGACGCGGACCGTAATTCCACCGTCTATGAGACCATCTACCCTACCCGCGGCATAATCTACGACCGCAACGGGAACATCCTGGTTGGTAACAAGGTGGCCTACGACATCCTAGTGAGCCCCCGTGAGGTCCAGGCCTTCGATACCGTGGCTCTGGCTGCGGTGCTGGACGTAACGCCGGAATTCATCCGCGGAAAACTGAAGGAATACCGCCGCAGGCGCAGCGCCATCGGCTTCCAGAGCGTCACCATGATGCGTATGGTTCCGGCCGAAACCTATATGCGCTTTGACGAGGTAAAATACCGTTTCCCGGGCTTCAAGGGCCAGGTGAGGGGCGTGAGGGATTACCCCTTCAACGCCGGCGGAAACCTTCTTGGATATGTATCGGAGGTGAACCAGGCCTATATTGACAGGCATCCCGACGAATACCGGAGCGGAGACTACGCCGGAATGACAGGCATTGAGGCCGCCCGCGAAAAGGAACTCCGCGGAGAGAAGGGCTACCACATCTACCTCCGCAATTCCCGTAACCAAATTGAGCAGCCCTACAAGGACGGCGCCGAGGACAAGGAGGCCATTCCGGGGCACGACATCGTGACCACAATTGACGCCCATCTCCAACAGTATGGGCAGGAACTTATGCAGAACAAGGTTGGGTCAATCGTTGCCATAGAGCCGTCCACGGGGGAAATCCTGGCGCTGGTATCATCACCCGGCATAGATGTTTCCCAACTGGCCGATATCGGCCGGCACTGGGAGGAAATCTCCACCAATCCCTACAAGCCCATGTACAACAGGGCGGTGCAGGCGTCGTATCCTCCCGGATCCGTTTTCAAACTTGTGAATGGTCTTATCGGCCTTCAGGAAGGTGTCCTCAGGCCGGAAATGACTTATCCCTGCCACCAGGGCTATCACTTTGGCGCGGGGCACAAACTTGGCTGCCACGTGCACAAGAGCCCCCTCAATATGGAGGAGTCCATAATGATGAGCTGCAACGCCTACTATTGCTACGTGCTCAAGAATATCCTGGACAACCGCAAGTACGGCAACGTCGCCGACGGTATGGACCACTGGCGGGAGATGGTGATGAGTTTCGGTTTCGGCAGAAAACTTGGGAGCGACTTCCCGGCGGAACTTTCCGGCAGCATTCCCTCCTCAAAAACCTACAACAGGGCATACGGAAAGGGCCGATGGAACTCCACCACGGTGATATCCCTGTCTATCGGCCAGGGAGAGATCCTTGCTACGCCCATGCATCTTGCAAACCTCTGCGCGACCATTGCAAACAGGGGTTACTACTATATCCCGCACATCGTGAAGGAGTCCGAGGGCGTGCCCCTGGACCAGAGGTTCAAGGAAAGGCAGTACACGATGGTCGATACCCTGCAGTTCCCCAAGGTGATAAAGGGTATGTGGCGCGCCGTGAATTCAGGCCCCGGGATGGGCGGCACGGCGTGGATAGCGCACGTTGATTCCCTTGAGATATGCGGAAAGACAGGCACCGCGCAGAATCCACGCGGCGCCGATAACTCCGTTTTCATATGCTTTGCCCCGATGGACAATCCAAAGATTGCCATTGCGGCGTATGTGGAGAACGGAGGCTTCGGGGCCACTTATGCTGCTCCCATGGCCTCCCTTATGGCGGAAAAATATCTTACAGGTTCGGTTTCCAGGCCCGCGCTTGAAAAGCGTATGAAAGAGGCCGATCTAATGGCAAGGGTTAAGCATGATTGACGGGCGCTCATCAGGAAGAAGAGGCATCCGTCAGACGGTAGACTGGTGGATGATAATTGTGTACCTTGCCCTTGTTGTCATAGGCTGGGTGAATATCTATGCCGCAACGCATACCGCCGGGGCCGGTTCAATGCTGGACTGGGGCTCCCGCGCCGGGAAGCAGTTTGTGTGGATACTCACATCATTCGGCCTTGCCGCGCTTATCCTATGGGTGCTGCCGCCGCAACTGTGGGAGAGCGGCGCGCCGGTGTTCTATGCCTTTGTGCTGGGGCTTCTGGTACTGGTGATATTCGTCTCGTCGGATGTCAAGGGTTCACATTCGTGGTTCGACCTTGGCCCCATACGCTTCCAGCCGGCGGAGATTTCAAAGATAACAACGTCACTGCTGCTGTCGCTTGTCATGAGCCAGCAGTGGTTCAAGATGGGGCGCGTGAGGGACTTCCTTCTGGCGGCGGCAATAATCGGCCTTCCAATGCTTGTGATTGTGGCCGAATCCGAAACCGGCAGCGCCCTGGTGTACGCCGGATTCATCTTCGTGCTTTACAGGGAAGGGCTTTCCGGGTGGTGGCTGGCGGCTATCGGCCTTATTATCCTGCTGTTTGTGGGAACGCTTACGGCCGGGGCCTACACCACTCTTCTCATAATGATTGGGATACTGCTTCTCAGCACGGCCCTCAGCGAGCCTTCGCGCCTTAAAAAGAGGCTTCTTCTTGGAGGCGGTTTTGTGCTCCTGATGGCGCTGTTCCCCCTTCTCCTTGGATGGATTGACGGCCTTGTGCAGGGGGAAATGGATAAACTTGCGCTGCGTCCGTGGGTGCCCCAGGCCGATGAAACGGACGACTACTTCTGGGGCTTCATCCAGAAGATCAAGCCGGTGTGGGTGCTCATAGGCCTTTCTTTTGCCGCTCTGCCGTTCCTTCTTTGGCAGGCCTATAAGATCAAGGACAAGTTCCTTGCGCTCTGCTGCGGGGTTTTCATTGCCGGAACAATTATGGTGTTCTCTACGGACTTTGTGTTCCAGAACGTGCTCCAGCCTCACCAGAGGGGCCGAATAGAGGTTCTGCTGGGGCTCAAGGAAGACCTTGCCGGGGTTGGCTACAACGTGAACCAGTCCAAGATTGCAATAGGCTCCGGCGGCCTTCTTGGGAAGGGCTTCCTGAAGGGCACACAAACCACTTTCGGCTTTGTTCCGGAGCAGTCCACGGACTTTATCTTCTGCACCGTTGGAGAGGAGTGGGGGTTCCTTGGCTGCCTCATTGTGATAAGCCTTTACGTGTGGCTCATTGCAAGGCTCATAATGGATGCGGAGCGCTGCAGGGGCAAGTTCACGCGCATCTACGGATACTGCGTTGCGTCCTGCATCTTTATGCACCTTTTCATCAACGTGGGTATGACCGTGGGGCTTATGCCGGTTATCGGCATACCTCTGCCTCTGCTCAGTTACGGCGGGTCTTCCCTGTGGGCATTTACAATACTGATATTCATCTTTTTGGCACTTTACAGAAATGAGAAAAAATACTTCTGAACCGCTCAGGATCCTTGTTACCGGAGCCAGCAGCGGAATTGGCTATGACGCCGCCGCGGAGCTAGCCCGCCTAGGCCACACCGTCTTTGCCGCCGCCCGCCGCGTGGCCCTCATGGAACCTTTGAGGGAATTCGGAGTCACCCCGGTGGCGCTGGATGTTACCTCCGAAGAGTCCATTGACGCTTGCCTTGCCGTTACGGGGCCGCTGGACATCCTTGTGAACTGTGCCGGTTACGGTTCCTTCGGCGCCATTGAGACCGTGCCGCTGGAAGAGGCCCGCCGGCAGATGGAGGTGAATCTCTTCGGCCTTGCAGCCCTTTGCAAGAAGGTTCTTCCTTATATGCGTGAACGCCGTTCCGGCCGAATTATCAATATCAGTTCCGTGGCGGGCAAGGCCTGCCTGTACTTCGGAGGCTGGTACCACGTGTCAAAATACGCCGTGGAGGCGTTCTCGGATACCCTCAGGATGGAAATGAAGCCGTTTGGAGTGGACGTGGTCCTCATCGAGCCCGGCGCCACCCGCACGGACTGGGGCATCATTGCCGCCGACCACCTTCAGAAATCATCCACCGGCACGGCCTACGAGGGCCCCGCCCTTAGGGAAGCCGCCGTCATGCGCAAAGGATTCACGCTCAAGATACTGGCCAAGCCTTCCGTGGTTACACGCGCCATCGTCAAGGCCGTGAAGGCACGGCGCCCCCGCGCCCGCTACCGCGTTGCCACCGGCGCTACCGCCATAGTGTTCTGGCATGGCATCCTCCCCACCCGCTGGTGGGACGGCGCCGTGAAGCAGTTAGGCGCCCCCTGGCTGGCCAAGGTTGCGGAGAAGTTGTAGGCCTACTGGCCAGCAACACCCTGACAATCAATCACTTACTCATCCACGGGTGCACTTGCTGGTGCACCCGACTTTGCGTAATCTGCTGACAACCACCCACTTTCGCGCCAGGCCCATTTAGGCCGATTGCCGTGTTGACAGCCAAACCACCTTCTACGGCCACTTTTACTGCCGACACGGCAACAAAATCGGCCTTTTCCCCGGAAAACGCAGCCATGTTGGCGCTAAAAACCCAATTCTGAGCCATCTGGCTGTCAACACGGCCACCGCTATGGATAATTCCATTTTATTTACTATCTTTGCAGTCCCACATCCTGCCTTGGTGGTGGAATGGTAGACACGAGGGACTTAGAGAAGCTCTTTGAAATAATTATTTGTAATACACGAAATTAATTATTAAATTCGTGTTTGCCATGAAGAAGAAATGTCAATATACTCAGGAAGACGTGCAAAAGGCTGTTGCCAACAATAAGTCAATAGCTGGAGTGCTAAGAGATTTGGGATTAAGACCTATCGGAGGGAACTACAAAACTGTTCGTCATCTGATTAAGAAACACAATCTGGACACCTCGCACTTTACGGGGCAAGGATGGAATGTCGGGTTAAAATTTAATCCAAAAGTAATAATCTCCAATGATCAAATATTTGTTTCAGATTCCTCATATAAGTGTTCATGGCGGCTTCGCGAAAGATACAAGTCTGCACTTGGCATCAATTATTGCGAAGACTGCCATCTTTCTGAATGGCAAGGGCAACCAATTCCGTTAGAGATTCATCATATTAATGGGATTAACACAGACAATCGAATCGAGAATCTAAAGCTTCTTTGCCCAAATTGTCACGCCCTCACAGGTAATTACAGAGGAAGAGCAAAATTGAGTGCACTCTCTGAAAAGAGAGATGTAGAATGCCGTAAATTCAAGGAAACCATAACGGGTAACGCCGATGGCAATCTTGAGCCAAGCCTTTGAGAGAAGGAAGGTGCAGAGACTAGACACGGCACACCTAAAGAGCATAGCTCCAAGGTGAAGGAATAGTCCAGACCACAAACAGAAATGGTGGCGAAAGCCATAGTGGTAAGAAAATCCCTTGGCCCGAAACGGCCGTGCGGGTTCGATTCCCGCCCGAGGCACGCCAGAACGCAACTACTTAAATATCAAGTTGTTGCGTTTTTGTTTTTGCCGTTTTGGGGGCCCTTTTCGTGAATTGTTTCAGTATTGTTTCAGTGGTTTCCTGAAACAAAGTTAGTGCCTTTTGGAAGGACTCGAACCCGCAAATACTCAGAACTAACCCTTTTCCGCAAGACGATAAAAAGAGGGTGACAGGATTGGCTGGCTTGTTACCAGTTTCTCTTCTCATCAATTATTTGTAATACTTCATCCCGATCCTGATGGATATTCGCTTCGTTAAGTATATACTCAAAAGCATTTATGATATCTTCGCGTTCTACTGTGTCAATAAAATTGGACCGATGATCAAGCTTATTGAAACCTTCAACATAATCAACAGCTATGCTTTTAATGATAGAGATATCAATTCCTTCATTATTCGCTTCTTCTAATACGCGGCGACGGGCTTCCTTCCATAAAGCCAAAGACTTGGTATACATTGACTTGGGCACAAATTCACTGCCGTCCCAATGCCGCAGAGGATTATTCATGTTTTCCTGAAGCCAATCGTCGGAGCGTAGTTTTAAAACCGACAAATCTTGAGTTGTGGCTTTAAACACTTTCTTAATAGCCTTTCCGGCCTCTGCGGGAATGCTTTCTATCCAAAGATTTCTCAGTTCCGGCAAATCCTTGGGACGAGGAAAATCATCGGCCGAAAAACCAAACAGATCATGCATCGTCAAAGTTTCAATTTCGTGAAGCTTTGATATTTCGGCAACATCGTGTATATGCCCGGGCTTCCCTGTCAGCCCTAACCATATGAGGCCGGGGAAACGGGCTGGAATAATCTTTAAGCTAAAATTCCTGATATTGGAAAGGACAAGGTTGGTCAGTCTTTTCAAACCGACATCGGGCAAAAAATCATTCTGCAATTCAACTCGCAGAACCATAAAGAATCCATCATTTTGAGAATGAACACGAAGTGCCGGAGACAATTTCCCTCTTAGGGTTAAGCTACGAATACTGGATGGCAGGAGAATACTTTCAATACTTTCTCCGCTGATTTCCAGGTTCGTCAGGTGGGTTAAGCTTAAATCAACCACCCTTCTTGTACAATTGTCCCATATTAACTCCCTGACAAGGTATCTGCGTTC
Source organism: Bacteroidales bacterium (assembly GCA_017451395.1). GTDB lineage: Bacteria > Bacteroidota > Bacteroidia > Bacteroidales > UBA932 > Cryptobacteroides. Next base: position 48,825 of record JAFSPR010000097.1, read on the forward strand.
AAGAAATGGAATTAATTGAGGATAATCTTCATATGTAATGATTCTTCCTAAAGCCGGAAGGTTATCTAATTCGGAGAAGTCAGAAAGAGATTTGAGTATATCATCTCCGATTCCGGAAATGCATTTGCTCACTTTCTTACCAGCAATGAGTATGGTCTTTCTTGTCTGTGTCAGGGCTTTTTTAAATGCCGAAGTCTGATCTTTTGGTAGTTTGTTCCAGCTCTCATTTCCTTTCTGCAGCGTTCCATCGGGCCAGTTGCCATACCGATTGCACTGTTTAAAACGTCTTATGCCCATATTCCCTATCAGCTTTGCACGAGGAGGGAAACAATTATATGGAGCCCAACAAGGACAAACCTCATTATTGTAATAATACTGATTGGGCAAGAGATATGTCATTTGTTTTAAATCATTTTCCGTAGGCATCTGATCACTCCAATAATCCAGATCTGCGTAGACGGCACTCTCTTCGCTTAACTGAATGATCTGGAAAGCAAACCACTTTCCTGTCTCTCTTTCTTGGAGCGCATATACATCTCCGGCCTGTAATGATAGCTGCTTCATCTGCTGTAATGACTAATTATGGGCGTCACTTTCAAATATAGCACTAATTATTCTTTTCACAAAAACGACCTTTATTAATGACATAGAAAGACACTAACTGACAGAAATGTTTCAGTATAGTTTCAGTAAAACCAAATGCAGAATATATATCCTATTGATTGTCTGATATTTACGTTGAATAGTTAGTGTTCCCACCCGAGGCACAGGCATAACTAATTGACCATCAATTAGTTATGCTTTATTTTTCCCTTGAGTATTCGTCAGTAAATGCGCAGGTGATGGAAATGAAGGGTGTCACCCAACTCAATGATACCGGCATCCTGACCATCGTCTTCATAGTACAATAATATAGATTGGCCGATGTGGTACGCATCATAGGGTTTTCCCAA
>JAFSPR010000098.1 GCA_017451395.1 Bacteroidales bacterium
AGCGCTCACGGGCATACTGCTGCATATCTGTGATAGTGTCGTTCTCGTCGATGATTTCCATGCCAAGGATGGTCTCCATGATGTCTTCCAGCGTGAAAATGCCCTGGAAGCAGCCGTAGTCGTCAATAATGCAGGCAATCTGGTCCTTGGTCTTGAGGAGGCTTTCCCAGATGTCGCTCACCGTAGTTTCCTCATGGAAGGCCGCAATCTTGCGCTTGATGGTCCTTAGGCGCATGTCAAACTTGTCCTCGGCCAGATTCTCAAGGGCGTCGTAGCGGAGGATATATCCCGTGATGAATTCAGGGGAGTCTGAGTATACGGGAATGCGGGAGTTATGGGAGAGTTCTTCCTGCTTGTAAAACTCCTTGAGGGTCATTGATTCAGGGGCTATGGCCGCCACAACGCGGGGCGTCATAACGTCATAGGCCTTAATGTCGTCCAGTTTTATGATGTTCTGGATTACCTTGTTCTCGGAGTTATCCAGCACGCCTTCTTCCTCACCTATATTTGCCATTGCCGACACTTCCTCGCGGGAGATGCCAAGATCCGGATCTTCGTCGGAGATTGTGTTGTGGAGCTTGTCAATGAGCCACACGATGGGATAGAGGAGATACACCAGGAAATTCATCACTCTTGACAGCCACAGGAGGTCTTTCCAGTGTGATGTGCCGATGGTCTTGGGGACAATCTCAGAAAATACCAGGATGAGGATGGTCATGACGGCCGAAATTATGCCGAACCAGTGGTCTCCGGTGAGGAGGGTGGCCTGGTGGCCTACAGCCGCCGCACCAAGGGTGTTGGCGATGGTGTTAAGTGACAGGATGGCGCTGAGCGGGCGGTCAGGGTCCTGTTTGAACTTCATGAAAAGGGCGGCGTTCTTGTCCCCCTCGTCTTCTTTCATGGTTATATAGGAAAGGGGAGTGGACATGAGCACGGATTCCAGCAGCGAGCAGAGGAACGAAATGCCCATCGTGAGAAGGAGATATAGTATAAGTAAGCCCATTTTCAAGTTTTAACTTACAAAAATAAGGAAAAATCCGTACATTTGCACAATATGAAACAAGAACAGATATTAATAAGGATTTCCGGTAATGATCGCGTGGGCCTTACCGCGGAGATAATGGCCATTCTGGCTAAGTACGACGCCCAGATCCTGGACCTTGGCCAGGCCGTGATTCACAACACCCTCTCAATGGGTATCCTCATAAGGATAGATGAACCCCACTCAGGCCAGGTGATGAAGGACCTCCTTTTCAAGACTACGGAACTCGGGAACATAAGCATCGGCTTTGCCCCTATCTCCGACGACGACTACGAGGCCTGGGCCGGCCGCCAGGGACGTAACCGCTACATCCTCACTATTATCGGCCGCAGCCTCAGCGCCGCCCAGATCCAGGCTGCCACGGACGTTATAAGCCGTTACGGACTCAACATAGACGTCATCAAGCGCCTCACCGGCCGTATGAGCATCAAGCATCCGGAGCACAACGTCCGCGCGTGCGTGGAGTTCTCCGTCCGCGGCTTCTTATCGGCCGATGACAAGAGCGCCATGCAGAAAGACCTTATGTCAATGAGCGCGGAGGCGGGGATGGACTTCTCCTTCCAGAAGGACGATATGTACCGCCGCATGCGCCGCCTCATCTGTTTCGATATGGATTCCACGCTCATTCAGGCAGAGTGCATAGATGAACTCGCAAGGCGCCACGGAGTGTATGACAAAGTGGCTGCAATCACGGAGCGCGCAATGAGGGGAGAGATAGATTTCAAGGAAAGTTTCACTGAAAGGGTTGCTTTACTTAAGGGCCTGGATGTATCTGTGATGCAGGATATTGCAGAGCATCTTCCAATAACGGAAGGAACAGACCGCCTGATGTCTGTCCTCAAGACCTGCGGCTACAAGATCGCTATCCTCAGCGGCGGCTTCACCTTCTTTGGAGAGTATCTCCAGAGAAAGTACGGAATAGACTACGTCTACGCGAACGAACTGGAAATAGGGGAGGACGGAAAACTCACTGGAAGGTATCTTGGAGAGGTTGTGGACGGCCGCAGGAAGGCAGATCTCCTTAAACTTATCGCCCAGACGGAGCACGTGAACCTTGCACAGACCATTGCGGTCGGAGACGGCGCCAATGACCTTCCTATGCTTAACGAGGCAGGCCTTGGAATTGCCTTCCACGCTAAGCCGCGCGTGAAGGAAAGCGCCCGCCAGAGCATCAGTACAATCGGCCTTGACGGGGTCCTCTATTTCATAGGATTCAAGGATTCCCACCTGGGAGAGCAGGGTAAACTTTAGCGTTTTGATGGAAAAGCCTGATTTCGCCGAAGTTCTGGAAGTGGCCTCCGAGGCCGGGCACATTCTCCTGGAGAACGGTGCGGAGATTTCCCGCGTAGAGGATATTATGGGCAGGATCTCCGCTCATTTTGGCGTTAGTTCCAGCAATTTCTTCGTGCTCTCAAACGGAATTTTCACAACAGGCCAGGCCGAAAAAGTGTCAAAATCCGGCGGACAGGCTTCAACTTATGCAAATGTGGCCTTCATCCCCATCCGGAGCGTCCAGCTTTGCAAGGTGACGGCTGTGAACCGCCTGAGCTATGATATATCGGCCGGAAAATGCACTCTTCAGGAGGCTAAGGAAAGGATTGCCCGTATCAAGAATATGCCCGCAAAGCCTTTCTGGGAGCAGTTTGTGGCTACAACACTCAGCGCAGCGGGCTTTTCAGCCGTGTTTGGAGGAGGCTTCCTTGACTGCACGGCGGCGGGTATTGCCGGGGCCGTCCTTTTCCTCTTTATGTCCTTTGTGAGTTCCAGGTATCTCTCGAAGATTGTGGGCGGAATCTGCAATGCCCTTTTGGTGACTCTTGTCTCCATCCTTTGCTGGAGGGCTGGTATCGGCATATGCCTGAGCAATATAATAATAGGGGCAGTGATGCCGCTTATTCCGGGGGTGCCTTTCACCAACGGCGTCAGGGACCTTGCAAATTCAGACTACCTTGCTGGCATAACCCGTATGACGGATGCCATGCTGGGCTTTTTCTGCATAGCGATGGGCGTCGCTGCAGCCTTCCTTCTGGACGGGGCGGTCTTTGGCGGTATGCTCAGTCTTACCGGTTATGAGCCCAATCCTCAGACTCAGAGTTATCTTGCGCAGGCAATTGCTTCATTCATCGGGACGGTGGGGTTTGCGGTGCTTTACGGGATAGACAGGCCGCAGTATCTTACGGCCGGAGCAATTGGCGTAATTGGCTGGCTCACTTATCTTGTGGCATTCAGGATACTTGGAGTGGGTGCTCCTGTTTCCGCTATGTTTGCGGCACTTATGGTGTGCCTGCTGTCACGTTTCAGCGCTGTTCCTACCCGCTGCCCGGCGCAGATCTTCATCATCTGTGGAATCTTTACCCTGGTCCCCGGAGCCGGTATCTTCTGGTTCTCCTATTATCTTACTTCCGGAGAGCTTCTTCTGGCTGTGGGAAGCGGTTTCATGGCCATCAAGGTGGCTGTCTCCATAGTCCTTGGAATCATCCTTGCCATGGAAATTCCCCAGCGGCTTTTCTCCCATAACACTCATAAGGCTCACTGACGATGGTTCTCCTTCTTGGCGCAACCGGTCTTCTGGGCCGAAACGTTCTCCAGGTGCTTCTGGAGCGTGGGATAGCGGTGCGGGCGCTGGTGCGTTCCACGCTTGATGTACCTGGTGTGCAAGTTGTGAAGGGGAGCATTCTTTCCCGGGAGGATCTTCTGAAAGCTGCCGATAGCTGTGAAGCCATCATCAACTGCGCCGGAACAACGGATATGACGCTTCCTTCCCTGGAGGATTTCCTTCCCGTGAACAGGGACCTTCCGGCTATGCTGTGTGAGGTTGCAACCCTTTCCGGAATCAAGGTCCTTGTGCATACCAGCACGGCAAATACCATTGTTACAGGTACTCAGGAGTGCCCTTCGGATGAATCGGCCCCCTTTGGTCCGCCTTATGACAAGTCTCCTTATGCCATAAGCAAGAAGGCAGGGGAGGACGCCCTTATGGAGTATGGCGCTACACATCCGGAGCTCAGGATAGTGATTGTGAATCCGGGGTTCATGCTGGGGGCGTATGACTCCAAACCTTCCTCCGGCCAGATGGTGCTCCTTGGCTGGAAAAAGCCGCTCATTTTTGTCACCCGCGGCGCAAAATCCATTCTTCATGTGAAGGATGCAGCCGTTGCCATTGCAAATGCCTTGGAGAAGGGAAGTGGAAGGTATCTCCTTACGGGAGAGTGCATCAAACTGAAAGACTATTACCGTCTACAGGCAAAGGTTTGCGGCTACAAGCAGCTATGCCTTGAGTTCCCCAACTGGATTGTAGACCGTGTAGGCCGAATAGGGCACATTCTTGGCCTCATCGGCATTCACAATGACATTTATCCGCACAATGTACGGCAACTTGAGTACGAGGAGTGGTACACCTGCGCCCGTGCCCGCCGAGAGCTTGGATATACGCTCACTCCGGTAGATGATGCCATCCGTGATTTTGTGGATTGGTATTATAAAAAATGTTAATTTTGCAGGTAAATTTGTTTTTATGGATAACAACCAACCCAAACCCCAGAATCAACTGAGCATAGAACTCAATCCCCAGACCACCAAGGTGTCTTATTCAAACCTTGCAATCATATCTCATTCCAGGAGCGAGTTTGTCCTGGATTTCGCAACCACTCTTCCCGGCCTTCCCAAGGCCCTTGTGAGTGACCGCATCATTATGACTCCGGAGCACGCAAAACGCCTTATGAACGCCCTCTTTGACAACGTTTCAAAGTACGAGGCCCAGTTTGGCGTGATAGATCTTGGCGGCAAGGGCCCCCAGCAGGGCGGCGGCACCTTCAATCTGGCCGATTTCGGTCCCTTTGGCGGCGGCAAGAACTAGTATGGATTTATCAAAGATCAGGGCTTTTGCCTTTGACATAGACGGCGTTGCAACTGACGGCGGCGTTTTCTGCTTCAGTGACGGGGACCTTCTACGCACCTACGATGCCAAGGACGGCTTTGCCATTAGGATGGCCGTGATGAACGGGTATCCCGTTGCCGTAATCACCGGCGGCAGTTCGGAGAGTATACGTAAGCGTATGGTTACCAGCGGAGTAAAGCCGGAAGACGTGTTCCTTCACTGCCGTGACAAAAGGGAGCAGTTCCACCAGTTCGCGCAGCGTTACGGTCTGGATCCGTCGGAAATTATGTACTTTGGCGACGACGTCCCGGACATTGACTGCATAGTGATGAGCGGCTGCGGAGTTTGCCCTTCCGATGCTGTGGATGAGGTTAAGGCCGTTGCCGATTACGTTACCTCCCGTCCCGGCGGCAGGGGGTGCCTCAGGGAGGCCATTGAAAGGACTCTCAGGGAGCAGGGCAAATGGGAGTTCAACGCCGGAACTTACAAGAAACTGTTCTAGGAAATGGACCTTCACGGCAAGAGTATAATCCTGGCAAGCGGCTCCCCCAGAAGAAGGGAGTTACTTAAGGGGTTGGATATTGATTTTACGGTAGACACAGGAAACAGTTTTACGGAGTCTGTCCCGGAAGGAACGCCGTATGATCAGGTTCCGGTGCTTATGGCAGAGGGGAAATCGGCCGGTTTCCATCGGCCTCTTGAGGATAATGAAATCCTTATTACGGCGGATACCATGGTGATACTTCCTCCGTCCGAAGGTCGCGGGGGAGAGATCCTTGGCAAGCCAAGGGATGCGGAGGATGCTGCCCGTATGCTCCGTGACCTTTCAGGCCGGAAGCACCACGTCACTACCGCCGTTACCATCCGCTCCAATGCCTTGAAGGACACATTCACGGCTACGACCGAAGTCTGGTTCAAGGCCCTTTCGGAGGATGAAATCTCCTATTACATAGATACTTACAAACCCTTTGACAAAGCCGGGGCATATGCCATCCAGGAGTGGATAGGCCACGTGGGCATCACCCGCATCGAGGGCTCCTATTTCAACGTCGTGGGCTTCCCTGTCCAGAGGGTCTGGGAGCACCTGCAGGCGTTTTTGTAGGCTTGGGCTAGTACCCCATCTCGGTTTTAAGCGGCGTCGCACCGCTACTCCGGCAGGTCGGACTGCCTGAGGAAGGCCGCGCGGAGGGTCCTCGTGGTCCCGCTATCGAAGCGGACCTCGTAGCTGGAGCAGTCCTTGTTGGTGCTCACGATGACGCCCTCCCCGAAGACCGGATGGGTGACGGTGTCTCCCACCTTGAAGGGGCTGTTGTACTCGGCCCTCTTCTCCTCGAAATCGGCATCCAGCCTCACCGGCCGGTGAGGGTCCGTCTCCTCGTCTAGCACGTGGGAGAGGTTGCGCGTGCCCTTCCAGAGTTCCGGGGGGATGACTCCCTCGGTGACAACGAGGTCGCGGCGGATCTCCGCAAGGAAACGGGAAGGGTACTTGTTGGTCTTGGTGGAGATATTGTACCCCTCGGATTCCGTGAGGAAGAGCGCCTTCTCGGCCCGGGTGACAGCCACGTACATCAGCCTCCGCTCCTCCTCCTCGCCGTTTTTCTTGCCCTCGCGGATGGTTCGCATATTGGGGAAGATGCCCTCGCTCAGGCCCGTGATGAAGACATAGGGGAACTCCAGACCCTTGGCCTGGTGGATGGTCATCAGCTTGAGGGTGGGGGTGTCCCTCCGGTGGTCGTCGTTGGTGTAGAGGGCGATGTCCTGGAGGTAATCGGCCAGGGTGCTCTCGTCGGGGGTGCGGACACTCTCGTAGAAACGGATGGAGGAGAGGAGTTCATCAAGGTTCTCCAGGCGGTCCTCATCCTGGTCCTCCCGGACCATCCTCTTGTAGCCGGAGGCCTCGAGAATACGGTTGAGGAGGTCACTCACGCGGTTCTCCCGGGCGAACTGCTTGGCATCCTCGATTAGGGCGATGAAGCCTTCGGCCTTGTCCGGGTAATAGATCTGCATGGCACTGTAGAGGGAGACGCCCTTCCTTGCGGCCGCGTCCCTCACGGAGTCCAGGAACTTCTTGCCGAGTTTCCGGGATGGGACGTTGATGATGCGCTCGAAACTGATGTCGTCGTCCTGGTTGCTCACAAGGCGGAGGTAACTGAGGGCATCCTTTATCTCCCGCCTTTCGAAGAAGCGCGTGCCGCCCCAGATGGTATAGTCGAGGTGGGCGTTAAGGAGTTCCTGCTCCAGTGCCCTCGACTGGTGTGTGCTCCTGTAAAGGATGGCAATATCGTTAATACTTGCTCCGCTCCCAAGGAGCATCCTTATCTGCGAGACTATCCACTCCATCTCCTCCTTCTCGCTCTTGCCGTGGAAATGGATGACTGCCTTGCCTTCGGCCTTCCTGGTGAAGAGGTCCTTGGGGATGCGGTTCTTATTGTTTGATATGACGCAGTTGGCAATGTCAAGAATCCTCGGGGTGGAGCGGTAGTTCTCATCCAGGACGATGGTCCTCTCCGCCGCGAAGTTCACGAAGAGGTCAGGCCTTGCGCCCCTCCACTCGTAGATGGCCTGGTCGGGGTCTCCGACGACAAAAAGGTTACGGTGCCTGGCACTCAGCCTCTCCACAAGGTCCCAGTCATCGAGGTTACAGTCCTGGGCCTCGTCCACCATGATGTAGTTGAGGGCGTTCTGCCACTTCTCCGCTGCTTCGGGGAAGTGGTCAAGGATGTACTTGGTGACGTTCATGAGGTCGTCGAAGTCCAGGGCGTAGTGCTTCATCTGGCGGGAGACGTACCCCGCGAGGCGGGACGAACGCCTCATCTCGTCGGTGACGACGCACCCCGGGAGCATATAGGTGTCGATATAGCCCATCAGGGCTTTATCGGCCCCGACGGCCTCCAGGAACTGCTTCACGGTCTTCTCCGAGCGCTTGATGCCCATCTCGTCCATAGCCTGCTTGGCGATGGCCTTGGAGTCCTCCTCGTCCAGGACGGTGAAGGACTTCGGGAAGCCCAGGCGGTAGATCTCCTGGCGGAGGAACTTGACGCAGAAGCCGTGGAGGGTGCAGACGAAGTCATTGTAGTCCCCGCTCTGGACCATCTCGGAGATACGGCTCCGCATTTCCGCCGCAGCCTTGTTGGTGAAGGTGAGGCAGAGGATGTTGGCGGGGTCTATGCCCAGGACATTGACTATGTAGGCGTAACGGTGGGTGAGCGCCTTGGTCTTGCCCGTACCGGCACCCGCGACGACGCGGATGCGGCCCTCGGTCGCTTCCACGGCCTCCCTCTGGCGGGAGTTGAGACCTTTGAAGATATCTGTCATCTTGTCTGGAGAATTGAGCTTTACAAATTTAGCAAAAAAAGGTTACCCGGCACAAAGATAATCCCTGCTTGCGCAAAACCGCTGCGCAAACGACAGGCCCTGTCTCTTCTGGGGGATATCAAAAATCTTCGGCTTCGATGGCCCGGATGACGGTCCCGGCCCATTCCTCCCTGGGGACGTGTAGGTAGCGTCTGTCGAACTCATCCAGGGCGAGGATGTCATCGGCCTGGCCTGTCTGCCCCAGGTAGATGAGCATCCCGTAGACGCCGGGGACGGAGTAGATGGTTGCGTACTCGATCTGAGCATCTTCCTTCAGGAGGTACTCCCGTACAACATCGAGGACGGCCTTCCAGCCACCTTCGAAAGGGATGGGTATGTTGCTTCCGTGGTTACGGCGCCTTCTTATCCGGAGGATCTTCATGGCGATGACGCAGAGGTCGAGGTCGTCTCCGCGTCTGATCTTACCGAGTTCCCGGTTGGTCAGTGTCTGCATCAGGGCTTCCCTTGCATAAAGGGATAAGGATTGTTCATGGTACATATCACAAAGATAGGTAAAAACAAACAAGATATCATTGTTGTTTAAGGGCTTTTGCAAACTTGAGTAAAAAAGGATATCTTTGTAGTTATGCAGGAAGAACCCGTCGTCAATCCCTGGCTGGGGGGCTAGATTATCCGGCTGGGGTCCGTGAATACGGGTACTATGAACCATCATTACGAGTATTGTAGCAAAGTACACAATTGATAGCACAGTATGCAAAAGACAAAGAACGTTTTTCTGTTAGTCTTGCTATGCTTAATCACCTTAGGCGCAAAGGCGCAGAATGCAAGGGGGATTATGTCTGCTCCGGAATTTTTAACAGATCCAGCAGAGGGAGTGTATGAACCTATTCAAGGCAGGATGCTTCTATATACCTTTTGCATTGGGCAAGCGGACGGTTTTCAGCGCCTGTATTTCCCGGACGAAGATGGAAAGAGACTCGGGGAACGGGTAAAGGTACTCTTTCCGTACGCGTATGATGTCAGTGTTTTCAATCTCCCGGAGGATCCTTATTACCGGAGTCGAAATGCAGTAATAAAACAGTTGAAAACCGCCGTTTCAACTGCACGTGATGGAGATGTCGTATTATTGTACTTCTCAGGTCATGGCGATATCGCCAGCAACGTATACGTCGGCAGGGAATACTATTTCGTAACATCTGACACTCGTGCGGACAATATTCAGGTGACAGGGGTCAGTGGTGCAGAAATCCGCAGTTATGTGGAACAGATGGCTTCCAAGGGTGCCTTCGTCCTTGTATTTGTGGATACTTGTCATTCTGAGGCGCTATTCCCATCGACCTCGGGCTTGACCGGCAGGGGCGGAATGGCTTTTTTCGCGTCTAGTTCTTCCGAATCTCAGACAGTTGAGAACGGATTGCTCCGCTCTACGGATTTTACGGAGGCGCTTGCAGAGATGCTTTTAGGTGAGAACATCTCTGGAGATCTTACTGTTTCCGGAATGGCTTCGGTTCTGGGCGCACCCTCATCGGGAAACGTGAAACCGAAACTCATAAACGCAAGCGACCGAGTCATTCTCAGGTCGATAGACAAGAAAAGAGAGTATCACCTCCGACTTGACCGTTATAAGGATTATATCTCAAGGGGACGCGCCGCTTTGATAAATGGAGACTATGCACGGGCTTATTTTGAGTTCTCGGAAGCCGGACACATGGAAAAGGGACTCCGCTATACAGACAAAGAAAACTTCTCGGAAGATATACGAGCATTGAACAAATCTGTCTCAGAATCCGTTGACAGGTATGCAGAAGATCCGTTTAACGATGTTTGGAAGACGCTTTCACAAATTAATGACCGATCCAATTACCTTGATCCCGAAGATGTGAATCTCCAGAAGCTTTACCTTGGCAGCGGCAAGTTCTTCTTCAATTCAGCCGATTACAATAAAGCTTTCTCTTTTTTTAAGAAGGCTTATGAGTATGGGAATAGATCAGACGCTCCGTATTATATGGCCAAAATAGCTGAGTCGTATATACCAGGAAGCCTTGATAAGTCAGAAGTCGAACGTCTGTATAATGAGGCTGTGGGTCACGGCTATGATGTGGAGGGTAACGGAAAGAAAAGGGAAGAACTCCTTGCGAAAGCCCTGTCAGGAGATGTGGAATCACTGTTCCTGCTGGGTAGGTGCTATTACAAAGGTGACACACTGGGATATAGCGTAGACTATGATAAGGCAGTGTCATGGCTGAACAGGGCGAGTATGAAGAACCATCCTGATGCCATCCGTTTTCTAGGACATTGTTATAAGTGGGGTCACGGCGTTGCAGAGGACAAGAAAAAGGCTCATGCCCTATACAAAAAATCTGCGTCAATGGGGTCCTCTCTTGCGGAATACTACGTCGCCTTGGACATGTTCAACGGAGAAGGCGTCAAGCAGAACAAGAAGAAGGCTATAAAGTCTTTTATGAAATTAGCAGACGAGCGGCTTCCCGATGCATTGCTTATGCTTGGCGAATGTTTCCTAGTTGGTGATGCTGTTGCAAAAGACGAATCCCTAGCGATAAAGTACTATACTGAAGCGGCTTCCCTCGGGGAGACTTTGTCGCAGTGGAGATTAGGATATCACTATTCCTTTAAGCAGATGCCACCTGATTATGAAAAGGGGCGGTATTGGTATGAAAAAGCAGCAGAGAAAGAAGATGCTGCCGCTTTGAATGATCTTGGTGTCATCTACGATCAGGGACTTGGGGTTGAAAATAACTATGCGCAAGCAGTCTCTTATTACATGCGTGCCGCAAAAGCGGGGTCCGCATCTGGATGTAATAATTTGGCATATGCTTATTACAACGGTCAAGGAGTCACTCAGGATATCAACCTTTGTGTGCAGTGGCTGGAAAAGGCTTACGATATTGACAAAGATTTTAAATCTGAATTGGGATTAGGATATTACTATGTCGGTAAAGCATATTATAATGGTAAGGCGAACAATCAGCCAGTGGAACAGAACTACGAAAAGGCATTCAGATACTTTAAGAAGGCAGAAGAGATGGGGATGGAGAAAAAAATAGATATAGCAGACCTTAATCAATGTCTGGGGATCTGCTATGAAGATGGAAAAGGAGTAACAAAAGATGTGGACGAAGCTCTGAGATATTACCGGAAGTCTGCTGAAATGGGAAATGCCGAGGCTATGAATTCTGTTGGTGTTTTTTACCACGAAGGTATTTCGGTTCAGAAAAACACAGAGATTGCCATGGAATTGTTTAGGAAAGCAGAAGGAATGGGGAGTGTGTGGGCCGTAAATAATATCGGTACTCATTACTTTTATGTCAAACGGGACACTCTTTCGGCATTGCCTTATTATAAAAAGGCGGCGGAACAAGGAAATGGAAACTCATTGTTCGTGCTGGGTAACTATTATTATTTTGGGTATCCAGGTGTAGAACAATCCGATGAATCCGCCCGCAATTATTACGAATCAGCATATAAGTTAGGATATAAAAATCATGGTCTCGTACAAAATTTAGGTACATTGTATTACAATCAGTTTGTGCTTGCCTGGAATGCGGAGCGATATGAAGATGCTTTTCAATCGTGCGAGAAAGCCGTCAAACTAGGCTATCCTCTTGCCCTGTATGCAAAAGGATTGTTTTACTACTACGGAGAAGTAGTCGATAAGGATAAGTACAAATATTACGAGTATAAGACTCTATCTTATGAGAAAGGCTGCCGTGAATCATCGGTGGTCAGCGGAATAGCGGATGCCTATTACTCCTTGTTTGCCAAATACTACGAACAAAAGGAGTATAGGATAGCTGCCGGTTATTGCAAGAAGGCAATAGACACGGGGAAAAAGAATGCGCTGTATTGGATGGGAAAAATGTATTATCAAGGCCTTGGACTTGATATAAACATAAACAGGGCTGTGGAATATTTTGACTTGGCATATAAGGATGCTGATAAGTTGACTGTTTCCGAGAGGAAAAACCTGTCTTCGATTTATTATGACCTATATGCTGAAGTCTCCGTTCCCAAAGATGAAAGGACCGCGCTCTCGTGGTGCGAAAAGGCTGCTTCGCTCGGTAACGCCAGTGCGAAGAAATCCCTTCCATATGCAAAGAAAAGAGCTTTGAAGTAGCAGGTGCCCCTGAACCAGTTAAAGAACATATACCATCTGGGCTTTTTTTCTTATATTTACCAGTGTAAATGCGTTAATGATGAAACCGTTGAAGAAAGGCACATTGCTCTGGAACATAGCGTTTGACCTGCTATTGGCGTCTGTCTGCGTAGCATTTGCGGGACTACTGTGTTTGCTTTATGGTGAAGGGCTTGTGAAGTATACAGATGATGCTAATAAACTGACATATCTATCTCGTTACTACAATATGGAGAACACCCGTAATTCCGGGGCTTTCATTCAGGATAACCTAGTTGTAATCAGTTGTCATGAAGAGAATGATAGGGACTCGCTAGTAAGAGAGAGAATTGCAAGGGTTATAGATAAAGCGTCATCCTTTTCTCCCGCCGTTATCGGATTAGACATTCGCTTCAAAGGAAGGCATAATGTGGAGGAAGACGATTTTCTGGAAGAAGTAGTGTCGCGGAACAGGGACAGGCTAGTTTTGGCCCGTTTTCTTGAAGATGAGGAGAATCGCTCCTTTTTTGATACTGACGAAAACAACCTTCAATTCGGATACACTAACATTGGGGATTTCTATTTCAATCCGTCAAACAAGGAACCGTCTTTTGCGGAGGTCATCCTTTCCGAAGCAGGAATGTTAGACTCGTCTTTCATTCCAGAACATAAGATTCTCGATTTCTCCAGCCTTGGTGCACTTGAATCGTATGACGCCGATACTTTTCTGAATTTATCGGCTGAGGACACAGAAATAGCTGTCTATGACAAGATTGTCCTTATTGGAGACATGGAGGATGAGAAAGATATCGTTCAGCTTCCTTTTCGTGTCAATGGAAAAGATTGGATGCCAGGTATGGAGTATCACGTGTACTGCATCAACTCGATGAGGAAGGACGGACCGAATTTCAGGAATAGCATCCTTGCGAACCTTATCTTCAGCATTGTTCTTACATTCGTATATTCTTTGATAGTTGGTGCGTTGACAACGTATGTAAATACCAGGAAGGATTCGGTCGATAAGCGAAAATATCGGGTTCTCGTTTTTCTGAAGCCAATTGTTCTTTCAATTATTTGGGCTTTGATACCGTTCTTGATGATACGCTTTGTCCCCCTCTGGATGAGGCTGGCACCGAATCTGGTGTTAGCGATGATCTCTGTGTCACTGATCCTGTTTTTTGAAAATTTTATCAATGAAATTAAAGAGAATTGATTATGAGATATCTGGCTATTCTTCTATCATTCCTTTTATTCTCGGTCCCATCTACAGATAAAGACCGCTATAAACTTGGTGTTGTCAATGGAACGGCGAGGATAAAACCTTCCGGAACATCCGTTTGGAAACCAATCTCTGTTGAACATAAAGGTATGGCGGTGCAGCTGGAAGACAGCCTAGATATTGATAAAACCCTTTTTATTAGAGAGTCGGATTCTAGAGGGAACATTCAGTCGTATGCCGCAGACAAGGGCAGATGGACGGTCGGACAGATTGTAGGACAAAAGGCATACAATCCATCGAGACCAAAGGAAAAAAGCGCTGACAGTGTCAAAGGGGTAGAAACAGACGAGGTATATTTTGACATATTTGTCGGCGGTGAGGCTGTGACTCTTTTCCATTACGGTGATAACCCGTTCATCCGGGTCATCAATAATAATGATACCCCGATACGTTTTATGGCTTTTTGGGTTGAGGGAAACGGAATATGGAACATGTTGGATTCTAAAGAGAGTATACTTCTTGACAGTAAGTCCTCGGTGATTCCTGCACCTGCGAAGAATTTCCAGGTGGGGCCTCCCGCAGGAGTGGGGGAGGTATGGTTAATCATATCATCCAATCCGTTTACATTCGAGGATTTCTTGTTGTCATATAACCGCTATAGTAGCCGCTTTAACAGACTTTACAAGTCTATCGAAACTTGTGAATAGTTGGCCCGGCTCCGTTGCTCCTTGGCATCATCATACTGGTCCTCGTCATCCTTGCCTACCTCGGGTTCAAGGATGAGATCATCAATGTCCTGAGCGTGGTGGCTCTCTTCGCCGGGGTGGGAGCGCTACTTTTCGGCCTTATCTTCGATAACGCCGGCCTTGGTGCCATCGTCGGAGGAGGCGTCGCAGTCGCCCTCGGAGTGAAGGTCGTGACGGATGCCATGCACATTGGAACGACGGTGGGAAGGACCCTCTGGTTCTTCTATGTCATCGTCTCCCTGCCATTCTATCTCCTTAACCAGCTCCAGATCCTTCTCTCGCGTCCCTGGAGGCCCTTCACCAGGTACAACACCCTCCCGGGAAAGGTCAAACGGGTCCTGGAGCCTGCGCTGGAGGTCCTTGGCGTCCTCCTGGAGATAGTGATAACGCCCCTTCGGACCGTCAATGCGGCGTATTACAACATCCTGGTGCATGGGATCTGCTCCCTGTATGACTTCTTCCTCGAGGTCATCCGTCCCTCCGGGAAGTCCGAGGGCGCAGGGAACACAGGGCGCTGGTTCCTGATGCTCCCGTTCCGCTTCGCGAAATACATCCTCGGCCACTGGGTCCTCGCCCTGGCGGAGGGCGTCCTCTGGACGGCGATAGACATCTTCATCCCGGCATACACCATGTACCACGGGACGGACCTCACGGCCGGGCAGAGCATCACCGGGAGCAAGCAGCGCAACGAGACCCTCCGCAGGGAGCTGGGGTGGAACAGCGGCTGCTTCACCGCCAGCCAGTCCAGCTGGGGCGGGATAGGCGTCTACTTCGCATCGCGTCGCGCCGTAGCCTATTCCTACGCCCTGGATTCCTACCGCCTGTCGGATGACAATCCCGTCATCATCGTATGCCGCGTCTCTCCGGGGCGCATCCTTAGTTACGGCCTCGCTCCCTGGCGCATCTACAGGGCCGCAGGACAGAACGGCCATCCACCGACGCTGAACAGCTATGCCGAACGTCACCAGTACACCACCGGTGAGTGGTGGAACGATAGGGGACGGTACTGGGAGTACTGCCTCTTCGACTGGAAGAACCTCTATAACGCCCCATGGCGCATTCGCCCCGTCTACCTGTATAACTGCCGTACCGGCATGATCCAGCACGTGCGCGGGGGCATGGTGCACTGGACGGTCCTGAAGAATGGGTAGGAGAGCGGCTCTCATATGGCTATGGGCGCTGCTCCTTCTCGCCCCCGTCCTCGAGGGGAGGGCGGCGGACCTTTACCGCGTGACAGCCAACAACGTCAATGTACGCTCAGGCCCGGGTTACAACTATAAGGTCATCGACCACCGGAACGCAGGGGACATTGTGACGGTGCTGAGCATCTACCAGAACGACTGGGCAAGGATACGCTACGGCGCTTCCGCCTTCGCCTACATCCACATGGGCTACCTCTCCTACAAGGGGCCCGTCCCCGAGGAGCCCCGGGCTGAGGAGCCGAAGGCCGGGAAGACGTCCTGGCGCGAGACCTTCTCCGTCGGAGGAGATGGGCTGTGGACGCTGGACGGGATATTCCGGATAGTGAGAATCATCGCCCTTATAAGCCTCGGGCTCTGGCTCCTGCTGTCGGCCTTCGACTCCGACCTCGGGGTGAAGTTCTTCTACCCCTTCGCGGGATATATTCTGGGGTACATCGTGGGATGGGTCCTCGGCTATGCCCACACCTGGGCGATTATCGGTGAGGGCGGGGGAGTGCTGACCCTTCTCTTCCTCCTCTTCGAGGACGGGATACACATAGGGGACATGTCGGGTTTCCTGAAGGGAGCATCCTTCATCGGATGGCAGGTCATCTCCTGGCCCTTCAAGGTGCTGAACCGCCTGCAGTTCTTCCTCTCGAAGCCTTGGCGCTCCGTGATGAAGAGGCACTGGGCCGAGGAGTCCCGTAAGCCCGCGCTCAGGACCACACTGTGGGTGCTGCAGTTCCCCTTCTACCTGCTCCTCTTCCCCCTGAGGCTTGTCACTGCAGCCTATTACAACCTGGTCGCCCACCTTCTCTACGAACTGACCGACTACCTTCTGGAGGTCTTCTCCCCGACGGACTACCAGATGGGGCGGGGCAATGCCGGGAGGTGGATTCTGTGGTTCCCCCTGCGGGTGGGGTTCTACCTTGTCTATCACTTCGGCCTGACGGTCATAGAGAGCGTCGTCTGGACCGTCATCGATACCTTCATACCGGCCCTCACACTCTACCACGGCACCAGCGGGATGTCCGCCGAGGAGATGGTCCGGGAGCCCGGCCGCACACGCCAGAGCCGCCGTTATGCCGTCCGGCAGACCGGGACATGGACGGTCGGGGCTGGTAACTACGCCGGTGACGGCATCTACTTCGGTATTTCCGGCAAGACCCTTAACAACTACCAGAGGGGGGCGTTCGTCGTGGCGAGGGTGTCCCTTGGGAAGACCATCGACATCCCCCTCATGCCGGCCTCCGTCTACCGGACGGCCGGGCACGAGAACGCCCACGAGGTGTCGAAATGGGGTATCACCCACGGCTATACCACGGGTGAGTGGTGGAGGGACTACCCGGGCTGGTGGGAGTTCTGCCTCTTCGACCGTCAGAACAGGTATAACTACAGCTGGAGGATACGGCCCGTTTATGTCCTCAATTACGAGAACGGCATCATGCAGAGGACCCACCGCGGGATGGCCCACTGGCTCTTCCGTAAGATGGTCCTGCAGGACATACGGTATAGTCTGACCCACCTGTTCAGTTGATTGAAGGCTTTTGCATACTTACGGAAAAACGGATATCTTTGTAGCCATGCAGGAAGAGCCCGTCGTCAATCCCTGGCTGGGAGATCAGATCATTCAGCTGCGTTCCGTGAATACGGACGCGCAGCTCCGGGAGATGTACCGGGCAGCCCAGAAGGCCGATCCCACGCTGACCTGGATGGACTTCCTCTGCGATACGGCCCTCCATGCCAAGGTCAAGGCGGAGCCCTCTCTCCTTGAACCGAGGGACGGGTTCGACCTCCCGGTCTTCATCAGGGAGCGCCTCTTCATGAACCAGGTGATGGTCCTTGCGGACCTCGCGCAGCTCACCCGTGAGACTATCGAGGGTATCCCAGGGTTCACGCGGGAGGAGAAGGACACCCTCTATGCCTTCATGGAAAGGAAGGGTATCCCTGCGAGGAGCTCCTCCAGACCGGTCTTCCTGGTGTTCTACACCGAGGCCCGGGAGGAGTACGAGAAGACCCTATCGCATATCGGCGTCCTCCTTAAGGGGGCCGATGAGATCCTGGAGCATCCCGGCGACACAGTGTTGGAGGATGCCCTGGAGCAGGCCTGCCTTCTCTACGAGGAGGCCCTGAGGGTGGCAAGGGATGACAGGGTGGATCTTCTCCATTACGAGGGCTACGTGAGGCGGTACGCCGGTATCCTGACGGACTACTACCAGTTCGGGGACCTCTACAGGGAGAAGGCCGAGCAGTACTCCCTGGAGGATGTGGCCCTCTGCCGGAAGGTCTTCGGCCCTGACCACGTGAAGACGGGGAAGGCCCTGAGGAAAGCGGCCTCTTATCTTCTACTTATCGACCGCTTCGCCGAGGCCGCAGGGCATTTCCTGTCATCGGCCGATATAGTGAAGGCAGCGGAGGGGGACTTCAGCCCCGAGGCGGGTGAGGACCTCGAGTCGGCGGCCTTCTGCTATGAGAAGATGGGGATGTACCCCCTTGCCCTGGAGCTCTACGGGCAGGCCCTCAATATAAGCCTCATGAACCTTGGGAATGCGAGTATCCACCCGAAGCCGATAATGTACGAGATTTCCTCGATCTACTACAAGATGGGCGACACCGGGAGTGCCCGCGAGTGGATGGACCGCTATGACTCCTTCCCGGAATGACGGTTCTCAGCCCATCTCCCTATAGTCCTCCTCCATATCCCAGTCCCTTTCCTGTTCCACGCCCTCGGCCCGTCGTGGAAGCCCAAGGGAGGGGAGATACCGCCGCGCTCCTTTGGCTTCTATCCTTGATGCCTTCAGTGTCTCCTGCGCCCGCAAGGGGGCTGCCGACAGCAGAGCTGTCAGCAGCAGGAGTGAAAGGATATGTAACCTCTTGACAGACATTGAGGTTACAAAAATATATAATAATAAGGAATAATCCTTCTTTGCGTTTTGGGTTTTAAGCGGCGGCTGCAGAGAGTATGATGATGTGTCAAAGATAATAATTATATTTGTAATCATTAACAACAGTTTGAAAATGAAAGATTTTGTCTACTTTGCACCCACGGAGGTGGTTTTTGGAAAAAAGTCTGAAGAACAGATGGCCTCGCTTGTGAAGAAGTACGGCGGCCATAAGGTCCTTGTCCATTACGGCGGAGGCAGCGCAAAGCGTTCCGGCCTTCTGGATAAAACAATCGGCCTGCTGAACGGCTCCGGTATCCAAACCGTGCTACTGGGCGGCGTGGTGCCGAACCCACGCCTGTCCCTGGTGCGTGAAGGCATAGACCTGTGCAAGAGGGAAGGAGTGGACTTCATCCTTTCCGTGGGCGGAGGCTCCGTGATAGATTCGGCCAAGGCAATCGCATACGGAGTGCGTTATGACGGCGATGTATGGGACCTTTTCATTGGAAAGGGAGAATGCTATGAGTGCCTTCCCATGGGCTGTGTCCTCACTATCCCCGCTGCTGGCTCGGAGATGAGCAGCGGCACCGTGATAACCAACGAGGACGGAAACCTCAAGCGTGATTACGGCAATGAATACTGCCGTCAGAAATTTGCCATAATGAACCCTGAGCGCACATTTACCCTGCCTGCATATCAGACCGCGGCCGGCGTGACGGATATGATTATGCACACTATGGAGCGGTATTTCTCTCATGACGACGATATGACCCTCACTGACGCTGTGGCAGAGGCCCTTATGCGCACAATGATGGATGAGGTGTTCAACGTCCTTAAGGACCCTTCAGATTACCGTGCCCGCGCCCAGATAATGTGGGGCGGCACCCTTGCCCACAACGACATCACCGGCTGCGGAACCACGTCCGACTGGGCCACCCACCAGCTTGAGCACGAACTGAGCGGTATGTTTGACGTTACTCACGGTGCCGGCCTGGCCGCCATCTGGCCATCCTGGGCGCGCTATGTTTATAAGGAGAATGTGAGCCGTTTCGTTCGTTTCGCCGTGAACGTGATGGGCGTAACCAATGACTTCACGGACCCGGAAGGAACCGCCCTCAGGGGCATAGAGGCAATGGAGCGTTTCTATCACGCGATAGGAATGCCTGTCAGTATCAAGGAACTTATCGGCAGGGAAATCTCTGATGAGGAAATAGAGGAACTTGCCCTTAAGTGCAGTTGGTTCGGGAAGAGCACCCAGGGCCGCTTCAAAGTTCTTTCTCAGGCCGATATGGCAGCCATTTACCGTATGGCAAGATAACGGGCTGCCACTTGTAATCCACGAAAAAAAACGTTATTTTTGTAGGATAATAGGAATAACGTATAACATTTATACTTTCATGAAATGAAAGAACTTGCCGCAAAGTACAGCGCAGCGCAGGTGGAGGACAAGTGGTATGCCTATTGGCTGGACCATAAGTTCTTCCATAGCGAACCTAATGAAAAACAGCCTTATACCATAGTGATTCCGCCGCCCAACGTGACGGGAATCCTACATATGGGCCACGTGCTCAACAACACCCTCAACGACGTCCTTATCCGCAAAGCGCGTATGGACGGCAAGAACGCCTGCTGGGTGCCCGGCACGGACCACGCCTCAATTGCCACCGAATCCAAGGTGGTGGCAAAACTGAAGGCAATGGGTATTAATAAGGAGGATATCGGCCGTGAGGAGTTCCTCAGGCATGCCTGGGAATGGAAGGAGGAGCACGGAGGAATCATCCTCCAGCAACTCCGTAAACTTGGCTGCTCCTGCGACTGGGACCGCACCCGCTTTACCATGGAGCCCGCCCTCAGCGAGGCAGTTATCAATACCTTCGTGTATTTCTACAAGAAGGGTTGGATCTACAAGGGCGTACGTATGGTAAACTGGGACCCCGAGGCCCTTACCGCCGTGAGCGATGACGAGGTAATCCACAAGGACACCAAGAGCCATTTCTATCATCTGAGGTACTATATTTCAGACGGCAACGGAAACCCCACTGACAAGTTTCTTGTCATAGCCACAACGCGTCCTGAGACCATTATGGCCGATGCCGCAATATGCGTGAACCCCAAGGACGAGCGTCATTTCTGGCTAAAGGGGAAGAAGGTCCTTATCCCGCTCATCAACCGTGAGATTCCCGTGATTGAGGACGATTACGTGGAGATGGACTTTGGAACCGGCTGCCTTAAGGTTACCCCCGCCCACGATGTCCACGACTACGAAATAGGCCTCAGGCATAACCTCCCCGTGCTGGAAATCATAGACGACCACGGTAAACTCAACGAGAAAGCCCAGATCCTTGTGGGCGAAGACCGTTTTGTAGCCCGTAAGAAGATAGTGAAGATGCTTCAGGAGGCCGGAAACCTTGTGAAGGTTGAGGATTACACCAGCCCCGTGGGATATTCAGAGCGCACGGACGCCGTCATTGAACCCAAGCTCAGCGCGCAGTGGTTCCTCAGGATGGAGGATCTTGCAAAGACCGCCCTTGAAACCGTTGAGAGCGGCCGCACCAAGTTCATCCCTGAGAAATACGTGAACACCTACCGCCACTGGATGGAGAACGCCCGTGACTGGTGCATCTCCCGTCAACTTTGGTGGGGTCAGCGCATCCCCGCATACTATCTTCCTGACGGTTCATACGTGGTTGAGGCCACCCCTGAGGCAGCCCTGAAGGCCGCCCAGGCCATAAATCCCGCCCTGACCATGCAGGATCTCAAGCAGGACGAGGACGTGCTTGACACCTGGTTCAGTTCCTGGCTTTGGCCCATCTCCGTCTTTGACCCTGAAAAGCCCGGCCATCCTGACCACAAGCCCAACAGGGACCTTTCCTACTATTATCCCACCAACGACCTCGTGACCGGCCCGGACATCATCTTCTTCTGGGTGGCCCGTATGATTATGGCCGGTGAGGAGTTTATGGGCAGGGAACCCTTCTCAAACGTGTATTTCACCGGCATCGTGAGGGATAAGATCGGCCGTAAGATGTCAAAGACCCTTGGCAACAGCCCCAACCCTCTTGACCTCATTGAGAAATACGGGGCCGATGCAGTGAGGATAGGTATGCTCCTTTGCTCCAGCGCCGGCAACGACATCTTCTACGACGAAGCCCAGATCCAGCAGGGCGCCGCATTCTGCAACAAGATATGGAACAGTTACCGTCTTGTGAAAGGCTGGGAGGTGGACGCCTCCGCAGTTCAGGGAGCATCGGCCCGCCTTGCGGTTGAATGGTTTGCCGCAAAACTTTCAGACACTGTGGCCGCGGTAGAGGACCATTACTCCAAATTCCGCATCTCTGATGCCCTGATGACCATCTATAAACTCTTCTGGGACGACTACTGCTCCTGGTATCTTGAGGCCATCAAGCCCGCATACGGACAGCCTATAGACCCCGCAACCAAGAAGGCTACGCTGGAATTCTTTGAGGCTCTCCTTAAACTCATCCATCCCGTCATGCCCTTCATCACGGAGGAACTCTGGCAGGACATCGCGGAGCGTAAGGAAGGGGAGACCATCATGTATGCTCCCACTCCCAAGGCCCAGGCCTTTGACCCTAAGGTGCTTGAGAACTTTGCTCTGGCCCAGGAGGCCGTGAATGGCGTCCGTGGCGTACGCAGCCAGCGTAACATCGCCCCCAAGGAGGTCCTGAAACTCCACATCAAAGGTGCAGGATTCCCTCAGGCGGTGATTCCCGTTGTGGAGAAACTTGCAAACGCAGAGGTCTCCATAGTGGATGCATTCGGCACCCAGGGCGTAGGCTTTATGGTGCGTACCATAGAGATGCAGGTGGAAATGGAAGGCCTCATCAACGTGGAAGAGGAACTGGACAAGGCCCGCAAGGAACTGGAGCACCAGGAGAAATTCCTTGCAGGCGTCAGGGCAAAACTCTCCAACGAGCGTTTTGTGAATAACGCCCCTGCAGCCGTGGTAGAGGTTGAGAGAAAGAAGGAGGCCGATTCCCTTTCTAAGATTGAAAGCCTGAAGGCAAAGATAGAGGCCCTCAAAAACAACTAGAAGGTATGGCCGTTTTCAAGACAACATTCCCCGTAAGGTACTATGAGACAGACCAGATGGCCGTTGTCCACCACTCCAACTATATACGCTATTTTGAACTGGCGCGTGACGAGATGATGGTCCAACTGGGCTTTCCCATTGAAAAGTGCGAGGCCGAGTTAGGCGTTCTGGTACCCATAGTATCCGTAGAATGCCATTTCAGGCATCCTGCAAGGATGGGTGATGTCCTCACGGCATCGGCCCAGGTAGACAGGGTCCCTATGGCCAAGATGCGTATCCACCAGGAGGTTGTAAACCAGGACGGGGTGCTTTGTGCTGAAGGAGAGGTGGTCCTTGGCTTCCTGGACAGGAAAACCTTCACCCCGGTGCGCTGCCCGGAGGTGATCTGCGACCTTTTTGAAAAATTCACTCAAAACAACAGTTAATATGCTTCCTCTTGTTATAGGTCATTGGGAGATTATCGCCATAGTGCTGGTAATCCTTCTCATCTTTGGCGGAAAGAAGATTCCCGAACTTATGAAGGGCCTTGGAAAAGGCGTAAAGAGCTTCAAGGAAGGGGTGAATGAGGTGGAGAAGGAGATAGAAGATTCTTCCAAGGATAAACCGGAGACCAAGGAATAGAAAGTGGTTCCCGGAGGTGATGAAATGTCCTTCTGGGACCACCTTGAGGCACTGAGAGGCACTATCTGGCGCTCAGTGCTGGGTGTGTTGCTCTCTTCGGTTGCGTTCCTGTGCTTCCCCAAGGCGCTTTTCAGGGCCGTACTTTGGCCTACGCAGCCCGATTTCCCGCTCTACAGGCTTCCGGGCGTAGACTTTTCGATGGAACTTATAAACATCGAACTGTCGGCCCAGTTCTTTGTCTATCTCAAGGTTTCCGTGCTGTGCGGTCTTGTGGTGGCGTTTCCCTTTGTTATATGGGAGATATGGAAGTTTGTGGCTCCGGCCCTCTATGAGAACGAGAAAAAGGCGGTGAGGGGAGCATTCTCCCTGTCATCGGCCCTTTTCTATCTTGGTGTAGCGGTGGGATACTTTGTGGTGCTCCCGGTGTGCCTTATGTTCTTTGTGAACTTCTCCGTGAGCGATGCCATAGTGAACACCATTTCCCTGAGCTCCTACATGTCCCTGTTCACCTCAATGGTCTTTCTCATAGGGATACTCTTCGAGTTCCCGTCCGTAATCCTGGCACTGTCTTCCATCGGCGTCATTTCCCGTTCCCAGCTTAAGAGCTGGCGTAAATACGCTATAGTAGTGGTGCTCATCCTTGCGGCTATCATCACGCCCAGCGACCCTTTCTCCATGTTTGTCCTGGCCATACCCCTGTACGGCCTCTTTGAACTGTCCGTCCTTCTCTGCAAGAAATGATTTCCGTTAACAATGTCACCGTATCCTTCGGGAGCTTCAACCTTCTTGACTGCATAAGCTTTCACATAAGCGAGCAGGACAAGATAGGACTTGTGGGCAAGAACGGGGCGGGGAAGAGCACGCTGATGAAACTGATAACCGGGGAGCAGTCTCCCACTTCCGGCAGCATCGAGATGCCTTCAGGGCTCAGTATCGGCTATCTTCCCCAGATAATGGAGCATCACCGGGGCAGGACTGTGATTGAGGAGGTCATGACGGTTTTTGACCACCTCCGGGCAATGGAGGAGGAGCTGGAGATACTTACGGCTGAGCTGGGGGAGAGGACCGATTATGAATCGGCCTCATACGAAGCCCTCATCACGCGCCTCAACGATCTTAACGACCGCCTGGCCCTGGAAACCGGCGAATCCCCGCTGGTGCAGGCTAAGAAGGTGCTATACGGCCTTGGATTCAAGGAGGAGGAACTTTCCCGCAATACGGAAACCTTCAGCCAAGGCTGGAATATGCGCATAGAACTTGCGAAGATCCTTCTCTCAAAGCCGGATGTCCTCCTTCTGGATGAACCCACGAACCACCTTGACATTGAATCCATTGAGTGGTTTGAGGATTATCTGAAGGCCTTCCGCGGGTCCCTTATGATGGTTTCCCACGACAGGAAGTTCCTGGACAATGTCACCACCCGCACCGTTGAGATACTCCTTGGGCATATCCATGATTATAAGGTGCCATACAGCCAGTACGTTACCCTGCGTCAGGAGAGGATTGCCCAGCAGACCGCCGCGTATGAGAACCAGCAGCGGATGATAGAGAAGACGGAGGATTTCATAAACCGGTTCCGCTACAAGCCCACCAAGAGCAACCAGGTGCAGTCCCGCATAAAGGCGCTGGAGAAGTTGGACAGGATAGAGATAGACGAGACCGAGAACGCGTCCATCAACCTCCGTTTCCCGCCCGCCCAGCGTTCAGGAGACGTGGTGTTCAAGGCTACGGGCATCACCGTGGGATATCCTCAGAAGGTGGTTTTCTCCAATGCCGATATTGAGATCAAAAGGGGAGAGAAGGTTGCGCTAATCGGCCGTAACGGCGAGGGCAAGACCACCCTTATGAGGGTGATAATGAAGGAACTCTATCCACTGGAGGGAGAGGCAAAGACCGGTCACAACGTGAGCATCGGCTATTACGCCCAGAATCAGGAGGACATCCTGGACCCTTCTGAAACAGTCTTCGGAACCCTGGACAGGATAGCTGTTGGAGATATCAGAACCCGTCTCAGGGATATTCTGGGGGCATTTCTCTTCAAGGGAGAGGACATTGACAAGAGGGTCTCCGTTCTAAGCGGCGGCGAAAGAGCGAGGCTTGGAATGGCTAAACTCATGCTTTCCCCGTACAACGTCCTGGCGTTGGACGAACCCACCAACCATATGGATATCAGGTCGAAGGATATCCTCAAGCAGGCGCTCAAATCCTTTGACGGTACACTTATTGTTGTATCCCACGACCGAGACTTCCTTGACGGCCTTGTGGATAAACTCTACGAGTTCCGGGACGGAAAGGTCACTGAGCACCTCGGTACTGTGGCCGATTTCCTCCGAAGGCGCAAACTTGAGAGCCTTCAGGAACTTGAAAGAAAGGCTCCCGTGCAGGAGAAAGCCCCGGCCCGGGCATCGGAAGGGGAGAAGGAATTCCGGAAGATGAAGGCGGTCTCGAAGGAAGAGAGGAAGATCCGTAACAGGATAGATTACCTGGAAAAGCAGATATCGGCCCACGAGGCAAAGATGGCGGAAATAGAGAAAATCCTTGCTAATCCGGGAAATAATGACGATATTTTGGACCTCACAAGGGATTATCTTGAGCACAAGAGGACTGTGGATGAGCAAACCCTTGAGTGGACTTCCTTGATGGAACAGATAGAAAACAAGTAAAAGTATTGTAATATGAAAGCGCTGATTAACAAAATGTTGGTTCTTGCGATTGCAAGTATCACTTTACTTTTGGCGGCCCCCGCTGCACGTGCCCAGTTCACCTCTCAACTGGAAGAGAAGACCATCCCCGTGGGGGATTTCTCCGGCATTGAGGTGGCCGGTGACTTTGAGGTGACCCTCTCCAGCGGCCCCTGCGTAGCCAAGGTTACCGTTGACAAGATGCTGTCTCCCTACGTACAGGTTTATGTGCGTGGCAAAGTGCTTCACATTACATATGACAGCAAGGCCGTTCCCAAGGACGTAAGGCAGCTCTATAAGGGCAGGAATGCCCCCAAGCCTGTTTTCAGGGCCAGTATCACTATGCCTGAACTCTCTTCCGTCTTCCTTGGGGGCAATGCGGTCCTTAACTGCGGAGACGTCCTTGAGTGTAAACTGACCACCGATATCGATATCCAGGACAAAGCCCAGCTCAAGAACCTCAGCATCAAGGCGGGCTCCGTCAACGTCAATATGAAAAAGCAGGCTCAGGCTGCAATCAGCATAGATGCCGTGAACAAGGCCGAACTAAAGACCGAGGGCAATGCAAACCTGAGGGCTACGGTAAACGCCCACGATATAATCTCAGCTGCGGCCGGTTCCTCGGAGATTGCCATTACCTCCAAGGGCGTGGACGCGACAATCTCAGGAACGGGCGGTTCAAAGACCGTGGTTACATTCGAGGGAGAGAAGGCCGTGATCAATGCGTCAGTATCGGCCAGCGTCCATCTTTCCGGTAAGGGAGAGGCTCTTTCCGTTCGCGGAGAGAAGAGTTCAAGTATCGAGGCCGCGGCGTTTGACACCAAGGCCGCAACCGTGGACCTTAACGGTTCCGTGAAGGCCAATATCACCGTCTCCGAGAGCCTGGACGCCAATCTTGTGGGCGGCAGCACACTCTACTATACCGGAGATCCCGTGTTCAAAATCGGCAAAATCGTTCGTTCTACCCTGGCTCCTTACGGCTCAAGTTCAAGATAATGATTTACGATTCCCATATGGATACCCCTTCCCAGCTTCTGAGGCTGAGGAATGTGGATATTGACAACAAATACGGCCACGTAGACTTCCCCAAACTCCTGAGGGGGGCGGTGGACGGCGTTTTCTTTGCTCTTTATACACCGCCGCAGATGGCGCCTGACGCGGCCACGCGCTATGCCCTGGAGATGCTGTCGGCAACATATGACGCCGTAGAGCGCAATTCAGACATTGCGGCAATCACCTTCAGCCCGGAGGAGGCCGCCAAAAACCGCAAGGAAGGCCTTATTTCCATATTTATAGGTATGGAGAACGGATCTCCCATCCAGGAGAACCTGTCGCTCCTCAGGACTTTCTACCGCCTTGGCGTGAGTTATGTCACCCTTACCCATAACGGAGACAATGCCATTGCTGATGCCGCCTCTGAGGGGAAGAAGTGGAACGGGCTCAGCCCCTTCGGCCGGGAGGTCATAGCGGAAATGAACCAGTTGGGTATGATGATAGACCTTTCCCACGCCTCGGACAAAACCTTCTGGGACTGCATAGAGGCTTCAAAGGCTCCCATCATTGCTACCCATTCCTGCTGCCGTAGCCTCTGCGGCCACAGGCGTAACCTCACGGACGATATGCTGAAGGCTCTGGGAGAGAAGGACGGATATGTGGGGATAAACTTCTATCCGGCTTTCCTCAGTGACCGCTTTGGCGCAGATCCTAAAGAAGCGGCACTTCTGGATGAAGCAGAGAAGACGGACCAGTACTGGAGGCTTTGCCCCTCAGATCCTGAACGTACCGAAGCCTGGCACAAAATCCAGGACCGCCTTAAGACTGAGATCTGGCGTCCGGGCGTGAAGGAAGTGGTGGACCATATAGATTATGCGGTGAAACTTGCGGGCATAGACCACGTTGGACTGGGCTCCGATTTTGACGGAATTTGCGTAGGGCCGGAGGGCCTTGAAGATGTCTCCAGGATAGGTGCCGTGGCACAGGAAATGCGCCGCCGCGGGTACTCGGAGGACGCCATAGACAAGGTTTCAGGCAGGAATCTGATGGATGTGTTCCAAAGAATTGTAAACTGTTCTGAACTAGAACATTAAGCACAAAAGTAACAAAGATGTTAGTAAATCTAACATCTTTGTTACTTTTATTATAAATCAGCGTTATAACTGATTTTCTATGTAAAGCCTCAGGAAGTTGAGTGCAGAGGCCGCGAAGCGTTCGATATTACGCGCGCGGTCATTTTTGTAACAGTACTTTACGGTGCGTGTTCCGCGTGGCCCGCTCACTCCAATCCAAAATGTCCCGCCCGGATTTTTCCCGTCTCCTTCTTTATCGGCAAGGCCGGTGGTGGCAACGGAATATGTGCTTCCGGTAAGGCGCCTCACGCCCTCTGCCATAGCCGCCGCAACCTCGGAACTGACCACTCCGTTCTCCGTGATGACGCTCTCCGGAACGCCAAGCACGTTCTCTTTCACGGAGACGGCATAGGATGTGACGGAGCCAAGGAAATAGGCCGATGAGCCGGATACCGAAGTGAAGAGATGGGCTATTTCTCCGCCCGTGCAGGACTCTGCCGCCGACACGGTTTCCCCGCGCGCCTTCAGGAGTTTTCCAACTGCTGCTTCAAGGGTGGTGTCCTCCGATGCATAGACAAGGGGGCCAAGAAGGCCCTTGAGAGTCTCCAACTGCGCTTCAAGGCTCTTTTCATCCCCGCCATAGGAAGACAGCCTAAGCCTTATTCCCGTAAGGGTGTTTGGAAGATATGCAAGGTGCATATTGCTGGGAAGGGCATCTTCCCAGGGGGCTATCTTTTCCGAAAGGGCCGATTCCGCCATCCCGTACACCATAATGTTGCGGTGAATGATACGGCCGGGCTTGAAATGGGCCAGAATATCCCCTAAAATGGCCGGAATTGCGCCTACTGCTTCGTGGGGTACTCCGGGAAGGGCATAGAGCGTAGCTTTGTTAAAAAGGCTTCTGAACACCATTATAGGGGCAGTGCCAAGCTTGTTGACAATAACCTCCGCCTTTTCCGGCACCTGCGCCTGCGCAAGATTTATTGGAAGCACGTCCAGGCCCCTTCCGCGGAGGATCTTGTGCACCATCTCAAGCTGCCCAGGGTCCTCCCTGTAGCCGTGACTACCTGAAAAACGGGCCAGAACAGCCTTTGTTATATCGTCCTTGGTGGGGCCAAGGCCTCCTGTTGTGATGACTATGTCGCTGAGGCCGATTTCCCGCCTCAGGGCATCTTCAATGGCCTCAGGGGCATCACCCACGGAGACCATACTCCTGACGTGGATACCAGCCTCTTCCAGGGCCCTGGCAATATTGCCGGAATTGGTATCGGTAACCTGGCCGATGAGAATCTCATCGCCAATTGTGCATATACTTGCGGTAAGCATATTATTTGTTCAGTGATTTTAGGATTCTGATACGCTGGATGTGCCCCAGAGAGGTCTCTACGGGGATTCCGCGGCTGCAGAAATCAAGCGCCTCCTGGGGGGAATCCGTGTTGAAGATAAGTGGAAGCCTTCCTTGCGTAGCGCTTTTGGCGTATTCAAAGCGCTTTACCCCATGGATGATGACTCCGTCAATGCCGGAGAGCCGGCAGTATTCAAGAAGAGGGCCGATTTCATCCTTTGTAAGGCCGTCGGTGATGCGGACAAGGACGCGCGTATAGCGCTCATAGCACAGCCTCAGGCTCAGGAGTTCGTCAAGAAGCACGGTAATATCGGAAACTTCCTGGGTGCCTTCTTCCCATCCTGTATCCACAATGAGGAAATCCACAAAGTCATACAGCAGGGCAAAGGATCGCTGGGTATCTCTCTTGAGATTTACGGCAAGGACAGTTTCCTTCCTTAATGACTGCAGTCCGGAAATCCATTCAAGTATTCCGTCCTTAGGGGGAGTAAGGGTGAGAAAACCGGGCGCAGGATGCGGCATTCTGTATGAAACAGAGCCGTTTATGTCTTCATAAGCGCCAAGTGGATTCCCAAGCGTAACGCCTGAGAATTCAATTTTTGGAACTTTTTCCAGTTTTTTCTTGAAAAACAGCATCCTTGCGATAATCTCTATACGGATGCAAAAATAATAAATTATTCTTCAGGATGGAACTCCTCGAAGGTATTGTCGGAGTAAAAAACCAGGATTCTAGTCGCTTTACGGCCTGAATCCGATGTCTTTTGCGGGAAAAGATCCATCATAATGCTGCCCTCAGCATCTTCAGGTGATGCTTCCTTGTACATTTTGCCCCTTCCGGTGAGAAGCCATTCAAGGTTCAGCGCGGGGTAGTGAAGCATGAGGCTCTCCAGAAAATCGTAGCCCGGCTTGTTGCGGCCGGACAGAATATGGGAAACGCTGCCGCGCGCAACGGAGAGTGTGTCCGCGAACTGAGTCTGCGTGAGATTTTCCGCCTGCAAAAACTGTAAAAGACGCCGATTCATATTCCTGAATTTTGTTGTTACAAATATACACACAATATGTGAAACATCCAAATACCGTTACTGAGGAACAGGCAGGGAAGGGCAGGTGACATTATTGAATTATTTACCTAAAATATTATTTAGATAATAGAATATAAATAGCTGATTATCCTAGATATAGTATGTTATAAACAACCATATAAACAGCATTTTGGCCGCCGCCTTGTTTTTGCATCCCCGTTTTGTTAAAGTTACATTATATATAAAGTAACATAAAACGCTGATTTTCCGTAAAATAGTTAGCATCTCAGCAAAAGCGTGGAACACTTTTGCAAAAAAGTATCAGCGCCCTTTTCGGAATGTTAAACAAGTGACGTGTTATTTACAAATGTTAACATTTCGCCCGTTTACTGCATTTCACATTTGTATAATTCCAGGAAAGGAAAAAACTGTTTTGCGGGAGATTTCACAATTTGTGATTAATAGTGTAACTTTGCCTCGAAAAACGAATTCTGATGATACCTGAAATTCATATAGAAGACTACAATTATGGCCTGGAGGACTCCAGGATAGCGAAATACCCTCTCCCGGAGCGTGACGCTTCCAAACTCCTCCATTATAAGAACGGGGAGGTTTCACATACCATTTTCCGCAATTTGCCCAATCTTCTCCCTGAAGGGGCAATGATGGTATTCAATGAGACTAAAGTTGTACCTGCCCGCCTGCATTTCAGGCGGGAAAGCGGCGCACATATAGAGATATTCTGTCTTGAACCCGTCTCCCCAGTGGAATACAACCTGGCTTTTGCCGCAACTGGGGAGACAACCTGGAAATGCGTTATCGGCAATGCGAAAAAATGGAAGGAGGATGTTCTGAGGCTTTATAATCCCGATGAAGACCCTCAGATTGAGGGGATGGAACTGAGGGCAGAACTTATGGGAAGGGACGGCCAGACGGGGCAGGTGAGATTTACCTGGAAGGACGGCAGTCCGTTCTCAAGGGTGCTTGAAGTTGCCGGCACTGTTCCCATTCCGCCGTATCTGAACAGGGAATCCGAGGCCATTGACACTCAGCGCTATCAAACCCTCTACGCCCGTATCAGGGGCTCCGTCGCGGCTCCTACGGCAGGTCTTCACTTCACTGACAGGGTCCTGGAAGGAA
This sequence comes from Bacteroidales bacterium, assembly GCA_017451395.1. Lineage (GTDB taxonomy): Bacteria > Bacteroidota > Bacteroidia > Bacteroidales > UBA932 > Cryptobacteroides. Next base: position 31,324 of record JAFSPR010000098.1, read on the forward strand.
TCCGGGCAAAGGGCATAGATATGGAGAAAGTGTGCCTTCACGTAGGCGCGGGAACCTTCCTTCCCGTAAAGAGTTCCCTTGTGTCGGAGCACCCTATGCACCGTGAGCCGTTTGTGGTGACAAGGGATCTTCTTGTGAAACTCAGGGACAGGAAAACGCCCCTTATTGCCGTAGGGACCACTTCCGTGAGGACTCTGGAATCCCTTTACTATGTGGGTGTCAGCATCATTGAGGAGGGAGAGCCCCGTGACGTTGCCCAGTGGGCTCCGTATGAGAGGGAATACTCCTATTCGACGCAGGAGGCGCTTCAGGCAATCATCGACTGGCTGGACAAAACCGGCAGGAGTGAGATCAGCGCCGGTACGCGCATCATCATAGTCCCCGGCTTCACCTTCCGCATCGTAGACCTTCTGGTTACAAATTTCCACCAGCCGGAGAGTACCCTCATCCTTCTGGTATCGGCCTTTGTAAACGGCAACTGGAGAGCCATTTACGATTATGCTCTGGAGAATGGTTTCCGTTTTCTGAGTTACGGAGACTCCTCTTTGCTTGAAAGGGCATAGGTTAATCCAAAAATTTGGCTTAAATTTGTAGGAAGAATTGATTTGAGTATGGACCTCACTGAATACATGGACATTGCTCCTTTCAATGACGAGGAAGCATCGGCCGCCCTCACGCGCCTGTCCAATCATCCAAATACCAAGTGGATATCCAAGAGGATATTCCCTGATCAGCCCGATACCCTCCTCGGGGAGATTCTCCGTAACATCCACACCGTGGACGAATTCCAGTCCATAGTGATGACAAAGGCCATCCAGTGGGTCATAGACCATTCCGTGACGGAGTTCACCTATGACGGCCTTGAGAATCTTACGTCCATTGAAGGCAAGTACCTTGCAATGTCCAATCACAGGGACATAATCCTGGATCCTGCATTCCTCCAACTCATCCTTCTCAAAAACGGCCTGCCGGACACCCAGATCTGCGTAGGGGACAACCTCCTCAAGCAAAAGAGCGTGGAACTCCTCATCCGTTCCAACCGTATGATCAAGGTCATCAGGGGAATATCGGCCCGTGAACTGTATCTGTCCTCACAGCTCCTCTCCAAATACATCCGTGAGGTCATTACCTCCGGCACCAGTTCCGTCTGGATTGCCCAGCGTCAGGGACGCACCAAGGACGGGATGGATACCACGGAACAGGGCCTCCTCAAGATGTTCGACATGTCCGGCACCAAGGATTTCACCCGGAATTTCAAGGAACTCAACATCATCCCCATAAGCATTTCCTACGAGTATGAGCCCTGCGATATCCTGAAGGCAAGGGAAATCCTTATCTCACGCACCCAGAAGTACGTGAAAACGGAGACCGAGGACCTTGAGAGCATCATCCAGGGCATCATGCAAAAGAAGGGAAACGTCCATATCCACTTTGGAAAGCCCCTTACGGATGAGGAAATCGAGGAAGCTTCTCTCTGCGACAAAAACGACCGCTACCAGAGCATCCGTCTTGCTTTGGACGTGAGGATCATTGACGGATACAAGCTTTGGAAAACCAATTACATGGCCTACGACATTGTGACTGAAGGCTCAAAGTACGCATCAGAATATTCTCCGGAAGAACTCCAGGCTTTCAAAGGCTACATTGAAGCCCTTCTTGGAAAGGTGGAGCCGGAACTTGACAGGGATGAGCTGAGGGACATCCTCCTTCACATCTACAGCAATCCCGTCCTTTCAAAGGAGAACCTCCTTACAGATTCACAATAAGCCAGGTCATATAGGCAGCCCAGAGAAGAAGGAACAGCGCACCGTCCAGGCGGTCAAGGCTGTTCTTTTTTCCTATATGGCAACTGGTGAGAAGTGCCAGCGCGCTTGCAAGGAGGATTCCAAGGTCTATGAAGGAGATATCGGCAAAACTCAAGGGATTGATAAGGGCCGATCCTCCAAGGATAAGGAGCACGTTGAAGATATTGCTGCCGATTATGTTTCCAAGGGCAAGCTGGCCCTTTTTCTTCACCGCCGCCGCAACGCAGGTGGCAAGTTCAGGCATAGAGGTGCCTCCGGCGATGATGGTGATGGCGATGAATTTGTCGCTTACTCCAAGCGTCTGCGCAATTGAAACGGCGGAATTCACGAACATGCGGCCGCCGAAGACAAGGGCAGATAGACCTCCGGCGATATAAAGTATCGCCAGCCAGATTTTAAGTTGTCTTGTCTCCGAGGGGGAATCGGAGTCAGGGGAGGAATGCTTGAAACTAAACCACATATACCCTATGAAAAGGGCCAGCAGAATGCCTCCGTCAAGGCGTGAAAGGCCGTCGGAGCCTATTCCGAAGATGGTGTGCTCCAGCCCCAGGAGGATGAGGACCACCACTGTGACTATGTTCATGGGTATATCCCTGCGCCTGTTTTCTTTTGTAATGGCCATAGGGAGGATGAGCGCCGTTATACCCAGGATGAGGAGGGTGTTGAAGATGTTTGAACCCACAACGTTGCCAAGTGCGATATCGGCATTCCCCTGTGCGGCGCCGATAAAACTCACAACCATTTCAGGGGCCGATGTCCCCATTCCCACAATGGTAAGGCCGATGACGAATTCGCTGAGGCCGAACCTTCTGGCTACTGCCGACGCTCCTTCCACAAGGTAATCTGCTCCGAACACCACAAGGGCGAGGCCAACCAAAAACAATATTATCTGAAGTGCCATTATCTGTCAAATTTCAGCACAAAATTAGCAATTATCTCCTATTTTTGCTATTTTTGTTAACTAAATATGACCATAAAAAGGCTCATATCCGTGTCTGTGCTTGCCGCAGCGTTACTCTGCTCCTGCATTCCCAAGACGCCGGACAGGCCCACTCCGCCTGCTCCGGACCCTCCTGTCCCTGACGACCCAGACCCCATAACTATGGTGACCACACCCGGCGCATACGGCGTGGAGGGGGGAGATGTCATCTTTGACCTATCCGTAAACCAGTTCAGCGTCCTTGAATATACGGGCGGGTGCTCATACCGCATCATAAATCCCCAGACAGTTACGGTGGTCAGTGTGTCGGGCCTTCCGAGGGTCCTTGCAGCCGGAAACAAGGTTTCTTTCCTCTACAGGGTTCTTGAGCAGGGCCACAGCACAGTGAGCGCCAGGTATGATATGACCGTCCTTCAGATAAAGGACGGCAAGGCCTGGCTCAAGAAGGATGACACTACATTCATTGTGATAGCCCTGTTATGATATCGGCCCTCATACTTTCTGCCGCCCTTAGCGTATGGGCGGCCCTGGATACCCTGAAGGTGCCCTGCGTCCTTCTGGAATTCACGGACGTAAAGTTTGAGGGAGAAGCCCCGGAAGAATATTTTGACGCCCTTCTCAATGAGGAAGGGTTCTCCGGGGAAGGACTTGCCACCGGGTCCGTGAGGGATTATTTCAGGGACAATTCCCTAGGCGCCTTCATTCCGGTATTTGACGTTTACGGCCCCGTCACCCTTCCAAGGTACCGGGCGTTCTATGGCCGTGATGTGGTAACCGACGGCGTTAGGGCCGATGCCGCCGCAGACCAGGCCCTGGCCGAAGCCTGCGCCGCCCTGGATGAAGACGTTGATTTCTCCGTATACGATGCCGACTCCGACGGCGTCCTGGATATGATTCTTTTCATCTATGCCGGCCTTGACCAGTCCCAGGGAGGCCCCCAGGATGCAATCTGGGCCCATAACTGGTATCTTAGTAAATCGGCCAGCCAGGACCTTCGGGAGGTGGTCCTTGACGGCGTAAGGCTGGACGGCTATTTCTGCGCCTCGGAACTGAGGGGCAAGGACGGTAAGACCCTTTCCGGAATAGGCCACATCTCCCACGAATTCGGCCACGCCCTGGGGCTTCCTGATTTTTACGACCAGGCGGCATCCGGCTCCCAGGCTGCCGCAGATCCCGGAGAATTTGCCCTTATGTGCTACGGCGCCACCAACAACTTCGGTTTCACTCCGCCGTACCTCACCGCGGAAGAAAGGATGATGCTGGGCTGGATGACAAGGGAAAGTCTTCAGGAACTTCAGCCCGGAAAACAGGTTTTATCGGCCATAGAGCATAATACGGCCTATGTCATCCCCACGGAAACGGAAGGGGAGTACTTCCTTCTGGAATACAGGGATTCCAAGATGTGGGACGCGCCGCTTCCGGAAGGTCTGGTGCTTTATCACGTGGACAGGTCGGAGGCGTATGCCCCAAGGTGGGACAACTGGATAATTCCCGGCAGCGGCGTCAACGACGATTCCTCCCACCCCTGTTTCTACATAGTACCGTCATATAACGGCGTCAGGGAGGCCGGGAATATGGTTTTCCCCGGCATCTCGGAGGCAACTTCCATTGAACCCCAGGGCTGGAACGGAAGTTATGTTTCCTGCCAGATCACCAATATAGAACTTACCCCCGACGGCGTGAGCGTGTATGCGCAGTTTGACTGCGGCCCCAATATAAACGGTTATGTGAGAGACGTTTACGGATATCCGGTGGAAGGTGCCGATGTTTCAGTCGGCGAGGAAGTAACCCTGTCCGGACCGGACGGCCATTTCTTTGTTCCGGTAGAGGACGGAAAAAGAGGCTCCCTCGTCCTTAATGTATCGGCCCCCGGATACAGGAATTTCAGCACGCGGGTGTCTCTTGGCAGTTCAAGGGTCCTTTCCGTGCCCGTAACGCTCAGGCGCAATACGGAGGGGGACGACAATACGCTTTCCAAGTATGACTTCCGCCTTAAGCGCGGCTACTACAACAAATCCGGTATCGGCGCCGTACGCTTCACTCCCTCAGACCTTGCCCCTTATGCAGGCAGCCTCCTGAAAGAGATAGTCTTCTACCCGTATCTTCTGAATTCATTCCAGGGAGAGATTTACGTGACCGTGGACATAGGCCGCGAGAGGGTGCTCACAAAACTTGTGGAAACTCCCGTCTATGGCCTCTACTTCAAGAATTCGGTAGATGTCACGGACGCCGGCATAGTGATTCCGGAAGGGGAGGACCTTTACGTAGGGTATGGCGGTAGCGGGGGCGCCGACGGCAGTTTCTACCTTGGAACCGTATATCCCGGAGACAAGAAAAACAGTTACTGGGCGCCTTTCAGCACGGAAAGGTCGTCCTGGAGCCCGCTGTATGTGGAGAGGGCCGATATTACGATGAACCTTATGCTGGAGGCCCAGGTTCAGGAGCAGGTAGGGGCCCAGAACCTTTCATCCCTGGGGTATTTCTATATCAGTCCCGGAAAGGGAAACTGGCAGGAAGGAGACACTTTCCTGCTAGAACTTGTGAGCCCTGAAAACGGTCCGGAGGTAGATGTAATGTGGTTCTACGACGAAGAAAAGGCTCGCGGAAGCGTGGTCCTGGAGAGTGGATACCACGTTCTTGAAGCAGTCCTGGAATACAATTCTGGCGTAACGGAGACAATAAGAAAAGAATTCAACATAAAATGAGAAAGATACGCTGTTTCCTGTCCGTCGTCCTTATGGGCCTGTTGCTGATCGGATGCCAGATCATCCTGTTCCCGGAAACACGGGAAGATGAGTCCGGGCAGCAGCAGAACCCTTCTTCCGGCCAGAATGGTTCCAGTGAGGAGCCTTCAACGGACCCCGTCCTAAAGGTAAGGACCCTTGGTATGTACAACATAGACGGTGCGGATTATGCGTACAGGAGGGGAGAGTGGCAGGTTTCCAGGAACTATTCGGCCGATGGAAGGAGCGTCACGTTCAGCCTGGTGGATCCTTCCAACCGCATTGCCTATACCGTATCCGGAATCAAGCCTTCCGTTGCGCTTACCGGCCACAGCATCTACGTCACTTTCACGGCACGCACGCCTGAAAAGGAGATAAAGAGTTTTTCTTCCACAGCGGAGGTTATGAAGGTAAGCGGGGACACTTTATGGCTCAAGACCAGCCAGGGGCCTTATTACGTAATTAAAAAGTAACGGCTATGAAGAAAAGGATCCTCACTGCAATTGCGGCGTTCGCCTTCATAGCCCTCAGCGCATATGCCGTTCCGGCAAAGCCCGGATTCCGCACCTATACCCAGCCTGACGGCCGTACGCTTGTCCTGGAGCAGAAGGGAGACGAATACGGCAGTTGGTTCCGGGATAAATCCGGAAACAGGTATGTTATGGACGGGAACGGGTATTTCAGGCCCATAACCCAGGCCGCTGCAAGACGCATATCCGGCAATGCCGCCATAAGGCGTGCGCGGGCAAACAGCCTGAGGAGGACGGGCACACCTGCACTAAGGGATATGACCCACGGCACCAGGCGCATCCCCGTAGTGCTTGTGGAGTTCAGTGACGTAAAGTTCAGGATAAACACTCCGGCAATTTGTTTTGACGCCCTTCTCAACCAGTCAGGCTACAACGGGTATCAGGGAGCGGGCGCTACGGGTTCAGTGAGGGATTTCTACCTTGACAACTCCCACGGAGCCTTCGAACCTGTTTTTGATGTATTCGGCCCGGTAACGCTGGATAATCCCATCAAGTACTACGGAGAGCAGACAAAAAAATCTGACGGAACCGTGGACCAGGAGGACAAGCAGCCGGAACTGGCCCTCTACGACGCTTGCCTGAAACTTGACGATGCAGTTGATTTTTCAGGCTATGACTACGACTCCGACGGCCTTGTGGATATGGTCCTTTTCTATTACGCCGGCGGTTCCCAGGCGGAAGGGTGGCCTTCCCAGCATATCTGGCCGCATTCATGGAACCTCCAGTGGTCACAGAATTCCGATGCCCGCACGCATAAGTTCGACGGCAAGAAACTGGGAAACTACTTCTGCACGGCGGAACTCAAGGGCACGACTACTTACAACACTATGTGTTCCATTGGCGTAACCTGCCACGAGTTCGGTCATTCGCTGGGACTTCCGGATTTCTATGACGTGGACTATGAGGATAACGGGCAGGTATATGGCCTTTATATGTTCTCCACTATGTGCGACGGCCCTTACAACGACGACTCCCGTACCCCGCCGTACTTCAATGCGGAGGAAAGGATAATGCTGGGATGGATGGACAGGGATGACATCCATCCGGTGACGGCAGGGGAGAACTCGCTTCCGTTCATAGACGGGAACCAAGCCTTGAAGACGGAAGCAACTGCAGACGGTGAGTATTTCCTCTATGAGAAAAGGGGAGGAGCAGGCAATAAATGGGATGCGCCCCTTCCAGCCGGAATGGTTGTGTATCACGTGGACAGGTCTCCATCCCATACCATAGTAGGCGGAATAACGGCGGAGTCCATCTGGAACACAAATTCCATCAACAACTACGCCTCTCACCCCTGTTTTTATATCATCGCTCCGTCAAAACAGGAATCCACGGACTACAGTTACACCAAACTCGATTACTCCGACCTTGTGTTCCCCGGATTCTACGGGGTTGATTCATACAGCGCCAAGGACTGGGACGGCAACGATTCCTCCTTTATCCTCTCTGGAATACGTGTGGAGGGTAATGAGGTCCATTTCACGGCCACTCCTGACACCGATTCAAAGTACATAGAGGGAACTGTGTCAGACACATCGGGGAATCCGCTTGAGGGGGTGACAGTAGCCTTGAATCCGTTCCAGGAATCGTCTCCTATGGGCAGCGGGGTTATTCTGAGGAAACTTCTGTCCTCAGGCAGGCAGGAAACCCTGACGGATGAAAGCGGCAGGTTCAGCCTTGAGATCGGCAGTGACGCTCCTGACAAGTATACCCTCAGCGCAGCCCTGGAAGGCTATGTGGGGCAGTCCATAACAGTTCAGGTCACAAAGAAGTTCACAGCCGTTAGTTTCACCCTCAGAAAGACTGGAGAGTTTGGGATGACAGGGGAATTCACCTTCGGAGACCCTTCCAGCAAGGATTTATATGCAATAGGGGATTACAACAAAGAGACTTCCTTAATGGGCGCCGTGCAGTGCGCAAGGAACATTTGGGGCGCGTATGAAGGCCTCCTTGTGAAGGACGTCACTTTCCTTACCTGTTTTGATGCCAGGGCATATTATTTCATCCTGGATTCCATGGACGGCATTTCCGCCATAAAGGCCCCCAAGATAGACCCTGGTCTGCCTGTGTCGTTTGACATATCGGAGATGGGAATCCGTATCCCCGCAGGAGATTTCTACATAGGCTATGCCGTGGAGGAGGTGGGGAAAAATGACTATGACTGCCTTATGGCCTTCTGCGGCGGAGTGGGGAGTTACACTTCCTCGCTGCGTCTTTCAGGACACGGCTCCTGGTCCTATCTGAAGGGCTACGACATCCCTATGATGATTACCCTCTTTGACCAGGATTATGCTCCGGGACTTCCGGATATCGGCCAGCCTTACATAGATATTGCCCCAGGGCCCTTCAAGGCAGGGGACAAGGTTACCCTTGATCTTGCCTTGTCACCGGCCCTTCAGATCAAATCCATCGCCTGGACCTTTGACGGCGTGAAGTTCTCCGGCGGTTCCGAGATAGTCCTTGACGCCGGATGGCATACCATAGTTGCCACAATCAGTTATGCCGATGGCAGCAAGGGTGTGCTGGAAAGGGAGATTGAGGCTAAATAAGTTCCAGTGCCACAACGTTTTCAACGTGCATGGTGTGTGGGAACATATCCACCGGCTGGACCGCGGTAATGCGGTATTTCTGAGACAGGATTGCAAGGTCCCTTGCCTGTGAGGCGGGGTTGCAACTGACGTACACCATACGGCCGGGGGCGGCATTCAGGATCACCTTTGCAACGTCAGGGTGGATACCTGCGCGTGGAGGGTCAAGGATTATCACGTCAGGCCTTCCGTGCTTAGCGATAAACGCCTCATTCAGAACGTCTTTCATATCTCCTGCAAAGAAACTGCAGTTGGTGATCCCGTTGCGTTCCGCGTTGTCCTTAGCGTCCTTGATGGCCTCCGGAACGTACTCTATTCCAACCACTTTCGCAGCCTTTCCGCTTACAAACTGGGCAATTGTGCCAGTGCCGGTGTAAAGGTCATAGACAACCTCATTTCCGGTGAGTGCGGCAAAGTCCCTTGCAACGCTGTAAAGCCTGTAGGCCTGCTCAGAGTTTGTCTGATAGAAGGATTTGGGGCCGATTTTAAAACTCAGGCCTTCCATGGTCTCATAAATGGCGTCTTCTCCCTTGTAGAGGATAGGGGACTGGTCCGATATTGAGTCGTTGAGTTTCTCATTGACTACGTACCACAGGCTTGAAATCTCAGGAAAACGGGCGCTCACGGCATTCAGGAGGGCTTTTATCTCTTCCATAAGGGGCTTTGCGAAGCACAGGATGAGCATAACGTCTCCTTTGTCATTAGTCCTTACGAACATATTGCGGAAGAAGCCCCTGTTTTCACGGATGTTGTAGAATTCATAACCGTGCTCAAGGCAGAACTGTTTCACAAAGAGACGAATGGCGTTTGAAGGCTCTTTCTGGAGGTGGCACTCCTTGATATCCAGCACTTTATCAAAGAATTTGCTCACGTGGAAGCCAAGGCCCACGCGTTCATCGGCCGAAAGTGCGTCAGGATTCTCTCCATTAAGTATCCAGCGTGATGCTGAGGCGCTGAATTCCAATTTGTTACGATAGTATTCAGTGTGCGGAGAGGGGAGTGTGGGCCTTATTTCAGGCACGTCAAGATGGCCGATACGTACAAGCTGGTCTTCCACCTGCTGCCTTTTTGCCTCAAGTTGCATACTGTAAGGAAGAGGCTGCCAGCGGCAGCCGCCGCAGACGCCAAAATGCGGGCAGAAAGGTTCCAGGCGGTGCTCCGACGGCTTTACAATCCGTTTTATCCAGCCTTCCATATAGTTTTTCTTCTTTTTGAAGACCTGGATGTCAACCACGTCACCGGGGACGGCGAAATCCACGAACACAACCATACCGTCTACGTGCGCCAGGGCTTTGCCCTCGGCGGCCACGGCCTCAATTTTTACATTCTCCAGAAGGAGATCCACTCTTTTCCTAGACATAATGCAAAATTAGTCAAAAATGAGAGGGGACACAAATTTATTTGTATAACTTAACATAATATAAATTGTATAACATAGTGCAAAATAATCAATTTCACGGAATTTTACGATTTGCATCAACGTTTTAGGAAAAAATTGCATATATTTGTAGAGTAAGTATTAAAATGCAGCACCTATGAAAAAGACTATTGCCATTTTCCTTGCACTCACGGCTTTCGCATTCATCAGCGCCAGGGCTCAGGAAATTGACCCTGTAGAACCTGCACAGGACACCGTCGCAGTTGCAGAGCCCGCTCCTGCCGTGGAAGAACCGCTTCCTCTTTACACTGAGGCTCCTAAGGAAGACAAACAGATTTTCAATCACATCGCGGCGGGTATTCCCATCGACTTTCCCATTCTGCCTGACGGTATCGGCATAATTGAGATAGCAACCACCTGCACTCCTTATCTGCAGTTCCGCCTTGGATATTCCCTTTCCCTCCTTGATGTGATGCCCGGCATTACCATCAACGAAATATCGTCATTGGTTTCACAGGTCTCTCCCGGGACAAATATCCCAACAACTCTTGAATTCAACGAAACAAAGATCAATATCGGCGACAGCAAGTTTGAGTTCGGCACCAATATCGGCGGTCTCAAACTCCTGATGGACGTTTTCCCCGGCAAGCGGACTGGCTTCCACTTCACCTTCGGCGCATTCGTCAATCCCGGCAACGCAGACCACATCTTTGAAATCAACGGAAATCTGAGCGGCGCCCTCAAGGATGCCGGTTTCACTCCCGGAAAATTCAACGAGGTTTACTTCGGCTTCAACGACGACGATCCCAAATTCCGCATTTCCCCTTCCAAGGACGGTATTATCAGCGCCGGCATCGTTGCCTGGCCCGTACGTCCTTACGTCGGAATCGGTTTCGGCCGTGCCGTCAGGCCCGATAAAAGGGTTTGCGTCACCTTCGATATGGGCGCTTTCTTCTGGGGCAAACCCGTGCTTGTGGGCTACGATTATTCACTTGATCCCAACGGTACTGCAGTTGGTTTCTCCCCTGAAAGGGTTTCCCAGACCAATGACCTCAAGGGTCTGGCCACTCCTCTGGAAATCCTTGGAAAGGTTCCCGCCTATCCCGTTATGAAACTCAATATCTTTATCCGCATCATCTAGGCTAAAATATTTAAAATCAAATAATTATGAAAAAATTCCTCATTTATGCAGCATTTGCTGCCCTCCTTGTCCCCTTTGTATCTTGCAACAACAAGGTAGACTACGGCGGAAACAGCGGTTCCACAGCCAAGATTGAAAAGGCAAAGTATGCCGATCAGGCCAAGAAGATCACCGTGAAGAGCGGTACAGCCGCCGATCAAGGTTACCAGCAGATTGAACTCACGGACGGCGGACGTTACATCATCACCCGCAGCACCCAGGAAACCAAGGCCGACGATTTTACCGTAGTCATCACCGGCACCTACACTGTCCAGAACAATGTCTATGTCCTTGACGGCTTCGGCTCCATCGAATTTGGTTCAAACGGCAGTTTCACCATCAAACTGGAAGGCGGCACAACCGTTACCGGCGCCGGTGAAGAAGAGCCCAAACTCCCCTCCTCCGATTTCGCAAATGCAATCGCCCACACCTGGAAGATTGACAAGGTAGACCTCAGCGTCAACGCAGACGGCAAGAACATCGGCTTCGTAAAGGATGGCTGCAACCTTGAGCAGATCGGTAACGAACTCCTGGACCAGGCAAAGAAACTTGGCGTAAACGTAAATGTCAACGTTGATAAACTTAAGGGTTACAATGTGACTTCCGTAAGTTTCACCACTTCCAGCACCTTCATCGTTGAGTTCTCCGGCGCAGAGCCCTTCAAGGCAAATGTGAGCGGCGTTTCCGGCTTCAATTTCAAATACAAACTTGAGATTGGCACCAGCAACGAAATCCTGAACGCAGAGGCCGACTGCAAGTTCGAGCCCCAGACCGAAAAGACCGCCTGGCTCACCGTCAAGGTCAATTCCGACGACTTCAACGGCAGGGTTATCTTTATGATGACTATCATTGACAAGTAAGAGGGAACCTCTCCCCTTCTTTCAGACCGCGCTCTTTCGGGCGCGGTTTTTTTTATGTTTCCGTAAAAAATTGCTATATTTGTGATTACGTTTATTAACACCTTAACCAATGTCTGTAATTGTAAAGACAGTTAGCACAAAAAGGGAACTGAAAGCCTTTGTGAAGTTCCCGCTTGAACTATACAAAAACTGTCCCTACTATGTCCCGGGGCTGTTTCTGGATGAGATGGCAACCCTGGACCCCGCAAAGAATCCAATGTCAAATTATGCCAAATTCCGGCTTTTCCTGGCATATAAGGACGGAAAGATAGCGGGCCGTGTGGCGGCAATCATCAATGAGATAGCAAACCGCAACTGGCAGCACCAGGAAGTTCGTTTTGGCTGGATTGACTTCATAGATGACATGGAGGTCTCCAAGGCCCTCATAGATGCCGTATCGGCCTACGGAAAGGAAATGGGGATGACCCAGGTTACCGGTCCCCTTGGCTTTACGGATTTTGACAATGAAGGCTGCGTTGTGGAAGGCTTCAACCAGATTTCCACTTATGCCCTCAGGTTCAATTATGAGTACTACGGCCGTCATTTTGATGCCCTCTCCATGACCAAGGCCAACGACTGGCTGGAATACAGGATTTACGTCCCTGACGCCCTTCCTGAGAAAGTTACCCGCATTGCAAACCTCATCAGCCAGCGCTATAACCTCAGCGTCAAGAAACTCTCAAAGCGTGATGTCACAAAGGGCGGTTACGGCCAGAAACTATTTGACCTTGTGAACCGTACATACAATCAACTGTATGACTTCACCGTCCTCCCGGAGGACGTTATGGACAAGTACGTGGACTCATACCTCGGCCTCCTGGATATGAATTACGTAACTGCAATTGAGGATGCGGAAGGCAAACTTGTCGCGCTTGCCGTTGCAATGCCTTCAATAGCAAAGGCTGTCCATAAATGCCGCGGTTACCTGTTCCCGTTTGGATGGTGGCATCTTGTGAAGGCAATGTACCTGAAACACGACCCCGCAATTGAACTGATGCTCATAGGTGTGGACCCTGAATACCGCAACAGGGGTGTCCACGCAATGCTTTTCAACCAGTTCATAGGGAATCTCATAAAGGGCGGCTTCAAATACGGCGAATCCAACGCCGAGATGGAAACCAATACCTCCGTCCAGAATATCTGGAACGACTATGAGAAGGATTTCGTACGCCGGAGAAGAGTATTCACTAAACCCGTAGAATAATAGCCATATGAGCGCATCTTCCGTAATGCTCCCTCCCCTTCCGGAGAGAATGAGACCAAAGACGCTGGATCAGTATGTGGGCCAGCGTCATCTGGTTGGAGAGGGCTGCGTATTGAGGAAGATGATAGAAAGCGGAAACCTTTCCTCTTTCATCCTCTGGGGCCCTCCGGGGGTTGGAAAGACCACCCTTGCGCATATCATAGCGGAAACCCTTGACAGGGATTTCTATACGCTAAGCGCGGTTACTGCGGGCGTCAAGGACGTGAGGGATATCTTTGAGAAGGCCAGCAAGGGCTCCCTCTTCAACCAGAAAGGCGCTCCAATCCTTTTTATAGATGAGATCCACCGCTTCAACAAGGCCCAGCAGGATGCCCTTCTGGGGGCTGTTGAAACGGGTACGATAGTCCTTATCGGCGCAACCACGGAGAACCCCTCCTTCGAGGTTATCACTCCCCTTCTGTCCCGCTGCCAGGTTTTTGTGCTCAAATCCCTGGAACAGAAAGACCTGCAGGCGCTTCTTGACCGCGCACTCAGGGAGGATGTGCTCCTTAAGAACAAGAGCATAGATGTAAGGGAGACTCAGGCCCTTATGCGCTACAGCGGCGGAGACGCCCGTAAGCTCCTCAATGTACTGGAACTGGTCATAGACGCCCAGCCGGGTACCTCCCCCATCGTCATAGACAACGCCACGGTGACCGCCTCCATCCAGGAGAATATGGCAATCTATGACAAGGACGGAGAGATGCACTATGATATAATATCGGCCTTTATAAAGAGCATAAGGGGCTCCGATCCAAACGCCGCCATATATTACCTCGCAAGGATGATAGACGGCGGTGAGGACCCCCTTTTCATTGCCCGGAGGCTGTGCCTCAGCGCATCTGAGGATGTTGGCCTTGCAAATCCAAACGCGCTCCTTCTTGCCAACGCCTGTTTTGAGGTGGTTTCAAAGATAGGTATGCCGGAAGGCCGGATTCCCCTTGCCGAAACAACCGTCTATCTGGCGTCCTCCCCTAAGAGCAACGCCTCGTATATGGCCATAGAAAAGGCCCTGGCGGAGGTAAGGGAAAGCGGGAACCTTCCCGTCCCCCTCCCCATCAGGAACGCCCCTACAAAACTTATGGAGGAACTAGGCTACAGCGACGGCTACAAGTACGCCCACGACTACCCCGGTCATTTTTCCGATATGGAATTTATGCCAGATGCCCTGAAGGGCAAGGTTTTCTATGAACCTGCGGAAAACCGCCACGAGAACGTCCTCAAAGCCTATCTTGAGGCCTGCTGGCCTAAATACTATCAGAAAGGATAACCTACTCCAAAATGTATGGCGTAGGAGCCTCCGCCGAACCAATCGGCGGGGCCAAGCCAGCGGTAGCCTTCGTCGCGTCCGGGATCGTGAATTCGGAAGCCGCCGTCAAGGCGTACCAGGATTAGTCCGAAGTTCAGGCGGATGCCAAGTCCCCAGTCAAGGCCGATACCTTTCAGGGTTTCCATATTGAATCCAAAGATGCTGCCAGCCAAATCTTCATCGGGTTCATAATTGGGCCTGGGAAGGTCCCAGATATTACCTGCATCGGCAAAAAGGGCACCTTCAATTTTCCAGAATATGGGGAAACGGTATTCTACGTTGGCTTCCAGTTTCATTTCACCCACGGAACTGGGGATGGTGAAGAACTCCGAATACAAAGTGCTTGTGCCGGGGCCCAGGGTCCTTGCCTGCCAGCCGCGCATAGAATAGGCTCCTCCTGCATAGAAGAGTTTTTCCAGAGGAACCGTGGAGGTTGCGGAATTGCCGTACGGGAAAGCGGCGCCTGCATTGAAATGAAGTGCCAGGGCATGTTTGTCCTCTTTTCCAAAGCGGAATGTCTTTCCAAGGTGTAAATCCGCTCTCACGTATTGGGCATATGGTATAGTCCAGATGGTCCTTTCGTCAAATTCGTTCTGGGGAAGGATGTTGTTGAAAAGGCTCAGGGTGTTTCCGGAAAGGTCAAAGTTGAGTCTGGCGTAATGGAAGGGCCTTGTGGGCACCACGGAGTTGTCTGTGGTATAATACAGCATGGTGCTTATACCCATGTCGAACTTGTCCATGTAGGCGCCGGAGAGGACTATGTTATTGAATAGCTTTTCCAAAAAGTCATCAGAGGCGCCGAACAACCTAGTGACGTTCACTCTTATGGGGGTGAACTTGTATGAGAACCGGGAATTGAACCTTCCGGTGTAACTGAACTCCCCTGCTATTGCCTGACGTTTGAATTCAGGGCGGTCCTGGTAATTATAAGCAAGGGAAACCTCCGTCTTGGGGATGTATTTTCCCTTGAAGACCTTGGTGGGAAGGCCGATGAACTTGGGGAACAGGATACTTCCAGTGGCGCTTACTTCAGTTGAGTAGGCGTCGGACTTGGGGCGGAACTGGAAGTTGCCCTTGACGCCAAGGTTAAGCACTTCTCCCCCGTGGAATATGTTCCTGTGGTAATAAGTGAGTTGGGGCGATATGCCGAAGAGCGCCGTGGAATTGACTGATGCTTCCAAGTTTATCTTGAATCCCTGCAGGCCGGAGTTCCGGAGCGCGATGTTACAGTCTACCTTTTCACCGGGGGCCTCGGAGGTGGTGATGTTCACGCCGGTGAGCATACCCACGTTGGAGAAACGGGAGTAAGTGGTGTTGATGACTTCCTCGTTGTAAAGGTCTCCGGGCCTGATGAGATTCAGCGTCTCAATGACTCCGGGGCGTATTTTCAGCCTCCGGGGCTTTGAGACCGTGAGTTCTCCGATGGTGTATTTCTTATGCTCCCTGGCCGATGCAGGGCTGTCTCCAAGGGCGAAGTCACGGATACTCATCTTCAGTTTTGCGTTGCCGTCACCTGAGAGGGTATCGGCCTCAAAGAGATAGTAACTCTTGCTGAAACCGTAGTAGCCTTTGGTGCGGAAATACGCGGCGCTTCTGTCGGCCTCCTTTTCGATTATTTCCTCGGAGAGGTACATCCCCTCCTTCAGGGAAACGTTCTCAATGTCCTTGGTCCAGTCCTCCCTGAAAGTGCCGTAGGACGGGATGTCGTAGTCTATTGCGCTTATCTTGTAGCGCTTTCCAAGGGCAACGTAATAGGTTACATAGACCATTCTCTTGCTTACGCGGACGCTGCTTTCAACCACGGAGCCGTAGTAGCCGGTGAAACGGAGGTGGTTTGCTATGTTGTCTATTGTCTCGTCAACCTTGGAGGCGTCGTAGACCACGGGGGGGACGCCAAGTTTTCTGAAGAATCTCTGGAAACCGGTCTTCCCTTCCCCGCCCCAGTTGTATACCACAAGGGACGGGCTGGTGCCCAGCATCCAGGCGTTGGGCTTCTGGAGAAGGTATGCGGAGAGGTCCCCGGCGTTGTAGTTTTTGTCGTTGACCCGGATTTTGTTGGAGCGCAGAAGGTACTCGCCGTCACGTAAAGTTCTGGTGGTACTGCAGGATGCTATGGCAAGCGCGGCTGCCAATGCAATAAATATGCGGCTCCTTGGTTTCATTCTTACAAAATTAATACTTTTTTTCCGTATATTTGCATTCACTACTTACTAAAGGCAAAACCATACGCTGATGAAAAACAAGTACATTGACCTTATAGATCAAACCTTCGACTTCCCCCAGGACGAATTTATGGTGGTGGACGGAAATCTGATGTTCAATGACATTGACATTATGGAAATCATTGAGAAGTACGGTACTCCCCTAAAACTCACCTACCTTCCCAAGATTTCATCCCAGATCCAGAGGGCCAAGCGCCTTTTCAAGGTTGCCATGGCCAAGGCGGATTACCAGGGAAAGTACCATTACAGTTACTGCACCAAGAGTTCACAGTTTGCCTTTGTGGTGCACGAGGCCCTGAAAAACGACATCCATCTGGAAACTTCATCGGCCTATGACCTTGACCTCATGCAGGCCCTGGAGAAGGACGGTTCCGTGGACAAGAGCAAGATCTATGTCATCTGCAACGGCTTCAAGCGCCCCCAGTACATAGAGAACATCGCCAAACTACGCAAGGACGGCTGGCTCAACATAATCCCCGTGCTTGACAACAAGAACGAGTTCGAGGATCTGGCCGATTTAATTGAGGAGGAGACCATGATGGGCATCCGCATAGCATCCGAAGAGGAGCCCAACTTTGATTTCTACACATCACGCCTTGGAATCCGTTACTCTGATATAGTGAAGTTCTACAAGGACACGGTGGCAAAGTATCCCAATTTCCACCTCAAGATGCTGCACTTCTTCATAAACACCGGCATCCGTGACACCGCATACTACTGGAACGAACTCTCAAAGTGCGTGAAGGTGTACTGCGAACTCAAGGCCATCTGCCCGGAACTTGACAGCCTTAATATAGGCGGCGGCCTTCCCAACAAGACTTCCCTGGCCCAGGACTTCGACTACGAGTACATGGTGGAGGAAATCATCAACCAGATCAAGGTCACCTGCAACGCTTACGGCGTTCCGGAGCCCGATATCTTCACGGAATTCGGCAGTTTCACCGTTGGAGAGAGCGGCGCCACCATCTTCAAGATCCTGGACATCAAGCAGCAGAACGACCGCGAGAAGTGGTATATGATTGACAACTCCTTTATGACCTGCCTGCCTGACACCTGGGGCCTTAACCAGCGTTTCATCCTCCTTCCCGTGAACAAGTGGAACGACGAATACCAGAGGGTGTTCCTGGGCGGTCTCACCTGCGACAGCCAGGACTTCTATAATGCCGACTACCACGCCAACGCAATCTTCCTGCCCACCATCCGCAGCCGCAGGGAAAACCTCTACATAGGCTTTTTCCACACCGGCGCCTATCAGGAAGCCATTTCCGGTTACGGCGGCATCAAGCACTGCCTCATGCCTTCTCCTAAGCACATACTCATAGATCGTGACAAGGAAGGCAACCTGGTCACCTCCGTCTTCGCGGAAGAACAGACCGCCGAATCAATGCTTAAGACTTTAGGGTATTAGTGGTTACAAATGCGGAAATAAAGTTCGTTAAGTCACTGTCACAGAAGAAATTCAGGGACAGTGAGGGGCTTTTTGTGGTGGAAGGTGAGAAGATGGTGCAGGAAGCGCTGAAATCCGGTTTTGAGGTTGAGAGGGTGTACAGGAAAGAGGAGATAGGTGAAGCCGCAATGGAGCGTATATCGGCCCTTTCATCCCCTTCCCCGGTGCTGGCACTTGTGAGAAAGCCCCAGGTGGCATTCAAGGCTCCTTCCGAGGGTCTTTACCTGGCGCTTGACGGAATAAGGGATCCGGGAAATCTGGGTACAATCCTTAGAATTGCAGACTGGTTCGGCATAGATGCCGTTTATGCCTCTGAAGATACTGTGGAACTGTATAATCCCAAGGTGGTGCAGTCTACCATGGGTGCGATTTTCCGCATCCCGTTCTATACAACTGATATTCCTTC
The DNA here is from genome assembly GCA_017451395.1 of Bacteroidales bacterium. GTDB lineage: Bacteria > Bacteroidota > Bacteroidia > Bacteroidales > UBA932 > Cryptobacteroides. The sequence continues at coordinate 49,994 of JAFSPR010000098.1, forward strand.
ACTGTGCTCTTCTTATCCCTGCAAGGTGTACGGCACCTTCCTTGACGGGGAGAATATGTACAGGAAGGAGCTTTCGGCCACGGGAATCATCGTTATCGGCAACGAGGCCAATGGGATATCGGCGGAGACCGCAGCTTGCGTGACGGACCGCCTGTTCATCCCTCCCTATCCGGCTGATGACCCAGGTTCCGAATCCCTAAACGCCGCAGTCGCCACCGCCGTTACCGTGGCTGAGTTCCGCCGACAAATTAGCCGTAAGTGTTAAAGTGCTGTAAATCAGGTGATTATAAGAATTACTCCCGGCCGTTTTGCCGGGAGTAATTCTTATAAAATGCTGATAATTAATCATTTGCCGAAAACGCCCGACTGCAGATGTTATTGAACTGCTATCAAGGCGTAGCCAAAGGCTTTCACCGATACGCTGTAGACGGTGCGGACGGCTTTAATTCCCAGGTAATCAAGTGCTTCCGTGGGTATCCTAAGCGTGATTTCGGCCTCAGGGCCGAAGTTTGCCGCTATGAGGAAGGTATTGGAACCGTCTGAACGCAACCAGGCAAAATGGCGGTCAGGATTGAAGCCGCCGTCCTGGCAGTAGCAGAGGTCGAAGGTCTTGCCCTCACGGAAAGCGGGCTCCCGGGCAATCTTAAGGAGTTCACGGTATGCCGGAAGCACATTTTCGGAGGGGCCGAAGTGCTTTGCGCTCCAGTCGAAGATGGAAGTCCGGCCATCCCGGCCGCTGAAACCTTCGGCATCCATTCCCCTCTCCCCTGTCTCCTGCCCGAAATACAGCATGAAAGGAGCAGTGTTGAGAAGCATGCTTACGGCAAGGGCGGCGTTAGCTTTCTCCGGGCTTCCGCAGAAGAAATCCGACGCAATGCGCTGCTCATCGTGATTCTCCAGGAAATTGAGCATATACGGCTGGAGGTCCCCCAGGAACTGCCAGTCGCGGGTGATTCCCGTAGCCGATGCTCCGCTGCACGAAACCGTCCTCAGGGTATCGTAGAGGCCGCATTTGTCATAGAGAAGGTCAAAGCCAACCTCCTCCACGTACATACGGTATTTGTCCTTCTGGTACACCTCTGCGATAAAGATTATTCCCGGGAATTCCTGCTTGATCTCCCCTATGAGCCACTGCATGAACTGAGGCGGCACCATCTCCACCATGTCGCAGCGGAAGCCGTCCACGCCCTTGAGGGCCCAGAAGCGCACTATGTCATACATCTTGTCCCAGGTGCGGGTGTGGAAGTCGCAGTAGTTTATGCGCACGGTCTCCCACCAGTCGTTGATATCCGGGGCTGGGGTAAACGCGTTTCCGGAAGCCTTGGCGGGGACTTCCTTATAGTTGGTTTTTGCAGGAAGTTTCAGTTCCTTTCCGGGATAATAGAAGAAGTCGTTTTCCGCTTTCCAGTGGACGGTTTTGTCGTCCTCCTTTCCAAGGTTCACGTTTTCCCTGGCAACGTGGTTTGGAACAAAGTCTATGACTACTTTCAGGCCTGCCTTGTGAGTCCTTTCAACCAGTTCAAGGAATTCTTGCATTCGGTTATCCGAATTATCTGCAAGATAAGCGTTTACGTCATAGTAATCCACAATGGCGTAGGGACTTCCGGCATCCCCTTTAACCACCTTTTCCGTAGCCGATGTAGCGTGGCGGATAATACCCGTGTACCAGATATAATGGACACCGAGCCCCTTGACATATTCAAGGGACCCGGCGTCAATTGATGAGAATTTACCATTTCCCCAAAGCCTTGGGAGCATCTGGTAAATGACGGATTTCATACTACCAGTTCAGGATCTTGCGGAAGTCGTATTCCTCGGGATTGGGAACGTACTTCTTTGCAGCCTCGTAGTCTGCGGGAGTGATGAAGTGGCAGAGGTGATTGAAGTAGTTCTGGGCGATGCCGCCGTCAATTGCAACCCTGCGCGGAGGAATCTTTCCGTCTGCGCCCTGGAGGTCCTTCAGGTACAGGGGCTTGGCCTCTCCGAAGGCGTCTACGTATACCATACAGCCTGTTTCACCCTTTTTGAAGAGTTCATATGCGCCCATTGCAAGTTCACTGCAGTAAGTGAGGTCAAATGCGATGGGATCCTGGCAGCGGACGTCGTAGCCGATCTCCACGGGACGGGTCTTGACCTTGAGGCCGATAGCCTTGAACTTCTTCTCAAGGATGTCGTTGAAAAGGACGGCATTGGAGATTTTGCCGAGCTCAGGATGGCCGTGTTCGTCGTAGGTCATGGAAACGCCGGCGTTCTTGATTTCCTGGGGATCAAGGTCATGGAAAACGCCCTCTGCAACTACCACGGTGCCGTAAGGGATGCCAAGGATGTTGCGCTTGAGGATGGCGGAAAGGGCAAGGTTCACAATCTTGTCAAGGGTGATTTCCGTCTTGTTGAACATCTCGGGGATGATGGTCATAGGGCAGTGGGTTGCCTCGCCGATACCAAGGGCAAGGTGACCTGCGCTGCGTCCCATAGCGCTGATGATGAGCCAGTTGCCGCTGGTGCGGGCATCCTCATACACGGTGCGTGCAAGGTGCGCGCCCTCGTCCTTTGCGCTGTTGAAGCCGAAGGTGGGGGTGTTATTGGGCAGAGGAAGGTCGTTGTCGATGGTCTTGGGGACGTGGATGTTGTGGATGGGATACTTCTTTGCCTCAAGGAACTTTGCGATGCGGTTTGCGGTAGAAGCAGTATCGTCACCACCAACTGTTACAAGGAGCTTGATGTTGTTGTCCTGGAAAAGGCCCAGGTTGAAGTTCTCCTCAAAGTCTTTGTCCGTGGGTTTGAAACGGCTCATCTGGAGGTAGGAACCGCCGCGGTTGAAGTAGGCATCGGCCTTGAAGAAATCTATGTCCTCGGTGCGGGGGCTCTTGGAGAAAAGCCCGCTGTAACCGCCGTGAAGGCCGATTACACGGTAACCGTTTGAAAGGAAAGTCTTTGCGACAGACATTACGACGGTGTTCATACCCGGGGCCGGGCCGCCGCCACAGAGGATAATGATAGAATCTTTCATAAGTGCAATTTATGTTTTGTAAAATACTTTCTTTAAATCATACAAAGATAGTAAGAATTAACGTGATTTGAAATATACGTAATACCGCTTTTTTTTGCTATCTTTGTACAATTATGGACTATAGTGAGGCAAAACATAGGATAGAGGAACTCAAGGCCGTTCTCGTGGAGAACAGCCGGAAGTACTACGTGGAGAACGCCCCCACCATGAGCGACTACGAGTACGACTCCCTCATGCGTGAACTGGAAGCCCTTGAAACGCAGTTTCCTGAACTTGCAACGGAAGACTCCCCTGCCCGCCGCGTTGGATCGGACCTTGAGTCCGGGTTCAGGAAGTATCCTCACAAATATCCTATGCTTTCCCTAGGCAACACTTACTCCATGGATGAGGTTGAAGAGTTTGCCGAAAGAGTCACAAAAACCCTTGACAGGCCCTTCACGTACAGCGTGGAACTCAAATACGACGGAACCGCCATCTGCCTCACCTATCGTAACGGCGTCCTTTTCCGCGCACTCACGCGCGGAGACGGCGTGAAGGGAGACGACGTAACAGCAAACGCCCGCCGCATAGCCAACATCCCTCACTCCCTGAAGGGCACGGGCTGGCCGGAGGAATTTGAGATAAGAGGTGAGATCCTTATGCCCTATGAGTCCTTCGACCGCCTCAATGAGGAGCGTGAACTTGCGGAGGAACCCCTCTTTGCAAATCCACGTAACGCCGCCAGCGGCTCCCTGAAACTCCAGAATCCGGAGGAAGTTGGAAAGCGCGGCCTTTTCTGCGTGCTTTATCATATTCCCGTTGGTCAGGTGCAGTACCCAACTCACAATGAAGCCCTTAACGCTGCAGCGGAATGGGGCCTTCCCGTCGGGGACAAACGCCTGATATGCTCCAGCATTGATGAGATAGAGGCTTTCATCGGCAAATGGGACACGGAGAGAAAAACCCTCCCCTATGCCACTGACGGCATTGTAATCAAGGTAAACGAACTCGCCTACCAGGCGGAACTTGGTTATACCGCCAAGAGCCCCCGCTGGGCCGTTGCGTACAAGTACAAGGCGGAGCAGGCCTGCACGCCGGTACTTTCCATAGACTATCAGGTGGGCCGTACCGGCGCCGTGACGCCAGTAGCCAACCTTGAGCCCGTTTTCCTTTCAGGAACAATGGTCAGGCGCGCAACCCTTGTCAACGAAGACCAGATCCGCGCCCTGGACCTTCACGAAGGAGATTGGGTATATGTGGAAAAGGGCGGAGAGATCATCCCCAAGATAACGGGCGTTGAAGAGTCAAAGCGTGAACCCGGCGCAAAGGTGCCGGTGTTCCCCACGGTGTGCCCGGACTGCGGTACTCCCCTTGTGAGGGTAGAAGGCGAAGCCAAGTGGTTCTGCCCCAATCGCAAGGGCTGCCCCACCCAGATTAAGGGCCGATTAGAGCATTTTGTCACCCGCAAGGCAATGAACATCCTCTGCGGAGAAGCCACCATAGAGCAACTCTACTCCCTTGGCCTTGCCAGGGTGCCATCGGACCTTTACCGGCTCCGTGATATGGACCTCGTGCGGCTTGAGGGCTGGAAGGAAAAATCGGCCTCCAGGTTCACCCAGTCCGTGAAGGAATCCCTGGCCGTGCCCTTTGAGAGGGTACTCTTTGCCATCGGAATCCGCTTTGTGGGGGAAACCACCGCAAGGGATATCGCCCGCCATTTTGGAAGCATAGACGCCGTTATGGCCGCCACAAGGGAAGAACTCCTGGAAGTCCCTGAGGTTGGGGACGTGATTGCCGACAGCATAATTGCTTTCTTTGCCGATGAGGACAATATCCGTGAGGTCACCGCCCTGAAAGAGGCCGGCCTCAGGATGTCCGCAGAGGTAAAAGAGGCGGCATCCAGCGCCCTTGAAGGCAAAACCATAGTGATCAGCGGCACCTTCAGCATCTCCCGTGATGAGATGAAGGCCCTCATTGAAGCCAATGGCGGCAAGAACGGCTCTTCCGTCAGTTCCAAAACTTCATACCTCCTTGCCGGTGAAAAACCCGGCCCTGAAAAGGTCAGGAAGGCTCAGGACCTTGGCGTAGAAATCATTGACGAAGCCACGTTCATGGAGATGTTGCCCGGAAGGGTAGGCTCTCCTGAATCGTCGGCTTCGCCGACCCCTCCCACTGCCTCCGGCAGCGGGCCCCTCCCTCTTACCCGGCCGAGGGTGGCCAGGGATTCTGGAGAGCCTACCCTTCCAGGCAACGATGACGGTGTCTTATTTGAACCAACGCTGTTTTAGAGATGTTTAAGAAATTGTGGCATAAGATTCAGGTGATTATCCGGTGGGCTTCCATCTGGATATACCGGATCACGCGGTTTCTGACTCACGACATATTCTATCTGAGGGAACAGGATTTCTCACGGTGGAAGGGGCGCCTTGTGAAGGATGCAAAGACCGTGATACTGATGCTCACAACGTTCAGTTCCCAGAAAATCGGCTACCAGGTGACGGCCCTTGCATACAGGAGTATGATGAGCGTGGTGCCGGCAATAGCAATCGCTTTCTACCTCACTTCCGGCGTGGGGATGAAGGATATGTTCAAGGACATCCTCCTCACAAATCTTGGAGATACCCGTATCACGGAGGTTCTTATGAATGCCGCCGACAACATTGTGGACGTGGCGCAGAGCGGCCTCTTCGGTTTCATCTCCATGGCATCCTTCCTGTGGATAGTGCTGTCCCTGATGATAACCGTGAGGAGCGTTTTCAACAACGTCTGGAAGGTGGACAAGGAGAGGAATTTCCTCAAGATGATAGGCGTCATTATCGGCATAACCATAATGGCCCCGTTCGTGGTGATAATCTTCTTCTCCGGGTCAGTGGTGTATTCCCATATCCTGGACGTGCTGTTCCCCGGCACGGAGATCATCTACTCCACAATCAAGAGTTTTATGTCCTGGCTGCTGTTTGCCGGGGCCAGCGTGCTTATTATGTCCGCTATGTACAAGTTCATCCCGGGAACCAAGGTGAGGTTCAGGTACGCCATCAAGGCGGCCCTCATTTCCGGTCTGGTGTTCACCGGCGTGCAGTACCTGTACCTGGAAACCCAGATGATGGTGGCAAAGGTAAGCGCCGTTTACGGTGTCCTGGCGGCCCTCCCCCTGTTTATGGTGTGGCTGAATCTTGGATGGACCATAATCCTGTACGGGGCGGAACTGTCCTTTGCCTTCCAGAACGTTGACAGGATGGGTATCACCAACGAGCAACTTGACAAGATGTATGCAGAAGCCGTCCGTGAGAGGAAGGAAAGGCATCATAAAGGTTTAGAACTATGAGTTTTTCAGAGTTTACACAGAAAGATTACGACTGGATAAGGCGTGACTACGAGGTCCTGAGGGCATCGGCCGAAAAACGATGCGCCAACGAGCGGGAACTCGCGGTGGTGGAAAAGGCCTTCGAGTTTGCAAACAACGCCCATCGTAATGTGAGAAGGCGCAGCGGCGAGCCTTATATGCTCCACCCTATCGCCGTGGCGCAGATAGTGGTAGACAATATCGGCCTTGGATACAAGTCAATATCGGCCGCCCTGCTGCACGACGTAGTGGAGGACACGGATTATACCGTGGAGGACATCAGGGCCGAATTCGGGGACAAGATAGCAACCCTTGTGGACGGCCTCACCAAGATCAAGAACGTCCTTGACACGGAGCAGAAGACCCACGGCACGGACATCTCCCAGCAGAGCCTCCAGGCCGAAAACTTCAAGCGTATCCTCCTCACGCTCAACGACGACGTCCGCGTTGTGCTCATAAAACTGGCCGACCGCCTCCATAACTGCCGCACCATTGAGCATATGCCGGAGCACAAGAGGGACAAGATCCTCTCCGAAACTATGTTCATCTTCATCCCCCTGGCCCACAGGCTTGGCCTTTACGGGATAAAGAGCGAACTTGAGAACATCTGGCTGCGCTACAAGGAGCCTGACGCCTATGAGGAAATCAAGGAAAGGATTGACAAGAGGGTCCAGGAGAAGGGGTCGGAGATGAACGAATTCGTGGAGCCAATTGAGAAGGCTCTCTCCGATGCCGGCTTTAAATTCACCATCAAAAAGCGCATCAAAACCCCTTATTCCGTGTGGCGGAAGATGGAGGAGAAGCAGATTCCCTTCGAGGAAGTGTATGACCTCTATGCCATCAGGATAATCTTTGAGCCCACGGAGAATTCCAGGGAGACTGAACGTGACCAGTGCTATCACATATTCTCCACAATCACAGGTATTTACCGCTATATGCCGGAAAGGCTCCGCGACTGGGTGAGACACCCCAAGAGCAACGGCTACGAGGCCCTTCACTGTACGCTTCTCAGCAACAGCGGCGTGTGGGTGGAGGTCCAGATCCGCACCCGCAGGATGGACGACATAGCGGAAAAGGGTATAGCCGCCCACTGGATGTACAAGCGCAACGGCTTTGTGGGAGAAGGTGACAACGAGATGGACCTCTGGCTCACCCGGATCAAGGAAATCCTGGTGAACCCTGACGTGAATGCCCTGGAACTTCTGGATATCATCCACAACGACCTTACATCGGCCGAGATTTACGTGTTTACCCCCCGCGGGGAGCAGCGCACCATCCAGAAGGGTGCCACGGTGCTTGACTTTGCATACCTTATCCATACGGAAATAGGCAACAAGGCCATTGCGGCAAAGGTGAACCAGAAACTGGTGAGCCTTAACCACGTGATAAAGACCGGAGACAAGATTGAGATAATCACCGCCGAGGAAGCGAAGCCTCAGCCTGAATGGCTCCAGTTCCTTGTCACGCACCGTGCGCGCACGCTTGTGCAGGAATACTTCAAGACGCAGAGGCGTCAGGTCCTGGATTCCGGCCGGAGCATCCTCGAAGACCGCGTCCAGCAACTTGGCTTCACCCTTGACGAAACCACTCTTCAGCGTATTGAGGTGGCTTATCACTCGGAATCGAGGGACGAACTCTTCTATAATATCGGCCTTGGAAACCAGAGCCTTGAGAATCTTGAGGAGGTGCTGAGGAAGTCTTCCGGCAGCAGGATTTCCTGGCTGAGGAGAGTCCTTCACCTTGAGGATAAGCCGGAGGCGGAGAAAGCGGAAACCTTTATCATCGGCTCTTCAGACCCGGATTCCCCGCGCTTTTCCATCGCCACCTGCTGCAACCCCATCCCCGGAGACCCCGTGATTGGTTTCAAGGCCCCGGACGGCGTTGTCACCGTGCACAAGAAGAGTTGCCGCGTTGCAGAGCGCATAGCCGCGTCCCACGGAGACTGGGTGGTTGTTCCAAAGTGGCTGGACCAGGCCGAAGACCGCTCCTTCCTTGTGAGGATTTCCCTGAAGGGAATAGACCGTATGGGCCTTCTCAATGAGATTTCCCGCTACGTGTCCCTGGTTATGGGCGTGAATATGAGAAAGTTGTCGCTTCAGGCCGAAGGCGGTATCTTTGGCGGCTTCATAGACCTTTACGTGCCTTCCAGGGAAACCCTGGAGGAGATGATGAAGAACCTCCAGGCCATTGACGGCATAGAAAATGTGACCAGAACGGAAATATGAATCTAAGAAAGTTCATACCCCTCATACCCGTGGCCCTCATCCTTGGGAGCCTGATGTTCCCGTGGGGCTGCGCAAACACCACTACGCCCCCTTCAGGCGGAGACAAGGACACCATCCCCCCGGAGATGACCAAGATCTCCCCAATGCCCGGAACGGTGAACGTGAATCCACACAGGACCAAACTGGTTTTCACATTCAATGAATATGTGAAGATCAAGGACGCCAACGGAATCTTCCTTTCCCCTCCCCTTGAGAAAAAGCCCAAGGCCGTGATAAAGGGAAAGTCGGTTGTGGTGAGTTTTGAAAGCGACCTTGATACCAACACCACTTATACCCTGGACCTCACCGGCGCCATTGCCGACAACAACGAGGGCAATATGTTCCCGGGCTTTACGCTGGTGTTTTCCACCGGTCCACAGATTGATTCCATGTGCCTGACGGGCCTTGTGCAGGATTTCCAGACGCTCAAGCCCCTCAAGGCGGTCACGGTGATGCTGTATAAGGACCATACCGATTCCGCAGTGTTCCTGAGGCGTCCGTATGCCGCCGCCAAAACCGACGACTGGGGCTTTTTCAGCATCCGTAACATCAAGGACACTCTCTACCGCGTATATGCCGTAAAGGACGAGAACAACAACAATATGTACGATCCTGAAACGGAGCGGATAGCCTTCCTGGATACCCTTTTCAGGCCAAAGACCGTATACAACGACTCAATCTACGAACTGAAGAAGTTCGAGATGAAGGATACGGCCCTGTGCCTTGCCAGAAAGACGGACTTCGAACTAAATATGTTCCGTGAAAAGCCTTCCAAGCAACTGATAGTGAAGAAGGAAAGGGTTGGTGTGCGTACGGCTTACCTTACCTTTATGGCTCCGGATGCAAAGATCCACGATATGAGGATAAAGGGCCTGCCCCGTGAGAAACTCATCTCCCAGTTCAACCCTCAGAAAGACTCCCTGGAACTCTGGGTGAACGACCAACGGAAGATGCCCGACACCCTACAACTGGTGATAAAATACGATAAAACCGACACCACGGGAACGCTTGTGCCTACGGAAGAGACCGTAAGGCTGGCCCTTGACAAGAAAGTGAGGGCGGAGATGATGAAGAAGGCCAACGACATCCGCAGCCGCAAGCACGAGGACACCATTGCCGTAATGAAAACTACGGCCGATGCCACCACCGTTGAGCAGTACGGCTACCAGATAGAGTTCCAGTACCCTCTCATTATGGAGTCCTGGGATTCCCTCACTATGAGGAGCGTGAACCCGCGCCAGCAGGAAGCGAAGATGGAATATGTCCTGGAGAAGGATTCAACCAACCTCAGGAAGTTTTCCATAAAGCCCACAACGCCTTTCCAGCAGGGTTTTGACTATTATCTCAAGATTCCTCACCGCAAGTTCAGGGACGTAAACGGCTATTACAACGACAGTACGGAACTGAAGGTCACCCTCCCCAAGGACGACAAACTGAGCAGCATTACCCTGGAACTTTCCGGCGTGCGCAACAAGTACATCGTGGACCTTCTTGGAGAGAAACGAGACAAAGTGATCCGCAGTTTCATAGTTGAGGCCGACGGTCCCCTGCTGTTCCCCTATCTGAAAGCCGGAAAATACTGCATAAGGATAACGGAAGACCTTAACCGCAACAATATCGTGGACACCGGAAACCTTCTGGAGCACCGCCAGCCTGAGAAAGTACGCTTCTTCAAAGTGGACGACCAATTCCTCATCCAGGTGCTGGAAAGAAGCGAGATGGTGTGGACCCTTGACCTTGAGGAGATGTTCAGATGACGGGTAAAAGACTCATACTGACAGGCCTTCTCCTTCTTGCAGGCCTTGCCGCCAGGGCCCAGGTGGACCTTGATGCGGAGTTCTTCTCCCTGCCCTCCGAAATAACCGGGGAGTATCTTGACAGCGTAACCGTCCAGAAGATGTCCCCCAACAATTACTGGGCTGCAGGCGTTTTCGGCGGCGTAACGCTAAACTACGGTTACTTCAACCCCACCAGGTACACACGCTGGATGGCGCAGTACCCCGCATACGGATTCTCCGTCATCCGCCACTACACCATGTTCAATATGTTCCCCAATATGGCGCTGGAGTTCGGCGCCCAGATGGGGCACGAGGGCTACGAGTTCAAGATCAACAAGGAAACCGGTCTCAGGACCAATGTGGAGCCCGGTACGGGCGCTTACAAGATTTATATGAAGGTGCCGGAGGTATTCTTCCTAACCCATTTCCACGGAGACCTCTCCGACCACTTCAAACTGATGCTCAAGATCGGCATCTACGGAGGATACAGGCTGGACATAAAGCGTGACATTGATGAGAGATATGCTCCGTATGACCAGTATATGTCCACCCAGTACAAGTTTATGGACTATGACCGCAGGCCTTCATACGGCGTGAGGGGCGGAGTAGGATTCGGCCTTATGTTCGACCCTATAGAGATTCACGTTATGGTCCAGGGCAAGTGGGGATGGAATTCTTTCTGGAATCCGGACTATACCAACAAGTTCTACTACCGCTTCGGATATCCCCTTGACTCGGGTCTTACCATCGGCGTATATTATCAACTTACACCAAGGTTCGGCCATACTGGGTCTCAACTGAGAAAACTTGCAAAGAAGATTGTGGAAGAAGAAAACACCATAAGAGATGCTAGAGACTAAGACTGTCACCGTTGGTTCCAACGTACTTATAGGAAGCGGCCACCCCATTGTGGTCCAGACAATGTGCAACACGCATACCTCTGATGTGGAGGCAACGGTAGCCCAGTGCCGCCGCCTTGCCGCCGCGGGCTCTGAACTTATCCGCATCACCGTACCCTCGATGAAGGACGTCCCCTGCCTTGAGGAAATAAGCCGGAGGCTTCGCGCGGAGGGTATCGGCACTCCCCTTGTGGCCGATATCCACTTTTCCCCAGAGATTGCCATGGCCGTGGTCCCCATCGTGGAGAAGATCCGCATAAATCCCGGCAACTTCCACCCTGACCACCAGAAGGCGCGGGAACTCTTCGGAAAGTTCATTGAGAGGTGCAAGGAGTACGGAAGGGCCATACGTATCGGCCTTAATCACGGATCCCTTGGAAAGTACATCATAGACAAGTATGGAAACACGCCGGAGGCAATGGCCCTTGCCGCCTTCGAGTGGGTTAAGATGTGCCGGGAGGCCGATTTCCACAACGTTGTGGTGTCCCTGAAGGCCTCCAACACCGTGGTGATGGTCCAGGCCTACCGCCGCCTTGCCGCCATGATGCAGGAATCAGGCGTTGTGTATCCCCTTCATGTGGGCGTAACCGAGGCCGGAAACGGAGACAGCGGCCGCATCAAGTCCTGCGTTGCCATTTCAACCCTCCTTTCCGAGGGTATCGGCAACACTATCCGCGTTTCCCTTACCGAAGACCCTGTCAATGAGATTCCCGTTGCGCAGTACCTTGCGCACAGGTACTCATCGGCCCCGGCCCCTGCCGGAATGAGTGAAAGGGAGGAAACCATACTCAAGGCGGCCTGCGACTGGGGCGCTCCCCTTCTGAATCATCAGGTAGACGACATCCCCATTGAGGACGAATACCTCAAGGATGAGATCCTGCAGGCCTGCAGGCGCCGTTTCTATAAACCGGAGTATATTGCCTGCCCCGGCTGCGGAAGGACGCTCTACGATCTTGAAAACACATTCAACAAGGTAAAGGAGCGCACCTCCCATTTCAAGGATGTGGTGATTGCCGTGATGGGCTGCATAGTGAACGGCCCCGGAGAGATGGCCGATGCCGATTACGGCTATGTGGGAGAGGGTTTCGGGAAGGTTACCCTGTACCGTAAAAAAGACCCCGTCCTGAGGCATATACCTGAAGACGAGGCTGTTGATAAGCTCGTTGAGCTAATTCGAAGGGATTCGGAGCAAAGCGACGCAGGGGGTCTGGGGGATTAGTCCCCCAGTCAGTGAAACTGATATTCTAGCTATCCGGCAGGATAGCAAGGATAGATTCCACTGCCCTTACCTTATCTCCAACCTTCACTTTTACATCGGCTTCAAGAGGGACAAAAAGGTCTATCCTGGAGCCGAATTTGATTACTCCGCACTGGTCTCCGCGGTACTCTATCTTTCCGGGCTCTGAGTAGCACACTATACGGCGGGCGAAAGTACCTGCAATCTGCTTGAAGAATACGGAGCCGTATTCGTTTTCCATACAGGAGGATGAGTGCTCATTGAGTTCCGACGCTTTTTCGTGGAATGCCAGGATGTATTTTCCGGGGTGGTACTGGTAATAGGTTAGCCTGCCGGTTATGGGCCAGAAGTTGCAGTGGACATCGAAGAAATCCATATATACGGATATCTGGATGCAGTCCTTCTTGAGAAACTCTTTCTCAAAGACCTTGTCCACAATCACCACCTTTCCGTCGGCCACGGAGGTTACCAGCCTGTGATTCCCCTCATCCGGGGCGTTCCTGTTGGGAACCCTGAAGAACCAGGTGATGAATATCATAAACACCACCATAACGGCGCACAGCGGGATGCTGATCCACAGGATGGGGATGAAACGCGCGGCAAGGAAAATGAGCACCGCGCAGATGCACCAGGAGGTCAGGATTGTTCCGTAGGAATCTTCATCGATTTTGATCCACTTCATAGCCTTAGACTAATTCAGATAAAAGAAGGTAAATATAACCGGCGGGAATGGCGAACAGGGCGCTGTCAAAACGGTCCATAAGCCCGCCGTGGCCGGGAATCAGGTTTCCGGAATCCTTGATGCCGGCAGCGCGTTTCCACAGGGATTCAAAGAGGTCTCCCAGTACGCCCGCAACGCTCATAATGGCGGCCATGATGAGGCAGTGCCATATGGGGAAGGTAAAAAGCCCTGTCCAGTAAAGGATAGCCCCTGCAAGGACAGATGTGAGAAGGCCGCCTATAAAGCCCGCCCAGGATTTCTTTGGAGAAATGGAGGGACAGAGTTTTGCGGGCCATATTTTCTGGCCGAGGAGCATCCCGAAGCAGTATGCGCCTGTGTCGGAGGCCCAGATGATGATAAAGAACGCAACCATCAGAAGGCCGCTGAAAGTGCCGTTGCTGTAAACTACGACGTTTGACAGGGCAATGGGAATGCCGATATAGAGAAGACCCGCATACAGATAGCCCGTTTTAAGGAAGTCCTTGTGATCCTTCTGGAAAATTGACCATATCATTATGGCTCCGGTGAGGATGAAAAGGCTGGGAAAAAACGTTTCTGATAAGGATTCACCCCTGTAAAGGCAACTTCCCGCGATCCACACAAGGGCGGCGCCCATACAGGCTGCAAAATCCTGCAGCGCCCTATAGGAACTGCCCATAGTCATCCGGTAGAACTCCCCCAGCATTATGTAGGAGATGAGAGAGAACAGGATTATGAACACTATCCTGTTAAAAAGGAGTCCTCCCAGCATTACTGCAAGGAAAAGGACTCCGAATATGGTGCGTTTTACTGTAGGGTTCATTCCGCGGGTGATGTTTGGAACTGGTCATCGGCCTTGGGTTTTGCCTTGGGCCCCAGGATTTTCTCTATATCCTCTGCAAAGATAACCTCTTTTTCCAGAAGGAGAGCGCCAAGGCTCATAAACTCTTCCTTGTGCTCATCTATGAGTTTACGGGTTCTGTCGTGAACTTCCTTGACGATTGCTTTCACCTCCTTATCCATAAGTTCCGCCGTTTTTTCGGAGTACGGCTTCACAAGGTTGTAGCCGCGGGCGCCGCTGGAATCGTAGAATGAAAGGGCTCCTACGCTATCTGACATGCCGTAGTACTGGACCATGGCATAGGCCATTCCGGTCATACGCTCAAGGTCATTGAGGGCGCCCGTAGAAGGCTCTCCGTTGAGAATTTCCTCCGCTACGCGGCCGCCGATGAGGACGCTCATCTGGTCAATCATAATGGAACGGGACCAGTTCTTTCTTTCCTCCGGCAGGCTCCAGGTAAGGCCAAGGGCGTTTCCGCGGGGGATGATGCTTACCTTGAACACGGGATCTGCGTAAGGAAGGAGCCAGCCCACAAGTGCGTGACCGGCCTCGTGATAGGCCGTGGTGCGTTTTTCCGCGGGAGTCATAATGGTGTTGGACTTTCTCTCAAGGCCGCCGATAATGCGGTCTACGGCATCCAGGAAGTCCTGCTGCAGCACGGCGGTGTGGCCGCGGCGGGCAGCCGTGAGGGCAGCTTCGTTGCAGACGTTGGCAATATCGGCCCCGGAGAAACCAGGAGTGTGCTTTGCCATAAACTCCACGTTGAAGTCTTCTCCCAGTTTGATGCCCTTGAGGTGCACCTGGAATATTTCCTCGCGTTCCTTCAGTTCAGGGAGTTCCACGTGAATCTGGCGGTCAAAGCGGCCTGCGCGCATAAGGGCCTGGTCAAGGATGTCGGAGCGGTTGGTGGCAGCCAGGACGATTACCCCGCTATTGGTGCCGAATCCGTCCATTTCCGTGAGGAGTTGGTTGAGGGTGTTCTCACGTTCATCGTTGGATGAGAACCCTCCGTTTTTGGCCCTTGCGCGGCCAACGGCGTCAATTTCATCAATGAATACTATGCACGGGGCCTTCTCCTTTGCCTGGCGGAAGAGATCCCTGACGCGGGATGCGCCTACGCCCACGAACATTTCCACGAAATCTGAGCCGGAAATGGAGAAGAACGGAACGTTGGCCTCCCCTGCCACAGCCTTTGCAAGCAGGGTTTTACCGGTGCCGGGAGGGCCCACCAGAAGTGCTCCCTTGGGGATTTTGCCGCCAAGGGCGGTATACTTGGAAGGGTTCTTGAGAAAGTCCACTATTTCCATAACTTCCTCCTTGGCGCCGTAAAGGCCCGCCACGTCCTTGAATGTGACGTTCACCTGGCCTTTATCGGCCTCCTTTGCGGTGGACTTACCCGTGTTGAAGGGGTTGAATCCGCCGCCTCCGGGGCCTCCGGGACCGCCTGCTCCACGGTTTACGCCGCGGAACATAAGCACCCAGAACACTATGAGGATGAGGAGCGGAAGGATCATCTGGAGGATATCCATCCAGACGCGTTCCTGGTTCTTCATTATTACCTTGAACTGGTCCTGGGGTATGAGTTTGGAGTTTAGTTCCTGAAACTGGGTTTCAGGGTCAAACTTGGTTGAGACCAGGAAATAGAAGTGAGGGGCGCGTCTCGGGGGCTGCCCGCCGTGGAATTTGTCGGCGTATTTTGCAAGGCGTTCCGGACGAACCTTCACCTCTCCCTTGAAGTCGTTGCGGATAAAGGTTATTTCCGCAACGTCTCCGCTTTCAATCATATTCTGGACATCCGTCCATTCAATCTTTTCAGGCGCTGCGGTGCGCTGGTTGGAAAACAGCATATAGCCTATTCCGATGAGCAGCAGGACGTAGAACCAGGAAAAGTTGAAACTTACAGTCTTCTTTGCCATTTACTCCTCTTTTTTTGCCGGTTTGGTGCTTTTGCGAAGTTGGTACTCTTTGCGGGGGACATCGGACCAAAGGTCCTCCAGGCGGTAGAAATCCCTGTATTCCTTAAGGAAGACGTGCACCACTATGTTGCCGTAATCCTGAATGATCCAGAAGTTGTTGCCTTCCCCCTGGGAACGGAGAAGCCTGTGGCCTTCCTCCCTCATCTTTTCCTCTATGTTGTCAGATATGGCGCCCACCTGGGTGGTGTTTGAGCCGCTGCACACCACAAAGTAATCAGTGATGGCACCGTCAATTGCCCTTAGGTCAAGGGATACGACGTCCTCTCCTTTCTTGTCCAGGATAGCGTCTGCGATAAGCCTCAGATCGTGAGTAATCATATTTGTGTTTTTCCTTTTATTCATACAAAGATAATCAAAAAACCCGCCATATCAAACCCTCTGCCAAATTGACAGATTGGACATAGGCCGATTTTGCTTATATTTGCAGTAGAAAGCGGTAAAAAGTGCCGCTTCAGGGGCTGTAACAAAAATGTTACCAATTATAACTATTTTGTTATATTAATTGAAAATGAGTGCTAAAAGGTATATTCAGGTAATAGTCCCGCTAAAACTGGACTGGGAACCTGTATACTCTGTCCCGGATGGCCTGGAGGTGGCAGAAGGAGACCGGGTAAGCGTCATTTTCTCCGGAAAAGAGTACATTTCCGTTGTCAGCAGAACCGGTGTCACCCCGGATCCTGACCTGAGGGAGGACTCCATACATTCCATACTGGACAAGGTGGCCCAGTTGCCACCGGTCTCCCCCCGTGAACTCAGGTTCTGGCGCACCATGGCAAGTTATTATCTTTGCACGGTGGGGGAAGTTTACAACAACGTTTACTTCAGGGACCGCACCGCTCCCAAAAAGTGGACGGCAAAGGACAGAAGCGCCATTGCCTCTGAACCTGTTCTCTCCCCTTCCCAGGAAACGGTTTATTGTTCGGCCCTTACTGCTTTTGATGCCGGCAAAACCGTACTGCTTCAGGGAGTAGGCGGCAGCGGGAAAAAGGAAGTGTACCTGAAATTGGCCGCTAATACAATTAGACAGGGCAAGTCGGTCCTGTATCTGGTTCCGGATATCTCCGTTTCCAAGGCTCTTGAAGAACGTGTGGCATCTGTTTTCCCGGATGTTATGCCCTATCACAGCGGTCTTACCGCGGCAAAGAGACGGGACGTAATCCTGGAAGCAAGAACCGGAAATCCCGTCTTCGTCCTCGGTACCAGAAGCGCCCTTTGGATACCGTTTGAAAAACTTGGTCTTATTATAGTGGACCAGGAGCAGGACAGTTTTTACAAACAGGATTCCCCTGCCCCCAGATACCACACGCGGGAAACCGCAATTATGCTTGCTTCAATATATGGAGCAAAGGTAATCCTTGGCAGCACTTGCCCGTCTTTGGAATCTATCTATAATTCTGAAACAGGACTGTTTACAAGGCTTGAACTGAACCAACGCTTTAATAATTCCCCGGAGCCGGAAGTTTTGCTTGTGGACATATCGGCAGAGAAAAAGAAAAGAGGTATGTCCGGCAGTTTTTCCCTAAAACTTCTTGCCCGTCTGAAGGATGCGGTGGATGCGGGTAAAAAGGTGCTCGTGATATGCCCTGTAAAGGCGGCGGTTGTGGAGGTCCGCGAAGAAGTTGAAAACATATTCCCGGGGGCATTGGACAGGAGTATAGTTCTGGACACTCCCTTTGCCGTTAAGACAATACCTAATGGAGAGTATGCCGTCATAGCAGTCCTTCTTGCCGATGGTCTGCTTGGTCGTGCGGATTTCCGCAGTGATGAACGCGCGGTGCAGATGTTCACTCACCTCAGGGGCAAGACCGGCCTGCTGGTCATTCAGACAAGGGAGTCTGGCCACCCTGTCTTTTCCATCGAGGTTTCCAACTCTCTCCTTGCCGAAAGAAAACTGGCCGGCTATCCCCCGTTCACCCGTATGGTCAAACTTGAACTTAAGGATTCAGATGAAAATCGGCAAAAACTCCGCGCCCGTTTCCTTGGAAACAGGATCAGGGAGGCCCTGAGGCCGTTTTCCGATCCCCTTATCCTGGGACCTGAAAAGGGTGAAATCCGCATTTTCTTCAAACGTGATAAAAATCTCACGGCCGGAAAGCAGGCACTGTATAAAGAAGTCACTTCTTTCGAGCAGCAGTACTCCTGCCACATAATAATAGACGTTGATCCCGTTTAGACGGAGCACGGCTTCAGGCCCGGAAAATGGCAAAAACGGTCCTGGTCACGTGCTGGAGCACGGCTTGAAGCCCGGAAATGGGCAAAACCGGTCCTGGTCACGTGCCGGAGCACGGCGTGAAGCCCGGAAATGGGCAAAACCGGTCCTGGTCACGTGCTGGAGCACGGCGTGGGGCCCGGAAAATGGCAAAAACGGTCCTGGTCACGTGCTGGAGCACGGCGTGGGGCCCGGGAATGAAAACAATTCTGTGGAACTTTGTGGAACAATTGCAAGGAAATCTAAAGATTTCTTTGTATTTTTGCATTCTATGGGAAAAATTATTGCAATAGCCAACCAGAAAGGCGGCGTGGGAAAAACCACCACCGCCATCAACCTTGCCGCATCTCTTGCGGTCCTGGAGAAAAGAGTACTCATCATTGACGCAGATCCTCAGGCCAACACCACCTCCGGCCTCAACTTTGACCCGGAGAACAGTGATCACCGTACTCTGTATGAGATACTTATAGGGAAATTATCGGCCAGTGACGCCCTTATCCAGACGGAACTTCCCAAACTCCATATGATCCCCTCACACATCAACCTTGTGGGCGCGGAGATCGAACTCCTGAACGTTCCGAACCGTGAATCCGTGCTCAAAAAGGCCCTTCAGCCCATCAGGGACAACTATGATTTCATCATCATAGACTGCTCCCCTTCCCTGGGCCTCATCACCGTGAACTGCCTCACGGCCGCAGATTCCGTAATGATCCCCGTCCAGCCGGAGTTCTTTGCCCTGGAAGGCCTTGCAAAACTTATCCAGACCATCCGCCTGGTCCAGAACGGAATCAATCCAGCCCTTACCATAGAAGGCTTTGTGGTCACAATGTTCGACGGCCGTACAAAGGTGCACAACCAGGTTGTGGCCCAACTCCGTGACCATTTCCAGGATATGGTTTTTGGTACCGTGATCCAGAGGAGCATCCGTCTCAGCGAGGCTCCTTCCTACGGTAAGCCCATCATCCTCTACGACGTAATGAATAACGGAACGTCCAACTATATGAACCTGGCAAAGGAAGTCCTGGACAAGAACAATAACTAATATGGCAGCAAAGAATCAGTATGGCCTTGGAAAGGGCCTTGGCGCGCTCCTCGGAGGCGAAGACCTGTCTGAACTCAGAAAACCGGTAGGATATATCAACAAGGAAGTGGTATCAACCGAGGGCAAGCCCCAGGATACCTCCGACGTCCTCCGCATTCCCATAGACCTGATAGAGCCCAACCCCTACCAGCCCCGGATGACATTTGCCTCGGAGGCTATGCAGGAACTGGCCGATTCAATCCGTACCTTCGGCCTTATCCAGCCCATAACCGTACGCCGCAAAGGGGACAAATACCAGATAATCAGCGGCGAACGCCGTTACCGCGCCTCCATTATGGCCGGAATGGACATGATTCCCGCCTATATACGTGACGCCTCGGAGCAGGGTATGCTGGAGATGGCCATAGTGGAGAATATCCAGAGGGAGAACCTTGATCCCATAGAGGTTGCAATGAGTTACCAGCGCCTCATAGACGAGTGCTCCCTCACCCAGGAGCAGATGGCAGACCGCGTTGGCAAGAAGCGCGCTTCAGTTGCTAACCAACTGAGGCTCCTCAAACTCCCCGCAAAGGTCCAGCACGACCTTAAGGTGGGCCTTGTGAGCGTAGGTCACGCAAAGGTCCTTCTTGGCGTTGAAGATGCCGCCGCGCAGGAAATGCTCTGTGACCTCATTGTGAAAAACGGCCTGTCCGTGCGCCAACTTGAGGAAAAGATCAAGGCGATGGGCAAGAAGAAGGATCCCGTCCAGGAAGACGGTGCCCAGGAACTCCCTGAGATGTATTACAGGCTCCTTGAGAACGTGGGCAAGTACTTCGGGGAGAATATCTCCCTCAAGCGCACCCGCGACGGAAAGGGCACTATGACCATCAAGTTTGAGTCAGACTCCCAGATGGAGCAGTTCCTCAAAGCCCTGGACGCCAGATGAGGGGTTTCCGCCTCATAGCCATCCTTACAGCGCTGACGTTGTGTTTTCCCCTGGCCGCGCAGTACCGCGACGACCAGTTCAAACGCGACGCCTTTACCCAGACTTATGCCGATACGACGGAGAAGTCCAAGACCGACACAACCAAACTCTTCAATTTCAAGGAGTTCTTCGGCGGTCTTGCCCACAAGCGTACGGCATCCCTGAAAACCCTCACGATGGGCTCCACCATATTCATCGGCGGCAACCAGATCTACCATAAACAGTACTGGAAACTGCCCATAATATATGGCGGAATAGGCGCGGGCGTCTACGGCGGAATCCACTTCGGCAATATGTACAAAAGCACCGGAGACACCCGTTTCCAGACATACAGCACCCTGTCTTACGTTGGCGCGGGGCTGGTCTGGTGGGGGTCCCTTATGGACGGGGCGGTGTGCTTCAAGAGCGACAAACATCCGGAGCCCGCGCGCTCAACGGTGTATTCCCTCCTCCTTCCCGGCCTTGGCCAGATCTATAACGGGGAATTCTGGAAAGTGCCGCTATACCTTGGCATAATGGCCGGTTCCCTAAACTTTGTGGTGGACAACAACCAGCAGTATAACCGCTGGAAAACGGTTTACGATATGGCTACCTCGGAGGATCCTGAAGTGGAGAAACCTCCCTACAGCGCAGAGAACGCCAAGTATTTCAGGGATCTTTACAGAAGGTACAGGGATTACTCCATACTTGCCGTGGCGCTCACCTACCTTATCCAGGTGATTGACGCCAACGTGTTTGCCTATATGCAGGATTTTGAAGTGAATGACGACATTTCCATGCGCATAGAACCCGCCGTGGCGCCCGTCCGGTTTGCAACCTCAGGAGGCGTCCCCCAGGCCGGTATGTCAGTTGGAATGTCAGTAGGGTTAAGATTTTGATTATGAGAAGATTGTTATTGGCCGTCCTGGGGATAGCCCTATGTGCCGGTTCACTATATTCACAGGAGAAGGACACCCTCCTCCAGAGGTGGTATCTTCACCGCCAGGCAAAGCAGCAGGCCCCTGATGCCGGGTACAATATGGATTCCGTGAAGTTCACCACCAACGTCCCGGATTCCGTCCTTATGGCCCGCCTTGAAAGGATGCACAGTTTCATCACCCTCCCATATAATGAGACGGTTAAAAACTATATGGTCCTGTACAGTGAGAAGATGCCAAGGAGGATGGCCGAAATACTCTCACTGAGTGAATATTACTTCCCCATATTTGAAGAAACGCTTGACCGTTACGGGCTGCCTCTGGAACTGAAGTATATGGCCGTCATCGAGAGCCACCTGAACCCCAGGGCGGAGTCTGTCTACGGGGCCAAGGGCCTCTGGCAGTTTATGTACCGCACGGGCCTCAGTTACGGCCTCAGGGTGAATTCCTACATAGATGAACGTATGGATCCCGTCCTTTCCACGGATGCCGCCTGCAGGTACCTCAAGGACGCCTATGCCATTTTCGGCAGTTGGCCGCTTGCCATATCGGCCTACAACTGCGGCAGCGGAAACGTGAACAAGGCCATCAAAAGGGCCGGAGGAAGCACGGACTACTGGAAAGTGTACGATTACCTCCCCCGCGAGACCAGGGGCTACGTGCCCGCCCTTGTGGGCGCGATGTACGCCATAAACTACGCCAGGGAATACGGCATAAGGCCTGATCCCGCCGCCGTCCCTGAATACGTTGACACCTTCCACGTGCACCGGAATATCCATCTGAGGCAGATTTCAGAGGTAATGGGTATCCCTATGGACGACATCCGCGACCTTAACCCCCAGTATTTCAAGGACTACGTTCCCGCAGCCGGAGCCGATGAAGTGATCCGCCTCCCCTTCGCCTACAGCGGCTCCTTTATGGACCTCCAGGATTCGATAGTAAGGTATAAGGCCGATGTCCTGCTGGGCGGCAAGATAACAGACGGCCGTGAAGTTGTGAACGGCCGCCCTGTCCAGACCACCGCCGGCACGTCTTCTTGGGTGTACTACAAGGTTAAATCAGGGGATACCCTGAGCCACATCGCAAAGAAGTATCACTGCTCCGTAAAGCAACTCAAATCCTGGAATAACCTGAGGAGTGACCGCATCTCCATAGGTCAGCGCCTCAAGGTTGGGAAACGCTAGATTCCGGCCACAAGTTGAAGATTGAGGACGGGGGCAGGTCTGCTCCCGTTTTTGAATGTGCATCCGCCTCTGACATAGAACTTCAGGGTAAGGCGCCTGAACCTTTTCCGGAGACTTCCCGTTGCCGATATCGAAACTCCCCTGCCATTATATGCCGGAACGGAAAAACTGCCGGGGGCATCCCTCTCGTAGACATAGACGCGGCTGGCCCACTTGTCAATCCTGAAGCCCGTTACGCGGAGATAGGCCGATACTGAATCACTCTTATAACCGCCCTCAAGATAACCGAGAAGCCCCCAGGAGGAATCGCAATTTACGGCCTCAAGGCGGAGCGCGGAAAGAAAGGGACCGGGCGCATATTTAAGATCGGCCCTGAAGTCTGTCCTCGGGGGCTCATAATTGCGGTAGCGCTCGGTGACTCGGCCTTCCATGGACCATATGTCAGTTATTTTCCATAGTGCACGCCCGTAGGCGCGGAGTTGGAAGCGCCCGGGATCCGTGTACGGGATTGGAAGCATTGCGGCATCGGCGGTAATTGATGCCAGCACCTTGCGGTTATTGAACTCAAGGCCCGCGGCGGCGGCGTACTCACCGTTCTTTTTCCCGGAGTACCTTACGGGAATCACCCTCCCCTGCACGGCAAGGCGGAAATATTCCCCTAGAGATGCCCTGAGAGCCGTTATTCCGGCAAAGGAGCCGTTTTTGAAAGCAACTTCCCCGCTCACTATGACGCCCCTCAGATTGACCTTTGCATCGGCCGACAACATAAGCCCGGAAGTTACCGTTAACCCCGCCTGGAAATGCCGCCCCAGATATTCTCCACGGGCCCCGAAAGTGCGGTCCAGGGAGCCGAACGCCCGGGCCCTCCACCGCAATGAGGAGTACTCGTAGGCTAGGCCCCTCTGCACCCCTGAACTTGTGAAAGACCATACCGGAGATATGCCCTGGGCGCGTTTCAGGAAGGCGTCTACGGTGGAGAGGTTGTCCATTGAGAATCCGCTCCAGAGGCCAAGGCCTTCGGCAAAACGGACCTTGTAATCCCCCGCCACCACCCGGTGGTTGCGGAAGGAGGCCTCCCCGTAGAAAGTACCGTCCCATTTTTTGAAACCTTCACCGCATCTTACAGCCCCGCCGGCCCTCCAGGAGCGCCCGGTCACCTTCACTTTGCCTCCGGCGGAATTGAGGGTTCCCCGAAGAAGCGACTGCGCCTTTGTCTCAGTGGTGTCCGAAGCCCCCGGAAGACGTGAGGAGGCGAGGGAAAGGAAAGGCCTCAGGATCTCTACATCGGCCTCTGTAAATCCCTCAAGGAGAGAGAGTTCCGTCCAGGAAAGGATATCCCCGGAGGTGGCCCTGTAATCCCGGATCACCGCCACCTGATAGTCGCTGAGGACGGCCGATGCCCTGAGATGGTTGGAATTCACCCTCACACGCCTTCCGCGGAGGGCCTCCAACTGGTCCACAAGCGCCTCGTCCACTTCTTCTTCCGTGCTGGCCCCGCCAAGCAGCATAGCAGCCCTCAGGACCTCCTGATCCTGCGCCGCAGCGGGTATGACCAGGGCCCATAACAGTATGCTCACAAACTTTCTCATATCCGCCAAATTACCAAAGAAATGGCGTATTTTAAAGGGGGTGTTGATAACTTGTGTTGTTTCACGTGTTTTTTTTGATGTTTTTTGTTAAATTTGCAAAACGTACTGATTTTTCCTATGGAAAAAAAGATCACTTTACAGGATAAAACCTTCAAAATCTTTATTCCCAACTCGGAAATAGAGAAGGCCATTGACCAGGTGGCCGCCCGTATGAACAAGGATTTCTCATCCTACACAGACTCCAATCCCCCCGTTATGCTGTGCACCCTTAACGGTGCCGTGATGTATGCGGCGGAACTTCTCAAACGTCTCACCTTCCCCCTGGAATTCAAGGCCCTCAAACTCACTTCCTACCAGGGCACAAAGTCCACCGGTGAAGTGAAGGCGGAACTCCCTCCCAGCATAGCCAATTTCAAGGGCAGGGATGTTATTGTGGTGGAAGACATCGTGGATACCGGCAACACCATCGTCACCCTCAAGAACCTGCTGGAGGATCTTGGCGCGGCAAAAATCTTTGTCACGGCCCTTCTCCTGAAGCCTGATGTCTACAAGAAAGACGTCAAACTGGATTATGTGGCTATGAGCATCCCCAACCGTTTCATCGTGGGGTTCGGCCTGGATTACAATGAACTGGGAAGAAACACCGAAGACATTTACGTACTGGACCAATAACTATGAAATATTACGTTCTTTTCGGCCCTCCCGGAGCAGGTAAGGGCACGCAGGCTGGCGCAATGGTAGAGCGCTACAATCTCTGTCACCTTTCAACCGGAGAACTTCTCCGCGCGGAAATTGCCGCAGGAACTCCCCTTGGCCTTCAGGCGAAGAGCCTCATCGAGGCCGGAAACCTTGTCCCGGATTCCGTGGTGGAAGGTATGATTGAGTCAAAGTTCCGTGACACCCAGGGCGTGGACGGCTTCCTCCTGGACGGTTTTCCCCGCACAATAGCGCAAGCCCGGGCTCTTGACAAGATGGTTGAGGTCACGGGATGCATTTCCATTATGATTCCTGATTCCCTTATCCAGGAACGTATCGCCCACAGGGCCCATATCGAAGGCCGCGCCGACGACGCCCGTTCTGAAGTAGTTCAGAACCGTATCGCCACTTATCACGCAAAGACGGAGCCCCTCATAGATTTCTACCGCAGCGCGGGAAAATACTATGAGATAGACGGCACCGGTACCATAGAGGAAGTCCGGCAAAGGATATTCTCCGCTATGGATAAACTCTGATTTCCCCAACCAGATGCACAGGATATTTCTCCCATTATACCATTTCTTCAAGGCTCACAAGGCCCTGATGTATGTTCTGATGATAGCCTCGGCGGTTGTTTTCGCCATCTTCGGCTTCAAACTCCGCTTTGAGGAAGACATCATCAAACTCCTCCCCCACAGCGCCACTTCCAACGAGATGGCCTTCACCGATATGAGCCTCAAGGACAAAGTGTTCCTCCAACTCACATCGGCAAATCCTGAAGACCCCGTGGAACCTATCCGCCTTGGAGAATGTATGGAGGAATATTGCAGCCTCATCCTGGAGAGGGACAGTTCCACCCATTTCATAAACAACCTCCTGTGCACCCTTGAGGCCGATATGGCTTTATCGGCAATGGATTACGCCCTCACCTACCTCCCCACCTTCGTGGATCCGGAGTGGTACCCCAACATAGAGGCGGCACTGTCCAGGGAAAGGATAGATTCCGTGATGGCCGTGAACTATGAGATGGTGATGGAGGATGAAACCGGCGAACTTTCCCAGATGGTGGCTATGGACCCCCTCAGCCTCAGGGACATCCTTCTCCCCGGCATTATGGGCGAAGATTCCGCGATGGGCGGCTTCGCAATAGAGGACGGCCACCTTTTCTGCCCCGACAAAACCGTGTCGCTGGCCTTCCTCTCCCCTTCATTCGGCTACACCAACTCAGGCGTTGCCACAAAGTTCAATAACCTTCTCAGAAAGGCTGCAAAGGATTATTGCCAGCAGAATCCTGACGTAAGGATCCTTATCCACGGTAACCCCCAGGCCAGTTT
Source organism: Bacteroidales bacterium (assembly GCA_017451395.1). Lineage (GTDB taxonomy): Bacteria > Bacteroidota > Bacteroidia > Bacteroidales > UBA932 > Cryptobacteroides. The sequence continues at coordinate 75,956 of JAFSPR010000098.1, forward strand.
TTCAAATGCCAATACCATCAAGCACGACTTAGTGTGGACGGTGGGCTTGTCCCTCCTGGTGATCCTTGTAATGATGATCCTGAGTTTCCACTCGTTCAGGTTTGTGTGGCAGCAGGTTGTGCCGGTTGTATACGGCACCCTGTTCTCCCTGGCCTGTATCTACTGGATCAAGGGTTATGTATCCCTGATGGCCCTCGGCTTCGGGGCCATCATCCTTGGCGTTGCCATAAGTTACTGCCTGCATATTCTGATACATTTCTATTATGTGGGCAGCGTGGAAACTATGCTCCGGGAAGAGAGCACGCCCGTTTTCCTTGGGATGCTCACAACAATCGGCGCGTTTATGGGCCTTCTCTTTACGGAGAGTGATCTCCTCAGGGACTTCGGCCTGTTTGCAACCTTCTCACTTGTTGGAAGCACCCTCTATGCCCTTATCTTCCTGCCTCACTTTATGAGCGCAGACCAGATCCATTTCAAGAAAGTGAAGGGCTTCCCGCTTGTGGATAAGATCAACAACCTGCCCTGGGACCGCAACAAATGGATTATCGGCACGCTTATCCTTGTCATAATCGTAGGCGTCGCCCTCAGCCCCCGCGTGAAGTTCGACTCCGATCTCCGTAACCTGGACTATGACGATCCCGCCCTCCGGGAAAGCGAATCCCTCTACAATGCAAAGAACGCCGATGGTTACTCCCACCAGTATTTTGCGGCTTATGCCGATAACCTGGACGACGCCCTGGAATACAACAAGGGAATGTTCAGGACCCTGGATTCCCTGAAGGAAGCGGGCGTTGCAAAGTCCTGGTCCACTGTAACCGGCCTTCTTTTCCGCTCCACAAAGGACCAGGAGGAAAGGATTGCCGCCTGGAACGCCTTCTGGACAAAGGGCAAGGTTGCAAAATTGAAGAGAGACCTAAAGGAATCCGGTGTGCAGCACGGACTCCCCGCCGATATGTTCGACACCTTCACTTCCCTTCTGGAAGCGGATTATGAACCGGGAAACCTCTTCGAGTCCGGAATCATCCCTCCGGGGCTTATGTCAAATTACATTGAGAGGCAGGCCAGCGGAAGGTATATGGTGTTTACTGACGTCGCTTACCCGGAACCGGTTCGTGACGTAGTATGGGGCACTCTTGCCAAATGTCCCAACGTGATAGTCCTGGAGCCTTTCTTCTATTGCCGTGATATGGTGGAGATAGTCCACGACGACTTCAATACCACGGTATGGATTTCATCCCTCTTTGTGCTCATAGTGCTCCTTATCAGTTTCAGGAACCTCTGGATTGCGCTCATAGCCTTCTTCCCTATGTTCATAAGCTGGTTCGTGATGCAGGGCTTTATGTCCATCTTCGGCCTGGAATTCAACCTGATTAACATCGTTATCGCAACGTTTATCTACGGTATCGGCGTAGACTACAGCATATTCGTGATGGAGGGCCTCCTCAGGGAAGCCCGTACCGGGGAGCGGGATATGCTGGAATACCATAAGGTAGCCATCTTCTACAGCGCCGCCGTGCTGGTGATAGTTGTGACGTCCCTCATTTTCGCCACCCACCCTTCCATCCATTCAATTGGAGTGATTACACTGATAGGTATGGCTTCCACCATACTCATAACATATTCACTGCAGCCCTGGGCATTCCGCCTCCTTTGCAAGGTGCCCGCCCTCAGGCGCAGTTTCAAAATCCCTGACAAGGAACAATGACAGAGCAGATTGACGCGGAACTTTACCTGAACCTTGTCCGTGGCGGCGCCGCGCGTCTTGCGCAGAACCGCCAGGCAATCAACGACCTAAATGTCTTCCCTATCCCCGACGGAGATACCGGAGACAATATGTATATGACAATAGAGGCGGGATCGTCCGCCTCCGGGGAAACGCTTTCCCAGATGGCATCTGCCGTATCTGCCGGAATGCTCCTTGGCGCCCGCGGCAATTCCGGCGTCATCCTTTCCCGCATCTTCGCAGGCATCGCAAAGGGCTTCGAAGGCCTTAGGAAGGCCGATATAAAGGCTTTTACGCAGGCGATGAAATCCGGCGTGAAGGAAGCCTACACGGCCGTTTCACAGCCCGTGGAGGGCACTATCCTCACAGTTATGAGGGAAGGCGTGAATGCCGCGGAGGGTTCTTCCTCCATAGACGAATTCCTGGACCTCTGGATAGCCGGGATGGACCTCAGCCTCCAGCACACCCCGGAACTTCTGGATGTCCTGAAGAAAGCCGGAGTTGTGGACAGCGGCGGCGCAGGCCTTCTCTGCATAGGAGAAGGCATGAGGGCTGCCCTGAAAGGTGAGATAGTGCTTGAAGACCTTCCATCATCACAGGCTTGCCCTGCCCCCAAAGTGGATTTCAATGCCTTCACCGAAGACAGCGTCCTTGAATTTGGCTATTGCACGGAGTTCCTCCTCCGTCTGCAGCGTTCAAAAGTGGACCTGGACTCATTTGACGAGTCCGTAATCCATGACTGGCTGGCCTCCCAGGGAGATTCCCTGGTGTTCTTCCGTGACGGCAGCATAGTTAAGGTGCACGTCCATACCAAGGATCCCGGGGCCATTCTATCAAAGTGCCGGCAGTGGGGTGAATTCCTCACCATCAAGGTTGAGAATATGACCCTCCAGCATCACGAGAACCATATGGACGAGCGTTTCAAACGTGCCAGGAAAGCCCTTGGAATTGTCACCGTAGCCGCCGGAAAGGGCCTCACTGACAGTTTCAGGGAGATGGGGGCCGATGCTGTGATAGAGGGCGGCCAGACTATGAACCCTTCCGTGGAGCGCTTCCTTGAGGCGTTTGACAGCGTGGATGCAGACACCATCCTGGTCTTCCCCAACAACTCCAACATCATCCTCACGGCAAACCAGGCAAGTTCCATCTATGAGAAGGCCAAGATTGTGGTAATCCCCACCAAAACCATCTCTGAAGGCTATTACGCCCTTGCAAACCTGGATCCGGAACTTCCCCTCGATGACCTTAAGGCCGCCCTTGAAGGGGCTGCCGCGTCGGTTACCACCGGTATGATATCAAGGGCCATCCGTGACACGGAAATAGCCCGGACCGGAGACTTCGTGGGCTTCAGCGGCAAAGAGCTCCTCTCAGGCTCCCCTTCCCGTCCTGATGCCCTGAAGGCGCTTGCTGAAAAACTTGATGCCGGGAATGCCGATATCTTCATTCTCTTCAGGGGCGCCGATGCTCCGGAGGATGAAGCGGAAGAGTTGAAATCGGCCTTTGAGAAAGAATATCCCGCCACGGAAGTGATACTTCTGGAAGGCGGCCAACCCGTTTATGATTATATATTACTGATATGCTAAAACTTTACACCGACACTGACACCGATTTCTATCCGTCAATAGCGGAAGAATACGGTTACAAGCTTATCTCTATGCCTTACAGCATTGAGGCAAAGACCACTTATCCTTATGTGGATTTTGAGACTTTTGACGCCCACGCCTTTTATGACACCCTGAGGGGCGGAGTCCTTCCCACCACCAGCGCCATCTCCAAGGAGCAGTACATGAACTACTTCATAAAGGATTTCATTGAAGGCAACGAAATCCTATATGTGCACTTCTCAAGGGCTATGACCAACACCTTCGACGCTATGGACCAGGCTGTTGCGGAACTCAAGGAGAAGTATCCCAAGGCCCGTTTTGAGGAGATTGACACCAAGGGAATCACCACCATATCCTATGCGATTGTCCGTGAGGTCGGAGACCTTGTGAAGGCCGGAAAATCTCTTGACGAGGTCCTTGACTGGGCAAAGACGGAGGTTGACAAGTTTGCCATGTATTTCTTTGCCGATGACCTCAAGTTCTTCCGCCGCAGCGGCCGCGTAAGCGGGCTTGCCGCCACTATGGGAACCCTGATCGGCGTGCGTCCCCTCATCCATATGAGCCAGGAAGGCAAGATGGTTTCTGTAGGCACCGCCAAGGGCCGAAACAATGCTATGACATACCTTGTGGACAAGGTTGGAGAACTTGGAGACGATATAGCTTCTCACCGTATCTGCATCGGCCATACTGACGCCCCTGAGATTGCAAGGCAGGTTGCCGCTATGATCCAAGAGAAGTACGGTCCCCAGGACATCGTTTATGTAGACGTTAACCCCACCGCCGGCAGCCACTGCGGCCCTAACGGCGTAGGCGTCTGCTTCCACGCAATACATAGATAATTGACCATGATTACCGTCGAAGAAGTAAAGACCGGGAAGCAGCAGAAGGAGTTCCTTTCCTTCCCCCTGGACCTTTATAAGGGGAATCCGTATTACATTCCCCCTATGTATATGGACGAGAAAAAGATCTTCCGGAAGGATTACGTCTATAACGGCAGTTGCGACTCCGTGTTTTTCAACGCCTACAAGGACGGAAAGATTGCCGGGCGCATCCAGGGCATAATCCAGAGGGACGCCAATGCCAAGAACGGAGAGAAACGCGCTCGTTTCACCCGCATTGAGGCAATAGATGATGCCGATGTCTTCAAGGCCCTCTTTGAAAAGGCCGAAGGCTGGGCAAGGGATAAGGGTATGGACACTATCCAGGGACCAATCGGCTACTCCGACCTTGAGAAGGAAGGCCTTCTCATAGAAGGCTTCGATGTCCCAGGCACGTTTGTTACTACATACAACCTCCCCTATTACCAGAAGCACATTGAGGCGCTTGGCTATAAGAAAGAGGTAGATTACACTGGTTCATTCCTTTATGGCCCTGAATCTGAAGAAACGCTTGAAGAGATGGAGAAACTTGTCCAGTTCATTTTCAAGCGCTACAAACTCCATTTCGGGGAGTCCAGGAACGGGGCCGATTTTATGAGAAAGTACGCAGGCGGCATCTTTGACCTTATGGACAAGTCCTACGAGGGTCTCTATGGCACCGTGCCCTTCACGGAAGGGATGAGGCAGCTGATGCTGGATAACTTCGGCCTTGTGATAGATCCAAAGTATTCCGCCATCATACTTGACGAGAACGACAAACCCGTCTGCTTCGGCCTTGCCATTCCTTCCCTTAACAGGGCATTCCAGGGCACCAGGGGCCATATTACCCCCGGTGTAGCTGTCCGTTTCCTGAAGTGCAAACTCCACCCGGACTGCCTGAATCTCTGCATCATAGGCGCAGACCCCGAGTACCTGAACCGCGGAGTATCGGCCGCCCTCTCCCTTGCCATAATGAAGATGCTGAAGGAAGATCCTAACCTCAAGTATGCCGATACCTGCATCAACCTTGAGGACAACTACGCCATCCAGAACCAGTGGAAGCGCTTCAAAAGGGATACCCCCAAGCGCTACAGGGCTTATGTGAAATCATTATGATAAAGATACTTATAGATTGCTTCGGGGGTGATAACTGCCCTCAGGCACCGGTGGAAGGCGCCCTTGCAGCCCTTGCAAAGAATCCTGAGCTCCATGTGATGCTCTGCGGAAACGAGACCCTCCTTCAGAAGGAACTTGAGGGAAAGACTTATGACTCTTCCCGAGTAGAGATAGTCCACGCCCCGGAAGTGATTGGCTGCGACGAAAAACCCACGGATGTGGTGCGTCTAAAGCGCAACTCTTCCATGATGAAGGCTATTATTCTCCTCAGGGACCGCGACGACATATCGGCAATGGTGTCCACAGGCTCCACCGGAGCCCTTGTGACTGGCGCCCTTGTACGTCTTGGCCGCATCCCGGGCGTCATCCGCCCCGCTTTCTGCCCCATCCTCCCCACTATGGACGGCGGCATCGTGGGCATCTGCGACAGCGGCGCCAACGTGGAGGTGACTCCCGCCCACCTCAGGCAGTTTGCAATTATGGCTTCCCTCTATATGGAGAACGTCTACGGCGTGGAAAAACCCCGCGTAGCGCTCCTTAACGTTGGCAAGGAGGCCGAAAAAGGCGACGAAACCCGTCAGGAAGCCTATAAACTCCTTGAGAAGACGGAAGGCCTCAACTTTGTCGGCAATATGGAAAGCCGTGACCTTCTTTCCGGAAACTACAATGTTGTGGTTGCCGACGGCTTCTCCGGAAACGTCCTTGTGAAAACAACGGAAGGAACAGCCCTGGAACTCCTTAAAAAACTGAAGAAGGAGATTTTCAGCCGCACCATCTATAAGATCGGCGCCCTCCTTATGAAGAAGATGTTTACGGATATGAAGGAGTTCATGAACTACCAGAACTACGGCGGAAGCGTGCTCCTTGGCACCTCCAAGGTGGTTGTGAAAGGTCACGGCTCCTCAAAGGCCGTAGCCGTAGAGAAATGCATAGAGCAGGCCTACAGGATGGAGGTAAGCAAACTCTCCGATAAGATAGAAAAAGAAATATTAAAGTACGACCACTATGATGTTTGATAAAGTACAGGCAATCCTTGCAAAGCAGTTAAGGCTTGATCCCGCCAAGATCACTCCCCAGTCCCTTATCAAAAAGGACCTCGGGGCCGATTCCCTTGATATCCTCCAACTCCTTATGAGAATCGAGGACCAGTACGGAATTGTGATTCCGGACCAGGCCCTCGCCAAATTCGAGACCGTAGCCGACGTTGTTGACTACCTTGAAAAACAGGAAGTGAAGATTGATTAACCTCCGATAAATTCCCGCAGCAACGAAGTTGCGGGGATTTCTTTATCAGGTACAGGGGTGAAATAATGGATGAACTTGAGGAGACGGTGGCTCTCGCTGTACTCCGGACAGTTTTGCGGAACACTGCGCAGAATGGGTTCTGCGTGGTTTTTCATTACTGCAAACTCAATGAGATAGGCGCTGTTGAACATAACATCGGCCATCTCCTGATAGGGATAGATCCACTTTTCCTCCGCGTCAAGAACGTTCTGCCAGTTGGAAATTGACTCCCTGGCGGTGAAGGCGCCCTTGTTGTAGTCACGGACGATGCGCCTAAGGAGGCGGTTGTCGCTGGTGGGGATGGCGTTGTGGTCGTCAAGGTTGGTGCCGGTGAGGGTGTTGATGAAAATCCTGAACTTGGCTTCCTCCGGAATGTCCGATGTAAGGGCCGGATTGAGGGCGTGGATGCCCTCTATGAGGAGGATGCTCCCCTGCTCCAGTTTAAGGATCTTGCCGTTGTATTCCCTCAGTCCCGTTACAAAATTGTATTCCGGGACATTCACTTCCTCACCGTTAATGAGGGCCATGATATCCCTTTCCATCAGGGCGTGGTCCACGGTTTCAAAATTGTCGAAGTCGTAGGAGCCGTCAGGGAACTTGGGGGTGTCGACGCGGTTCACGAAGTAGTCGTCCGTGGACATAGAGATGGGTTTGAGGCCGCAGGCCTTGAGTTGGATTGAGAGCCTCTTGCAGAAAGTAGTTTTGCCGGATGATGAAGGACCGGTGATAAGGACCACCTTCAGGGGGGATTCGCCGCGGTTACGGCGCTCGATTTCCTCTGCGATCTTCACTATCTTCTTTTCCTGGAGGGCTTCCGCTATCTGGATCAGTTCGCTGGCGTGGCCGTTCAGGAAAGCCTGATTTACGTCCCCTACGGTATTGAGGCCCATAATTATGTTCCATCGGAGCGCTTCCTGGAATATTTCGTAGGTTTTTGGCTGGTCAATGAAATCGGCTACCTTTGTGGGATCCTGCTTTGAAGGGCCAAGGAGCACAAGACCGTCCTTGTAGGGCTTTATGTCCCATACGGTAAGGTATCCGGTGCTGGGAACCAGTTTGCCGTAGTAATAGTCAGTGGTGTCTCCGAGGGTGTAGTAGTCCGTGTAAGCCTCACCGCTAGTCTCAAGGAGTTTGACCTTGTCCATATAGCCGCTCTTGCGGAATTCCTTGATGGCTTTGTCGGTCTGGACGTCGTAGCGGTGGAAAGGCATGTCTTTCTCCACAAGTTCCTTCATCCTTGCCTCTACGGCCGATATCTCCTCCGTTGTTATCTCGGAATTATCGGCCTTCCTCAGATGAATGAAGATTCCGTGGCCGATAGGATGCTCCATATAGAGTTTTATGTCCGGGTAAAGGTCTACGGCAGCCTTGTACAGTAAAAAAGCAAGCGAGCGGCAATACACTCTCATTCCGCTCGCTTCACGGACGTCCATAAATTCCACGTCCTTATTTTGGTAAACCTTGAATTTCAGGCCCTGGGACACGTTGTTCACCTTTGCCGACACTGCAGGATAAGGCAGGCTGGGGTTGAACTCGGAGAGCATTTGGGCAAGTGAGGTGCCCTCCGGAAAACGCTTGGACTCTTTGGTGTTTTTGCAATATACCTGTACCATATCTTAGGGCTGAAATTAATGTGGCAAAGGTAGTAAAACTGAGCCTAAATTACAATAGCGGACCGGCGTAAATTTTAAGCAGGATGTCCTTTAATTCCGGAGGATAATCCTTGGAAATATCGGCAATGTAAGTCTTGAAGGACTTCAGTTCTGCATCGGTGTATGAGTGGGAGCGCCTGCCGTCAAGGATGTCCTTGGCTATGTAATTTGTGGGCCACAGGCGGTATGCGCCTTTGATGCGGCGGTCTATAAGCGCCGCCACTTCCCTGTTGAAGGCCGATGAACTGAGCCCCCGTAAGGCCTCCAGTTCTTCCCTTCGTATGGGCTCCGTCACCGCAAGGTGCACCCTCCCCTTTTTCTGGGTGATGCCGGTGAGGATGGAATTGAGGTCCTCTCCGGGCTTTTTCACATACGGCTGGCCGGAGGATTTTGCGTAGAGTTCCAGGGCCTTCAGTAGGTCGCAGGGTTCCCATTCGTAGGATATTGCAAGCGGGCAGATATGAAGGCTCTCCAGGGCCTCCACCTTGTCCTGGCCTCCTCCAAGGCCGAACATCTTGATTATCCCCTGGTCCGTGGAATCCCTGCCGTCCTTTGTGCGGCCGTTCCTCTGGGCTATCCAGACGCTCTCGCGCTTTTCACGGATAGCGTAGTGCATATACTCGGAGACATAACGGGACTTCAGGAGGAAATCACGCGGAGAAGTAACCGTGGTGGGCCTTTCGATGCGGAACATCTTGTTGCTCCTGCCGGTGTCTATGACAAGTTGCCCCTGCATAAGGTTTGCCCCGAAAGTAATCTCAGAGGTGCGCCTGCCGGCATCCAGGAGAAGCACCTGAAGGAATGCGGCGTCCAGCATTATGTCACGGTGGTTTGACACAAAGAGATAATCCGTGCCGGGATCCAGCCTTTCCATCCCCTCAACGGAAAGACCGTCCGTAGTCTTGTCCACAACGGAGTAGATGGCTTTGTACATGAACCTTCTCTGGAACTCTTCCGTTGTGCGGCAACTACCGATAATTCCCGCAATCTCATGGATGGGCTTTTCGGGGAAAAGGAAGTCGCACACAAGCGGGAAATACTTGTCGGAGACTATCCTCTGCATCGCTGCAGGGATTTCAGAGTCATTGTATGGCCTTATATCGTCAAACATGCTTGGCTCTTTTATCAATAAATTTAACCGGTTTACGGGACTTTGCGGGATAATTGATGGCATGAATCTCCGGAACTGGCAGGATCTCTATGCGCGGGGCAACCCTTACCCTTGAGCGGAAACGGTCCTTGAGGTCTTTGATGCAGTCAAATTCCGGCTCATACTTGAGGCCGATCTTCACCAGGACATCGTCCGTTCCGGCGTCTGAATCCAGGACCTCTATGACGTAATTCTCCACATAGGGAGTGTTGTCCAGGACGTCGTTCAGGGCCGGCGGATAAAGGGTTGTGCCCTTGAGTTTTATCATATTGTTCTTCCTTCCCACGATGGGGGTGAGGCGGAAACTGTTGCGGCCGCACTTGCAGGGCTCCGTAATCTTTGCGGCCATATCTCCGGTGCGGAACCTAAGGAGCGGCATCCCTTCCACTCCAAGGGTGGTAATCACAATTTCACCCACTTCTCCGTCAGGTACGGGCATATTGTCCGGGCCGATAATCTCCACAATCACAAGTTCCGGATGCACGTTCCCGCCGCAGGAGTAAGGGCATTCTGAGAACGTGGCCCCCATCTCCGTAGATGAATATGTTGCGTAGAGTTCCACATCCCATTTTTCCTTGATCCGGCGGCCAAGGAGATTGAGGGAGAAATCCTGTTCCCTCAGGCCCTCGCCTATGCCTATGATGCGTTTGATGGAAGAATTACGGTAGTCTATGCCGTGGTCTTCGGCCCACTGGACAAGGCGCAGGATGAAGGAGGGAACGCACATTATTGTATCCGGCTTAAGGCGCTGGATGGTGTCCCACTGGAGTTCCGGAATGCCGTTACCCACGCGGATGACACCTGCGCCCAGTTCCCTTATGCCAAGGAAATAGGCCAGGCCGGCCATAAAGCGCTTGTCCAGAGTTACCATAAGTTGGACTATGCTTCCGGGGCCTACGCCCGCGCACTCAAAACTCTTCTTCTCATTGTAGGCAAGCCTCTGGAGGTCCTTTTCCGTGCATCCGAAGGTGACGGGGTCTCCCATAGTGCCGGATGTGGTGATATAGTCAATCACCTTCTCCCTGGGCACGCAGAGGAATTCCTCGTTGAAAAGCTGGAGGTCCTTTTTTTCCGTGAACGGAATCTTCTGGAGATCCTCTATGGTTTTTATCCTTTCAACGTCTATATGGCACTTCTCAAACATCCTGCGGTAATACTTGGAATTTGCCTGCAGGTATGTGAGAGCATCTTTTAAAAGCCCTTCCTGAAAGGATTTGATCTCTTCTGCGCTTCTGAATTCAATGTCGGGGTTCATCTTTTAGAATGACATATTGTGGAGCCAGGAGATGAATTCCTGGAACCAGTTCTGAGTTTCTTCCGTATATTTTTCCGGGTTCACGCCGAATCCGTGGCCGCCTTCTGCGTACTGGACGTAGTGGTGAGGCACATGTTTGGCGCTAAGGGCCGAATCCAGGAGCACGGAGTTGTGATAATCAACTACGTCGTCGTCCAGGCAGTTAATGATAAACACAGGGGGCATATCGGCCCTTACGTGCTTTTCCACGGAAAGGGAGTCACGGAGTTCCTTCTTGCCGGTGTTGCGCTCGCCAAGGAGGCCCAGGCGGGAACGCTTGTGCACGTAGCGGTCGTCGCTCATAGTGACAACCGGGTAGATTGCCGCGGCGAAGTCCGGACGCAGCGACACGGCGGGTTTGAGTTTATACTTTTCCAGGAAATTGGTGCTGAAAAACTCTGCTCCCATCATTGCAAGGTGGCCGCCGGCGCTGAATCCAATCAGGCCGAGGGGGCAACTGTAACGCGTCCTGACAATCTGGATTGCCCTCTGGAGGTCACAGATCATATCCGGATGGCGGTGGCCCCTGAGGACGCTGCGGTATTTGGACACGAACTCCAGTTTACCGGCAACGCGGTAACGCAGGACGTATGCCACATAGCCTTCATCGGCAAGAGCCTGGGCTACCATCGAGCCCTCGCCCTTCTGGTCCAGCCAGTGGTAACTTCCGCCGGGACAGATGATGATGGCCGCGCGGGGCTCCCCTTCCGGAAGAAACTCCGTGAGGGTAACCTGCTTTGCATTGCAGGATGTACCGTCCCAAATTTTGATCTGCGCTTCTGCAATCAAGGGGAGAAGCGCTGCTGCAAGAATCAGTATATATCTTTTCATACCCGAATATAATATCATTTTTTGTACCAATCCTGGTAAAAATGTCTCATATGCCGTGTAAACGCCCGGATTTCAGCATCTTCAGGCACTCTGATGCGCTGCCCAACCTCAAGGGAAAGACGGTCTTTCCTGAGGAAGAAATCGTGCTTTGGAAGGACGTCCGTAAAGCCTTTGATGCAAAGGGGAAGAACATCTATTCCAAGTTCCCGGGCCGTTAGGAACGCGCCGCGGTGGAAACGGAGGATCTCTCCGTCCAGGCTGCGGGTGCCCTCAGGGAATATCACAATGGAGTATCCCCTCTCCACAAGGTTCTTTACGTGCTCCGCATTTCCTAAGTGCCCGTTTGACGCGGGGTAGAATTCGGCCTTTCTGAGGATATACCTGTAGAGAGGGAAGTTCCATACCCATTCGTTTGTGGTGAACGCCAGTTTGTGATTAAGGGCCATTATGGCAAGGACATCCAGATGGCTCTGATGGTTGCATACATACACCGCAGGTTTTGAGAAATCTTCTCCGTGAGGGTTCAGGAGGGTGAATCTTGCCCCCGGAACGGTGTAGATGGCAATCCTGGAGATGGCCTGGATAACCTTATGGAAGCGGAGTCTCTTTTTCTCAGAATCCGGGCCGATGAGGAAGAATAGGTTTGCCCATATGATGAGCCCGCCCACCACTATGCCGTAAAGGAGGCATATCCAGATGGTCTTGAGGATGGAACCGATTGTGACGGGGCTCCTTCGGGGCTGCCCCTTCTTCATAGTTCCCCAGCGGTAAAGTACGGGCGGAATGTAGCAGGCCATAACCACCACGGTAATCATCCCTATCACCGTCACAAGGCCAAGGGAACGCATTGCGGGGTGCTTTGCAAAAGCAAGGACTCCAATGCCGATAAACATTATGAAGGCGCTGAGGACCACCGCATTCTTGAAGGAGTGGAGGATCTTCTTTCCGGTACGGCGTTCATACACCAGGCCTTCGGTGATGAAGATGGTGTAGTCGTCGCCCATACCAAAGATGAACGTTGCCAGGATAATGTTCACTATGTTGAAACTGAGGCCGGTGAGCCCCATAATGCCCTCGATCCATATCCAGCTGACAGCAAGCGGCAGGAATGCCACCACGGCAAGGGAGAAACTCCTGAAACTGAGGATGAGGAAGAGGAAAACTATTATTGAGCACACCAGGCCGATTGTGTCGAAATCCTCATTGAGGGCTTCCACAAGGCTCACTTTGGGCTGCGCTGTTGCCGCTTTGTCAAGGGAATCGAAGAACGGCTGGAAAGCGTGGGCGGTGAATCCGTGCCTGAGGCCGGCGGAGATAAGAGTATCGGAAAGCGCGGGATAATTATCGGCAAGGTACTTCCATCCGTCATTCCCGGCCTGACCGGGCATATCACTGAGCCCTTCCAGCACCTGGAAACCCCTCTCCTGCTCCTCCGTCATATAATTGATGTTGTGGAGATTGGTGTCAAATCCAACCTTCCTGGACTGGAAAGCAAAGAATGCGGTAAGGGCAAGGAAAGCGCAGAAAACTGCCCTGCGGACTCTCTTTGAAGGGTTGAAATTCCTGTCAATATCCAGTTTGAGGGTGCTCCGGGGGCCTTTTGCCTCCGGGATAAAGACCGGCAGGAAGAGGAGCACAAAGACTATTGTTCCAAGAAGCATCATCGCCCCTATGAAACCAAAGTCCCGGAGTGCCGGAGCCTTCAGAAGAAGAAGGCCAAGGAAAGCGCCAACGGTGGTGATATTGCCGGTAAGGAGGGGCTCCACCTGCTGGGAGAGCGCTTCCCTCTTATCGGGCTCATACTTCAGGTGATCTACATAATGCAGCGGGTAATTCACCGCAATTCCTATGACGGTGCAGCCTATCCCAAGGATTATGATGGATATGCTGGGCCGGAACAGGGCAATTATTCCAAGGGCGAAGACGGCTCCGAAGGCTATGGAAATAAGTATCCACAGCACGTCCTGGAAGCGTTTGTAACTGAACCAGAGTACAATGCAGATAAGGAGAGCGGCAATTGCAAGGGCCAGGAAAGAGTCCTTCTTTATGGTGCTTGAGTTCTCTACGGCAACCTCCGGGCCGCCCGTAGAGTAGATATGCACGGAAGGATACTCTGCCTGGATGGCTGCCTTCACAACGTTCAGGCTGTCGATAAGGGCGGCGTTCTTGGAGCTCTCGCTGCCGCCGTAAGGAGAATCGAAGAAGATTATGCCGGTTTCACCGTCCCGGGTGAAGAGATATCCGTCCTCTATACGCACTTTGGGAGCGGATGCGCCAAGCCTCAGGGGATCCTGTCTCACATAGTTTGAAAGGACGGGGTTTGGAGACATCAGAAGGACTTTGTCCTCTTCCAGCACTTTGTCTATGTAGCCTGGAACGGAAAGAAGGGAATCTATCCTTGCAGGTAAAGGGTTGACAGAGAACATATCGGCATCGGCCCCCGGCATATCCCAGGCTAGGTCGAAGGCGTACATTGCGTCCAGTTTTTCCTCAAGGGTTCCGCCCTCAAAGAGCACCGCCATCTTCTCCTGCCCCTTAACCTCCTCACGCTGAGGGAGAAAGTCCGTGATATCCTCGTTGAAGGTGAGCCTGGAGGCGCTCAGGCCGCAAAAGCCCACCACAATGCCCAATATCAGTGCCGCCAGCCCTTTGTGAGAGGACAGGAAGTCATAGATATTGAGGATAAAGCCTTTCATCTCCTTATCCTACAAAGTTAATAAAAAAAGAGTAAATATGTACGTATGAACATCTATGAACAGCGACAACATCAACACCGGGCAACGAAATGCACAAAAATGGCCGTTTTCGTGTTGATCGTTGACCAAATGGGCAATGAAATGCACAAAAATGGCCCAAAACGTGTGAATCGTTGCCCTTATGACTGGACCAGGTCCACAATAGGGATTAGGTGAAGAGTTTGCGAAGGAGTATGCGGGGCCAGCCGTAAAGGAGGGCAAGAGGAAGGCCGATGATATTCACAAGGGTGATGCGCATAAAGTCCTGAAAGGGACGGAAGTGGGTTACGCGGTCACGGGGATAATTCACGCGGACCTGGACAGGAACCAGCCTGAGGCCCTTCCAGGCGCTGAATAGGAGGATTGAGAGTTCCGCTTCATAACGGCTTCCAACAAACTTCAGTGATGGTAAATCACGCAGAGGATACAGCCTGAAACCGGTCTGAGTGTCGGTGAGGCGGATGCCCGTGTATGCGGTGAACCAGAAATTGGAAAAGCGGTTGGCAAAGGAGCCGCCGGCATTGGCCCCGCGGGTGGTCCTGGAGCCAACTACAAGCGTTCTCTCCCCTTTTTCCTCAAGAAGAAGCGGGATGTCCTCAGGGTAATGCTGGCCGTCCGAGTCAATGGTTACGGCATAGGAGTAACCATTCTCCAGGGCCCATCTGAAGGCGGTTTTAAGGGCAGCGCCCTTGCCAAGGTTATGGGAATGAGTGAGGACTGTGACAGTAGATTGCCGGTACGGGCCGGCAATGACGGAGTCCAGTACCTCCCTGGTATTATCCGTGCAGCCGTCATCTGCCACAACAACGGGAAGGCCCTGGGCCAAGACGCGTGAAAGCACGTCCTGAAGGGTGCCTGCATTGTTGTAGGTTGGGATGATGACTACGGTATCTGTCATACGGAAAGGGACATTCTGGCGTACTGGGCGCCGTCCGTGGAAAGAATGCTCACGTTTAAGGAAGAAGCGTCCCTGAACTCCCATTCAAAACGCACCTCTGTGCCGTCTCCGGGAAGAACGGGAGCAACAAACTTGATCTCCTTGGCGCCACTGAGTTTTTTCCCCGTCAGTTCCAGGGCTATCTGGAGAAGAGTTACCCCGGGGGTTATTGGATACTCCGGAAAATGGGCCTTGTAGATGGGACTTTCCGGGAGAAGCCGCACCGTAGCGCAGCCCTCTTCCCGTGAAACAACAGTATATAAAAGTCCTTCAAGCATTACTTTACATCTTTGAAATCTATCCTTGTCCAGCCGTCGTCCGTGCCCTCAAGGAATACGCTCCGGACTTTGCCGGACACGGGGTCAAGGGTAACGGTTATGCGGCGGAACATCTGCCGTAAATCCCTTCTGAGGGGCTCAAGAAGAATTGTCCCCTCCCCTTCTTCCGTCACTTTGAAATCCTTTTCCGTTGGCATACGGAAGCGGGATCGGGGGGAATCATCGGCCCCGAATACCGTGACGGACTGAACCGGCTCCTTTACCTCCCAGCGAAGGTATGACGGCTCCCTAAGCACAATGGTGCCGCTGCTCTGAAGGTCTTCAGTCAGAAGCGGACTGTGCCTTAACTGAGTCCAGGACGCCTCAAATGAAGAGGGCGGGACAAGGCTCAGAAAGAGACTAAGTATGAAGGATGTGAGCGTCATTTAGCAATTAGGAAACAGCCTCCAAGGATAAGGAAAACACCCACCCACTGCTGCCATTCAACGGTTTCCTTGAAAAAGATGATGGAAACGAACATGGCAAACAGGAAACTCAGGGACGTGAGCGGATACACCTGGTGGAAGGGATAATTCCGGACCATATATACCCATTCCACCATCATTGCAATGGCGCAGATGCCGGAAAGGGCAAGAGTCCAGTTAAGGAATATACCGTCACGGAAAAAGGCCCAGCTCCAGCTGAAGGAGGGCATTTTGTCACTGGCAACCTTGAACAGCGACTGGCAGGTGCACATAAGAAGCGCCTGGGTGACGGCAAGAAAAATCAGTCTGAACATAAAACTACTGCTATTGCCCTCTCGGAGCCTGGTAATCCGGAAGCATCCATTTTCTCCGTACGTTCGTCGTACCAGCCTACGAGGGCGGTGTCAATATCTCCCAGGCCGATTTGCATCACGGCGTCCTCAAGGGCGCTGAGAAGAGACCTTCCGGGGTGTGAATAAGTTGCATTGTAGCCGTGGCAGCCAAGTTTTATGGCAATCACGGAGCCAATTGTATTGTGGGTGGAATTCATAAAATGGACGGGCCTCATTGCGGCATCTTCAATGCCAAGCATCCCGTTCAGGAAGAATTCCGAGTTTTCCATACATCCGTAGTCCGTAGCCGTGATAATGGCATCCGGAACCTTTACGTTGGCCTTCTCAAGAGCCTTTACGGAGCACCAGAGAGCCCTTTTGAGGAGCCTCCCCATACGGCGGGCCTCCATAGGAGGGATAACCTCCCTGAAGGGAGGGTCTTCCTTCCCGAGGGACACTATGGAGAGTATTTTCACGTTACGCATCATAGGCCGACAGGATAATTGAAGAATCGTTGCCGCCAAAGCCGAAGGCATTGCAGAGGATGTGCCTCAGGTCCTTCTCAAGGGGCTCCGTTTGGGGAACGATGCAGGAAGGATCCGGCGCGCTCCAGTTAAGTTGCCGGGGCACAAAACCATTCTCAAGTGCCAGGAGGCAGAACACTGCCTTAATGGAGCCTGAAGCGCTTGTAGTGTGCCCTGTAAAGGATTTTGTGGAGGAAACAGGCGGAAGATTGTCGCCGAAGATACGCCTTATTGCAGCGCTCTCGGAGGCATCGTTATTTGGCGTTCCGGTGCCGTGGGCATTGATATAATCTATGGCCGATACATCAAGCCCCGCCATCTCAAGGGCCTTTTTCATCGCAAGGAAAGCCCCCTCCCCGTCAGGGGACGACGCCGTCTGGTGGAAAGCGTCGCAGGCATTGCCCCAGCCGCTAAGAACGGCGATAGGCTTTACCCCGCGCCTCAAGGCACTCTCTTCCGTTTCCAGCACCAGATACGCCGCGCCCTCTCCTAGGTTAAGGCCCGCCCTTGTGGCGTCAAACGGCCTGCAGGGCTCCTTATCCAGGATCATAAGGGAATTGAAGCCGTGGAAATGATATGCCGAGAGACTCTCGCTGCCGCCACACACCACGCGCTGGAACTTACCGCTGCGGATAAGGTTTGCCCCATAGATAATGGCATTTGTGGCCGATGAACACGCCGTGGAAAGCGTTGTAGAAAACTTTGCCCCTCCAAGGAACTCCACCGCAAGGTCCGTTGACGCTCCGCAGCTGTGAAGCGCCGACACCCTTGGGTAAATCCTCTCCGTAACGTCCATTCCCCCGACAGTTGTCCCTCCTATAACGGGAATATCCGCAAGGGAGAGGCTTTCTGGAGATTTTTTTGCGGAAGAAAGCCTCTCCCTGGAGGATATTCCTGCTTCTGAGAGGGCTTCCTGGAGCGCCAGGATGGACATAAGCGTTGTCCTTGGCCACTGCGCGGCCTTGGAAAGCGGAACGCCGGCTTTAGCCGCCATCTCCTCATTTGAAAGCGGAACCTCCCCCACCGGAAGGCCTTCAGGGCCGCCTTTGAGGTACTTCACGGGGGCTATGCCGCTGCGGCAGGAGCGCAGAGCATCCAGGCTCACGGCCTTGCCGCAGCCAAGGGCGCTCACAACGCCCGACCCAGTTATGACAATCTTGAAGGCCACTAACCTACTTGGTCCTATTTTCTGCAATGTATTTTGCCATCACGGCTACGCTGCGGAAAACCTCCTTGCCTTTTGAAGGAGAATCCAGGCGGATGCCGTAGTTCCTTTCCATAAGTACAATGAGCTCCAGGACGTCAATTGAATCCAGTCCAAGGCCGTCGTCTCCAAAGAGAGGGGCGTTGTCATCAATATCTTCCGGAGTCATTCCGTCCAGATTCAGTGAATCGATAATCTTGAGCTTAAGTTCGTTGATTAAATTGTCCATATTCAGTCTTTAGTTTCTATCCAAGCCAGGGCCGTCCACTCTGAATCCGAGGGGCAGTCTATCCAGGCCACAATGGCGTCACGGGTTATCCTGTCCTGAAACGCCTGGCGCACGATGGCGTCAATGAGCGGCCGGTCATATTTCTCCAAAACGTATGCCGATGTCTCCCCCTCGTACTTGTTCCTTATTGAAATCTCTCCGGCAACTATGTTTGGAAGCGTGTAGACAAAGAGCGCGGGGGACGGGAATTCCTCCTCCATGCTCTTTGCGTAATTGAGGTCGTTCGCAAGGCAGCCGCTGCGGCTGAAAACAAGCACAGCGCGGTCCTCGCGGGGGGTGAATCGGCCCTCCTCCTCCCCAACCAGCATCTCCGTAAGGAGGAAGCCAAGTTTTGAGAGGGTGTCCATCTTGAAGAACTTGGGGTAGTTACCCACAAGTTCCCTGTAAATGGCGGTAAGGTTGGCGCCTGAGGGAATGCTTACTTCTTTCTTCATTGGGCACCTCCTTTTCTGAAAACCATTGCGCCGTTTACTCCGCCGAAGCCGGAAAGGAGTTTCACAAAGAGTTTCCCGCCTGCCGGGCGTTCCTTGGCCGATACATTCACGGGATAAGTGACTCCCATCTCCGAGAATCCTTTTGTAGGAAGGACGATTCCCTTTTCAAACGCCGCCATAGAGACAATTGCCTCAAGTATTCCGGCGGCGCCAAGGGTGTGGCCGAAAATGCCTTTGAGGGCATTGACGGGGATATCCGAAAGCCCGGCGCGGTAGAGCGCTATTGACTCCATTTCGTCGTTATAGGGTGTTGCGGTGCCGTGGACGCTGATAAAGGCTATGTCTTCCTTATTGACGCCTTCCATCACATACCTGAGGCATTTGTAACAGCCTTCACCGGTGCGGGACGGGCCGGAAATGTGGTTTGCGTCATTTCTTATGACGCCGTCCGATATTTCCCACTCCCCTTCCCGGGCCGACAGGACCATAGCCGCGGCGGCTTCTCCAAGATTGAGCCCCCGGCGGTCCTTGTCAAAGGGCCTGCAGGGCTCCGGAGAGAGGGCTTTCAGGCAGTCAAAACCGCTGTGGACAAAGTCTGAATGGACCTCTGCGCCTACTACCACCACGGAGTCATACTCCCCGCTCCGGATCATCCTCACGCCCTGAAGGAGGGCGGCGATGCCGGAAATGCAGGCATTTGAAACCACTATGGGAGAAGTTTTAATGCCGATCGAATCTGCTATGGATCGGGCGCTGGCGGCAAGGGAGATATCGGCCTTACCTATATGCTCAATGTTCCCTTTTGTGGTGGAGAGGACAAGGCCGGTGCGGGGCGTTATTTCAATGCCTTGGATGGCCTTTTGGGCGGCCTCTATGGCTATCCTGTCAAAGAAGGATGCGCCGGAGAATCCGTCCCTTTCAAAGAGACGGCGGCTGCGGCCTTCACGCGCCGCTTCAAACACCTCCTCTACGGTGTTTCCAAGCGGGGTCACAAGCCCTTTCCCTATGCAATAAACCTTTGTCACTGCGATGCCTGCGCCGATTTTAAGGATGCTGATGCAATCAGTTCTTCACCTGCCCTTACTTCTATGTCCGTCATTGAGACATTGAAAAAGTCCTGCACAAGGTGCACGGTGGTGGTAAGTTCCTCTCCCTTTTTGGGGAGCCTTTCAATGCGGTATTTCTTCACCTGGCCGATATAGCCGATTGATACAGGCAGATTCAGCACAAAGCGCTGGCGGTAGCCTGAGCGGGCGGCGCTGGCCTGGGCCATATGCTCCAGGAGCCCGGCCGCGCTGAGGGTGTCCCCGTCCATAAGCATATGGCCGGAACCCACCGTAAGATGCACCACGGTGTCTTCCTCCGTGTATGACAACAGGGAGTCCACGAAACGGAAAGGCGGCTGCTGGGGAAGCAGCATATCCACGTCTATATCTTCAAAAGGCTTCATCTATGCCCAAAAATCGTAAAAATTATACCACTGGTCAGGCCACCGCCTCACCACGTTCTCAACTTCCTTGGCAAACGCCTGCGCCAGTTCCCTGACGCTGCCGCCGGCCACGGGGTGGAGAATCACCTTGTACCTTTTGAGGCCCGTTTTCACGCAGAAAACGGCAAGCGCGCTCACCTCCCTTGAATGCGCAAGGGTGAAGGGCCCTGCGGGGAAGGAGGCATCGGCCCCCATAAAACTGCATCTGACGGCCTTGGAAGAGCCGAAAACGCGGTCGGCGGGAAGAGACGCAACCTCACCTTGAGCCAGAGCGCTGTTGAGCCTGAAAAGGTGGGACATATCCTCGCTTACCGGGACCATCGTCACGTTGCAGCCCTCGAACATCCGTTCCCTGTTTGACATAACGGTGGCGGTTTCTCCGGCATACACAAGCACGTTCATATGCTTGGGGCTGAGGAGGGTGTACCCCGCCATCTCATAGTTGCCGATATGGGAACTGAGTATCACAAAGCCTTCGTCCCTGCCGCAGTAGACCTGGTAAAGACTGTTGTCTTCCCTCTCCACACAGAACTTCTTTCCGGCATAGGCGGCAAAGCGGTCCAGGACCACCATCCCCATATTGAACATATTGAGGTATACGTGGATGGTGCTTTTAAGGCGGCCGTATCCAATCCTTCTGCGGAAAAAACGCCAGGATGAGAGGCGTCCCTTGCCGTCAAGGAGGATATAGAAAGGAATCACAAGGGCCATCACGCCGTACAGGAGCCACAGGGGCAGTATGCGGTAGAGCCCTATGAGCGCTCTTTGCATCCAGGGCGTACCGTCAGTCTTTCCCGTCCAGGCGCTATGCTCCGCTTTAGGCAATGTGATCCTGAATGAACTTTGTGAACTGGTCCAGGGTATGAAGTTCCTTGAAATCCTCGGGCTTCATCTTGTATCCAAACTGGTCTTCAACCAGGACAACCACGTCCACTATTTCCAGGGAGTCTATTCCCAGGTCTTCCTTGAGGCGTGCGCCGCCTTCAATTTTCTCTTCTTCAATTTCAAGGTCTTCCACAAGGAAGTTCTTTACCTTCTCATTAATCTCTTCGATACTCATAACTACTGCTGATTTAAGGTTTTACATACAAGAATGCTGTGCCCCTGGCCAAGGCCGTCGTGGATGGCTTCAACCTCAAGGCCGGCTTCCCTGACAAGACGTATCATATCGTCCGAGTGGTACATCTTGGAGTTGCCGTTTGCCATTGCGGTGAAATACAGGCTTGTCATAGTGAGGCAGAAGGAGGCCGGCTCATACTTCTGGCGGTCCCAGAAGGTTTCCATAACAAGGAGCCTTGCTCCGGGCTTCATAATCTTCCCTGCGCGGGTGAGGATTGACAGGATCTCATCCTCTGCAAAACAGTCCAGGAACTGACTCATCCAGATTATGTCAGGATTCACGTCCGAGGGGAACCGGTTGCTCCTGTCAAGGAGGTTCATCGGCCTTGCGTCAATCCTCTCCTCTCCGGGCATCCCGGCAACGGCCTTTCTCATAAGGGCTATCTGCTGGGGAAGGTCCACTATTGTGACCTTTACGTCCTCATTGAACGCCACGGCCCTTTGGGCGAACCTTCCGGTGTTGCCGCCTACGTCCATAATCCTCAGGGGCTTGAATGAGAATATTATCTGAAGGGCCTGAAGGAAGGAATGGTCTGAGTAGAAGTGGTCAAAGCCGAACCAACTCTTCTGGACCTGCGGAGGCAGGGAGGAGAGCCCCTCATATATTGTGGGCCAGTTGCCGAAATGGTCAAGACCCGCCGGACGGCCTTCCTTCAGGGCCTCTTCCAGATGGAAGAAACCTTCATAGTTTACGTCGTGATTGAAGTCCATGTTGACGCGGGTTGAAGGATCCGTCAGGAGGAACCATCCGGTTTTGGTGATGGAGAACTTGTCCGTTTCAGTGTCTACGACAACGGTGCCGATAGAAAGGGACGCTTCCAGGAGGACCTTGGCGGCATAGATGCTTATGCCGGCCTTCCCCGCCACCTCTTCAAGGGTTAAGGGATTGTCCCTCAGGGCTTCCAGGATGCCGAACTTAAGCATCAGGCGGCTTGCCTGGAAAACTATAGGTCCAAAAGCGATGAACTGGGCGAGCCTCTGGGCGTCGCGGGCGGTGAGCCGGTCCTTGGTGTAGGCCTTTTCTATGTTGGGGAACAGATTCATTCTTTAATTAAAGTTTGCAAATTTACTGAAAAAAATGCGTAAATTTGTACGTTTGAAAACGAAAGAACTTAAAAACAACAAATAAAATGGAAAAGGGTCCTATTTCTCAGTTTATTACCCACAATTACCGTCATTTCAATTCCGCAGCGCTGGTAGACGCCGCAAAGGCTTATGAAGACCTCCTGAACAAGGGTGGCAAGATGTTCCTGGCTATGGCCGGCGCAATGTCCACCGCAGAACTTGGCCTCACTCTTGCAGAGATGATCCGCCAGGACAAGATTGCGTTTGTATGCTGCAGCGCAAACAACCTTGAGGAGGACATTATGAACCTTGTGGCCCACAGCCACTATTACAGGGTTCCAGGTTACCGTGACCTCACTCCCAAGCAGGAGCAGGAACTCCTTGACAACCACTACAACCGTGTTACAGACACCTGTATCCCGGAGGAAGAGGCTTTCCGCCGTCTGGAAAAGCACCTTGTAGAGGTCTGGGACAAGGCAAAGGCAGAGGGCAAGCGCTATCTACCCTACGAGTTCATCTATCAGATGATCCGCAGCGGCGTCCTTGAGCAGTACTAGGAGATAGATCCCAAGGACAGTTGGGTAGTTGCAGCCTGTGAGAAGAACATTCCCATCA